>JAFWTH010000021.1 GCA_017518975.1 Clostridia bacterium
CTTCGCTTCGGTAACCTTTACGCGCTTCTTCGCAGATTTGATGTTAGGCATCTTTTTTCCCTTTCTGTGAAATATTGTGTTCGCAAGCGGAACGACCGCTCTATATACCGTCACCCCGTCGCGTGGGGCGCGCCGTGCGTGACGGTTCCCCGCCTCCGCGCCTGAGAGGGTGCGCGGGGCGAAAACATCGTACAGATATGAAGTATAACACATTTTCCGGGGCAATGCAAGCGTTTTGAGAAAAATTTCTCAATACAAATAACGGGGGTACGTGTTGAAGCAAATAAACCACGTTCGTAAAGCGAAGGGTATTGTTACTGCTCCTGCTTGTTTTGCACTCTTTTTTTCTCTAGAAAAAAAAAGCCTGCGCTGAAAAAAAGAGTCGATTGGGGGAAGGCGGGCAGTTTCGCATCGGGATGCGGAGCATCCCTGCTCAAAGCCCTCCCTCCCCCAGTCAACCCCCTCCCTCCGACGCGCTGCGGTCTTCTTTAGAGGAAAGATAACGTCGCGTACGTTAAGTTCTTTCAAATTCTTCGTTTTCCCGTTCAGCAGTTTATGAAGTCAGCAAAAGGAACGTCTGCGAGACGATGGGGTGTCGGCGATTCGTGCTGATTTTTTTATTTTATCTTACATATACCGACGGTTTTGTCGGTCGCTTAATCTTTTCGCCTGCGTACGATTTTATCATACTTTACTGCGCGAAAGTGACGTCAAAAAAGAGAAATCCTCCCCGTGTTGGGAGGGAGGAGGAGGTCCGGAGGAGGGAGGGTTTGAGCGAGGCCGCTTGTCGGCCTCATGCGAAACCTCCTCCCTCTTCCGGGCGACTCTTTTTTTCAGCGCAGGCTTTTTTTCTCTAGAGAAAAAAAGAGTGCAAAACAAGAAAGATACGATTTATTCACGGAAGTCGCGGTAAAATTCTGCGGTTCCGGCGCAGCCGGATGAAATGGGTTGGGTCCCATTTCAAGCGGAATTTTATCCTGTTTGCTCTTTGCGAAGCAAAGGAAGCAAACAGACCATACCCTTCGCTTTACGAACGAGGTTTATGCGCTTCAATATATACCCCCTTATTTAATATAAAAATATTGTTAGACCTTCCGTTTTGTGTTATAATAGTAAAATCCGGGAATATGCCCGGATGAAGAAGATCAAAATACGGATAAACCGGAGAAAAGATATGAACGAAGAAGAAAAAACCGAATTTGAAAAAGCGTTTGAAGAAAACGGAGAACCCGAAAAAACCGTCGGGGAGAACGAAAAGAAGCAACAGCCGCTCGGCCGGCGCGCCGCTTCCTCGCTTTACGATTTCGTGGAGATGATCGGGGCGATAACGGTCGTTATCATCCTTTGCTTCTCTTTCATCGTGCGCCTCAATGTCGTCGACGGTCCTTCGATGGAGAACACCCTTCACACCGGCGAATACCTCGTGGTGTCCGACCTGTTTTACAAGCCGACCCGCGGCGACATCGTCGTGCTCCAGAGCCCCGAAGCTTCCGAACATTACAGAAAGCCGCTCGTCAAGCGCATCATCGCGACGGAGGGACAGACCGTAGAGATCGACATCGCGACGGGTGAGGTGTCCGTCAACGGAGTTCACGTCGAGGAAACCTACAAAAACCTCACCGGAGCGCCGAGAGATCTGTTCGGCGAACACATGACGAGGGAGAACGGCCGCGCGAAGATCACGGTGACCGAGGGCCACGTTTTCGTGATGGGAGACAACCGGAACAATTCCGCGGACAGCAGGGTCTCCGGGATCGGTCTGATCGACGAGCGCTGCATCGTCGGCAAGGTCCTCCTCCGGGTATTCCCGTTCAATAAGATCTCCGCCTTCGGAAATCCGTTTGACGGAAAGTGATATCATGAACGACAACGTATCGGAAAACATAAACTGGTTCCCGGGCCACATGGCGAAGACGCGCCGTCTGATCTCGGAAAATATCTCGTTCTGCGATATCGTGATCGAGCTTCTCGACGCGCGTATCCCGAACAGTTCGAAGAACCCGGAGATCGACGGGCTGACGAAGACCCGCCCGACGCTGACGCTGCTGAACAAATCGTCCCTCGCCGACCCGGAAGCGACGAAGAAATGGATCGCCTGCTACCGCGCCCGCGGGAAATACGCGCTCGCCGTCGACTGCATAACGGGGGACGGACTCGGGAAGATAACGTCCGCGTGCGCGTCGATCCTTAAGGCCAAGATCGAGGGATGGAACGACAAGGGAATGAGCGGGCGGAAGATCCGCGCGATGATCCTCGGCATACCGAACGTGGGCAAATCGTCGCTCGTCAACCGCCTTTGCGGAACGAAAAAGGCGCGCGTCGAGGACCGTCCCGGAGTGACCCTCTCCAAGCAGTGGGTCTCCGCCGGAAAAGGTCTCGATCTGCTCGATATGCCCGGCGTGCTGTGGCCGAAGTTCGAGGATCCCGGAACGGGAAGAAATCTCGCCTTCACCGGCGCGATCAAGGACTCGATCCTCGACACGGAAATGCTCGCGGGCGAGCTTTGCCGCAAACTTTTTGACGGTTATCCCGATCTGTTTCTGACGAGATATAAACTCACGCGTGAAGCGGTCGAGGGAAAAGGGCCGTACGATATTCTCGCCGCGGTCGCGAAAAAACGCGGTTTTCTCGTCTCCGGCGGAGAGCCGGACATGGAACGTGCCGCGAATATCGTCCTCGACGAATTCAGAGGCGGAAAGATAGGGCGGATCACTCTCGAATCGCCCGAGTCCGAGGGGTGGTAAAAATGCTGGATCTGAACTTTGATCTTCAATATCAGAACAAATACGGCGTCGTCTGCGGCGTCGACGAGGCGGGCCGCGGCCCTCTCGCGGGTCCCGTCGCGGCGGGCGCGTGCATCCTGAGACCCGGCGTCGTCATCGAAGGGCTCGACGACAGCAAAAAACTCACCGAAAAGAAGCGCGAGGCGCTCTACGACGTAATAATCGATTCGTGCGAGGCGTGGGGAGTCGGACTCGCCGACGAGGGCGAGATCGACCGGATCAATATCCTCGAGGCGGCGCTGCTCGCCATGAGACGCGCGATCGAGGCGACGGGAGTCCGTCCCGATTTCCTTCTTATCGACGGAAATCAGAAAAGAGGATTCACGATCCCAGCCGAGACGGTCGTCAAGGGCGACGGGATCTCGCAGTCGATCGCCGCGGCGTCCGTGCTCGCAAAGGTCACGCGTGACCGGATAATGAAAAAACTCGACGCGGAATACCCCGGGTACGGGTTCGCCCGCCATATGGGTTACCCGACGAAGGAACACAAGCTCGCCGTCTTCACGCTCGGTCCGTCACCCGTTCACAGAAGATCGTTTCTGTCGTTTCTCGAAAGAGACCGCGAAAAGCTCGAGCGCGAGGCGAAGGAAGCGGGGCTGATCTCGTGACGAAACGTGCGGAGGCGAACGATCGCACGTTCGGTTCGTGGGGAGAGGAAAAAGCCGCCGGGTATCTCGCGAGGCGCGGCTTCCGCACGGTCGGGAGAAACGTGTTCGTGGGCAGAAAAGAGATAGATATCATCGCCCGTGGTCACGGCATGATCCTCTTCGTCGAGGTCAAGACGAGAAGACAGATCCCCGACGCGGACTCTCCGTTCGGGCGTCCCGCGACGGCGGTCAACGCAAAAAAGAGAGAAAATCTCCTTTACGCGGTCAGAGGATATATGTTCGCGCACCGCGAGGAGTGCGAGGGACTTCAGCCGCGAATCGACGTGATCGAGGTCTACGCCGACCCGTCCGTCGAAAAGAACAGGGTACTTGAAATAAAACACTTTCCGAACGCCGTAACGGCGCGGGGGTAACGCCGAAGGCGAACTCATAACTCATAACTCTTAACTCATAACTGTGTTTTTTCTTTCGTTATTTTGCTGTCACGGAGATGACAGCTCCTTCCGCCGAAGGATCCCGGTATTTGAGCACGGAGGGATCAGGGGATCCCTCCCTAGGGTAACAGGAGCTATCCGAACCCGGTTTTGACGGGTTGATTTTTGCCCCTGCTTCGTTATCACCCTCGCAGGTAGGAGTCGCTACCTGCTTCGGGCACTGCCTTGCCGGGACAAAAATCATCTCCGGCAAAACTCTTCGACCCGGAGCGGA
>JAFWTH010000022.1 GCA_017518975.1 Clostridia bacterium
CACGGGCAAGGGCGCAAAGAAAGCGCCGGCTAAGAAAGCCCCCGCGAAGAAAGCCGCCGAACCGAAGGAAGAGGCGAAGGAAGAAGCTGCGGCGAAATCCGCCCCGAAGAAAGCGCCCGCTAAGAAACCCGCAGCGAAGAAGGAAGAGGGAGAAGCGAAGCCCGCGGCTAAGGCGCCCGCAAAGAAGGCGCCCGCAAAGAAAGCAGCCGAGCCGAAGGAAGAAACGAAGGAAGAGGGCGAAAAGAAGCCCGCAGCCAAGAAAGCCCCCGCGAAGAAGCCGGCGGCAAAGAAACCCGCAGCTCCGAAAGAAAAAGAATAATCAAACCCCGGAATACCGGCATATAATCTACCGCTGTCCCGTTTTCGCGGGGCAGCGGTACGAGTATAACTAGAAAGGAAGGTACAGATATGGCACTCGTTCCAATGGTAGTAGAACAGACGAACAGAGGGGAGAGATCGTACGATATATACTCCCGTCTTCTCAACGACAGGATCGTCTTCCTCGCCGACGAGGTGAACGACGTCACCGCGTCGCTCGTCGTGGCTCAGCTCCTTTACCTCGAGGCGCAGGATCCCGACAAGGACATCAGTCTCTACATCAACAGCCCCGGCGGCTCCGTCACCGCGGGCATGGCGATCTACGACACGATGAATTTCGTGAAATGCGACGTTTCGACGACGTGCATCGGCATGGCGGCGAGCATGGGCGCGTTCCTCCTCAGCTCGGGCGCGAAGGGCAAAAGATACGCCCTCCCGAACAGCGAGATCATGATCCATCAGCCCCTCGGCGGAGCGCAGGGTCAGGCGTCCGACATCAAGATCCACGCAGAGCACATCTTAAAGACGCGCGAGACGCTGAACCGCATCCTCGCCGAGAACACCGGCAAGCCGATCGAGGTCATCGCCGCCGACACTGAGAGAGACAACTTCATGAGCGCGGAAGCGGCGAAGGAATACGGCCTCGTCGACCGCGTCATCGTTCATCACGCGTAATTTTCCCGGAGAAAGGTCATAAATATGGCTGAAAGCAAAAACGGCACCCCGAGGCGGACCTGCTCCTTCTGTGGAAGGGGCGAGGGACAGGTGATGTTCCTCATCCCGTCTCCCACCGGTCTTTATATCTGCGACAACTGCATCGACGCGTGCAACGACATCATCTACGATCACGTTCACTCTCAGTCGGATGAAAAGAAAGAGCTCACCCGTGAGAACCTTCCGAAGCCCGAGGAGATAAAAAGAACGCTCGACGAGTACGTCATCGGTCAGGACAAGGCGAAGATCGCCCTGTCCGTCGCGGTCTACAACCACTACAAGCGTCTCATCTACACCGACGCGCAGAGCAAGGTGAAGAAAAAAGAGGACGCCGGTCCCGACGACGTCGAGATCAAAAAGAGCAACGTGCTCCTGATCGGCCCGACCGGAGTCGGCAAGACGTTCCTCGCCGAGACGCTGGCGAAGACGCTCGACGTGCCGTTCGCCATCGCCGACGCCACGACGCTGACCGAAGCGGGCTACGTCGGAGAGGACGTTGAGAACATCCTTCTGCGCCTGATCCAGGCGGCGGACTGGGATATCGAGGCGGCGGAGCGCGGCATCATCTACATCGACGAGATCGACAAAATAAGCAGGCGCAGCGAAAATCGCTCGATCACGCGCGACGTGTCGGGCGAGGGCGTTCAGCAGGCGCTCCTGAAGATCCTCGAGGGAACCGTCGCGAACGTTCCCCCGCAGGGCGGGCGGAAACACCCGAACCAGGATTACATACAGATCAATACAGAGAATATCCTCTTCATCTGCGGCGGCGCGTTCGACAACCTCGATCAGATCATCGAGGCGCGGCGCGGGTCGGCTTCGATCGGCTTCGGCGGCGAGGTAAAGACGAAGAAGGAAAAACTCGAGCGGAAGATCTTCGAGGACGTGACGAGCCACGATATCGTCAAGTTCGGTCTCATCCCCGAGCTCGTAGGCAGACTTCCCGTTATCGTCGGTCTCGAGGCGCTCGACGCGGACGCGCTCGTGCGCATCCTCAAAGAGCCGAGGAATTCCCTGACGAAGCAGTACCGAAAGCTCTTTGAGATGGACGGCGTGAAGCTCACGTTCGAGGACGACGCTCTGCGCGCGGTCGCCGAAAAGGCGATAGAGCGCGGCACCGGAGCGCGCGGCCTGCGCTCAATCATTGAGGAGACCGTGACTGGGATCATGTTCTCCGTTCCCTCCCGCGACGACGTCGCGGAGGTGGTGATCGGAAAGGATTGCATCACCGACGGCAAAGAACCGAAGATCGTAAAGAAATAAGTACAAAGACCCGGTGAAAACAACATCCCAATGCTGTTTTTACCGGTTTTTTGTTTTTATGATAATTTCAACCAACTATTTATTGAAAAACGCGGACGTTTATGATAGAATTCGCTTGGAGATCAAAGCCGGAGGATATGATTATGAAAAAGATCATAGGAATCGCCGGGGGAACGGCGAGCGGGAAATCGACATTTACCGATAAACTGGCTGAAAAACTCGAGAGCGACGGACTTTCCGTGAGAACTATTCATATGGATTCATTCTTCCGTCCCGAGGAGGAACGTCCGCACGTCGCGTCTCATTTAAGCGGGAAGGTCTACGTCGATGACAACTGTCCGGACACCGTTGATCTCGACTCGTTCCGCGCGGAGTTTTTCGCCGCGGCGGCGGATGAAAAGACCGACGTCGTAATCGCGGAGGGGCTTCTGATCCTCTGGGACGAAAAACTAAAGGATCGTCTCGATCTTCGCGTATTCGTCGACTGTGCCGCCGACGAAAGGATCGTCCGCCGCCTCCGCCGCAATATGGAGTGGGGACTTCCATTTGATAAAATATCGGCGGTCTATCTCGATATGGTTCGCTTCCGTCACGAACAGTACGTCGAGCCGACGAAGTGGACTGCGGATATTATCGTGAACGGCGCGGGCGACACGACAAAAGCGACCGAGATGATCGCCGGGTGGATCAAGAAGTAGCAAAGAAAGACAGGGGAAAGACAGGGGACGGTTCTATGTCTCGGAGCGCCGTGATGAGCGAAAAAAAAGACACAAAATCGTTCCACGTCTTCACACGTCACTTGCCCGCCGTACATTTAACTTTTTTACCTTAAAAACGGTAGAGGAGAAAGAATATTGACATGAAAAAAGTGAAATTGATCGTTTTGATATTAGTTTCCGTTTTACTGATCATTTGTACTCTTACCGGATGCAAAACGCTATTTACACAATTCGGAATGATAGTCGTTGAGGACGAATACGCACTGACGGAGATTAAGGGAGAAGTCAAATGTCGGTTCAGGGTGGGAGAAACAGCGTCGTATGAGGGTATGTACGTTAAAACGGACGCGACGTTTGATAAAGATGAATATGTCAAACTGTTTAACGAGTTCAATCAGTACGACCCCGTTTATCTCAGGTATCACCTCGATCAATGCAATTTGAAGATCAATCCCGAAACACAGCGGGACTTATTACGGGAGATTTTCAACAATCAAGTCTATATCAAAGCCATATTTGACGACACGTACAGAGGCGTCTCGGTTTACAAGTACGATTCTAAATTGTATTTTTACGTTCTGAGTATGGGCGAAAACAGCGAGCCTGACGAAGTTGGTGAATACTTTATCGAGTTATCGGAAGAATCGGACGACTACTGGCGTCCAATCATCGAACAGGTTATTCAAGATAATAAAAACGGATAAAAAGACGGAGGGACGGTTCTGTGTCTTTACGACACAGAACCGTCCCCGTTTCCGAAAACCGTCCGGTTTAAAAAGGTGTCACTTTCCCTGTTCTGACTGAGAACCGAACAGAATTCTCATATAGTCTCTTCCGCTGTACAAAACGCGGACAACGTACGCTGTACTCCGTTCATAACGGTAAAACGCCAAATAATTCCCGCAGACCAGGAAACGATAGTCGGTATCGAAACCAATAACAGAAGACAGGGGCGCGCCGGATTCCGGGAACTGAGATAACGTCCTAACTCGTTCCGTGATTTTTGAGATCGTGTTAACAGCCGCCTGTTCGCTGCACAACTCTTCGGCAATATACGCTTTGATCCCGCGAAGGTCATTCAAAGCTTCGGGAGAGAACTTGATATCAGCCATTTATTACACCCAGCTCTTTTTCTACGTCTGAGATATCGACCCAGCCGTTTTCGTTTCCGGAAAGGTCACCCTTGGCAAGTTCTTTCATCAACTTCAAAACGGCATGCGTTCTCTCGTATTCTTCCATATCGAGGATCGCATATCTGCCCCTTCCGTTCTTTGTCAGGAAAACCGGTTCTCCAACGGCAATATCCCGAAGAACCTCGGTATAGTTTCTAAGATCTGAAACCGGCTTGATATTAGGCATACTAAATACTCCTTTCAATTGTGCTGTAATTATTATATCACAATTATTCGTAATATACAACAGCAAGATAATTAAAACTGAGAAAAATCGAGTTTGAAAGAGTAAACCCGAATGCCAAAGACAAAGCAAGGGAGACCTTCTGATAGTGAAAAAAGAGTTATCGGTTTTGTCACAAGGAGATTGGTATGAAACGTTTTGTCATCGGTATATGCGGGCCGTCCGGATCGGGGAAATCGACAATTGCCGAAAAACTTGCCGCGGAACTCGGCTGCGCGGTAATATCATCCGACCGCTTTTTCAGAAGCGAGCTTCCGACGATGATTTCGCCTGCGGACGGAAAAGAATACTGCCTCCCGCAAAAGGAAAAAGCGGATTTCGTTATAAACAACGAATACGGTTTTCACGAGGACCTCAAAAAGTGCGCGGAGGATATTAGAAAGCGGAGTGTGATCAAATGAAAGATATTTTCAAAGCGAACGGCGAGATCCGGGTCAAAAACGGCGTTCTACAGCTCTCCGACGCGCCCGATATCGTCACGGACGGCGACGGCGACAAGTATATCGGATACGAAGAGATCGGCGAGGCGTATTCGGGAAACGCAAAGCACCTGATCGACGAGGGCAGCGCGCTGACGGCAGAATATATAGCGGAAGTCACGAAGGACGGTCTCTTTCTCGATCTGGGCTGCGGCGACGGCGCCGTGACCGTGCCCTGCGCACGGCTCGGAGTGAGAGTGATCGCCGGCGATATATCCAATAAAATGATGGAGATATTGAAAGAGCGGGCAAAGCGCAACGGCATATCGCTCGAAAGCGTAACGCTCTGCCGGATGAACGCGCTCGATATCCCGCTCAGAGACGAAAGCGTCGACACGGTCGTCGCAAACAGCGTCCTGCACCTGATCTCGAATCCCGAAAAAGTGCTCCGCGAAATATACCGCGTCCTGAAACCGGGCGGCCGTTTCGTCTGCCGGGACGACGCGCCGGACATGGATAGGCCGGGCGCGGAGGGGTTCGCAGAAGAGAATGAAGAATATATGAAAACAGTCGGCGAGATCTATGAAGGATACTGGGCAGAACTCGGAAAGCGCGGCGTCACGGCTAAAAGATACAGTTGGCGGTTCGACAGAGACGCGGCGTGCCGCGCCATGTTCGGGTCGGTCGAGACGAAGCGCATAGAGCGCGGCGTCCCGTATTTCAACCGCCTCGTCGACAGTTTCCTGCCGCGATTTGCGGGAAAGGGCTTTTCCGACCAGGTCGACGTCCCCGCGGATCTGCACAGGGAGGTCTGCGACAGGGTCGTCGGCGAAGTAAGGGAAAAGTACGGAGAGAAGTTCGACGCCGTGGGATATCACGGTATCGAGCCGGATATGATCATCACGAGTTACGTGAAATGAAGGAATGATTTTCCGACGACCCGCAAAAAAGGATCATTGACTCGAATTTGAAATCATGATAAGATAATAGAAACTGCACCCTTGCACAGATTAATTCCATTTCAGACCGGAGGAAAAGAAGTTGAAAAAGATCATCTGCTTTGTCTTGGCGCTCGTTACGGCGTTCTCGGTTATCATCTGCGGGGCGTCGGTCTCGGCGGACGGCGTGTCGAGCGCGGACGTTTTCGTTGACGTCAAAAACGATTCGTGGTTCAAAGCGTCCGTGGACTACGTTTATAACAACGGTCTGATGAACGGCACGTCGGCGACGAGATTTGAGCCGAACACGAAAATGAGCCGCGCGATGCTCGTCACCGTTCTTTGGAGATACGAAGGATCGCCCATGGGATACGCGAACAGATTCCGTGATATCCCCGCGGGCGCGTGGTATACGGACGCGGTGAGCTGGGCGCGTGAAAACGGCATCGCCGCAGGCGTCTCGGCCACTCAGTTCAATCCCGACGGCAACGTAACGAGAGAACAGCTCACGACGTTCATGTACCGCTACACGCAGTATATGGGATGCGACGTCTCCGCCGCACAAAGCGCCTCGAAGTTCCCGGACGGGTCGAAGGTGTCCAACTGGGCGAAGCAGGGCATGGAATGGTCGATAGCCGTAGGCGTCATCAGCGGGACGAAGGACGCGTGGGGAAAGACGGTCCTAGCGCCCGGCGACAACGCGACGAGAGCGGAGGTCGCCACCGTCCTGATGCGCTACTGCTCAAATCCTCTCTTCATCCACGCGTGGGATGAGGGAACGAAGATCTCCGAGCCCACCTGCACGGAAAGAGGCGAGACCGTCTACAAGTGCGCCGACTGCGGTATCGAGAAGCGCGTCGCGGTCTCCCCGCTCGGCCACGTAAAGACGAGTCAGTCAACGACGAAAGCGGCGACCTGCACCGAAAACGGAACGCTTCATTTCTTCTGCTCGCGGTGTGAAAAATGGCTCGACGAGCCGATAGAAAAACTCGGTCATACCTGGAAAGCCGCGACCTGCACGACGCCGAAAACGTGCTCCCGCTGCGGGGAGACGTCCGGAGCTGCGCTCGGCCACACCGACACGCCGAAATGCTCGCGCTGCGGAAGGAATAACAGGGCGGTGCTGATCTCGTGCCTCAGAAACGACGTGATCGATAAATACGACGGAGAAATGGTGTTTTACGAGGACGATTCGTCATATTTCGGGCTCTGGATCAGTACGGACGATCAACTCGTTTACGAAAGCGTGGTCGGTGATTCGACCTATGCCGTCGTTTTCCAGATGACCTTAGAGGATAAAGACATGCTTAGGTACGTCGATTATCTTACGAACGACAGCGGTCAGTACGGGATCATCGGGAATTACAATATCAAGCTGTCCTCGATCACGAAGAACACGTCGAAACTGACTTTCTCGGATATTTACTACGTGTACGACAGCGAGGATATAGAGGCGTTCAAGTCACACGCCGCAACGTCGGTCAAGGGCGCGCTTGAAATGCTGAATTCTTACATGAAGAATAATTACGGCTTTTCGGTCCACGCCCTCGGATATACGAATTATAACTGATACGGGAACACTAAAAAAAGCGGGCAGGTTTTACCTGCCCGCTTTTTTCATCGGAGTGACTGGTCGCCTTTGCCTGAGGCAAAAGCGGATAAGAATTGCTCCGCAATTCTTACACGCGACACCCAAAGAGTACCCGTATTTCGAACGAGCGAAGGCGATTCAAATGCCGAAGTGCTTAAATGAAAAAGGAACAGGCAGATGCCTGTTCCTTTTTCATCGGAGTGACTGGATTTGAACCAGCGGCCTCTTGGTCCCGAACCAAGCTTACTCTTGAAACATAGTCGCGCTTCTCCCTGCCGGTCGAATCACTCCTTGTTTCTGCGTCCCGGTACGCCGCGCCGGGCGCGAACCGTCCCCCGTACCCTATTGACACGTCCCGAAAAACGTGATATGATAAAAGCCGCTACGCAACAGAATAACGAACGGCTCCCGGTTTGGGAAAGTTACGCTTTTTTTGATAAAAATGCGTGCTCCCTTTCGTATTCTTTCCTGAAGAGGGATCGTTATGATTGTTGCGTAGCGGCTTGGAGTCATGCGTTTTTTGTGCGCGGCTCAAGCCGTGCACTTTTTTTATGTAAGCGGAGGGAAAGGCGTGAAAAAAAGAACTATCGGGTTATTTTTGGCTCTTTGCACGGCGTTTTCGTCTTTTATCGCCGGCGTGACAGCGAACGCAGAAAGGGACATATCAAGCGCCGACGTTTTTGTTGACGTCAAAGCGGATTCCTGGTTCCGGGAGTCGGTTGACTACGTTTATAACAACGGTTTAATGAAGGGAACGTCAAAGACGAAATTCGCTCCTAACGTCAGAATGAGCAGAAGCATGCTTGTGACCGTCCTCTGGAGATACGAGGGATCTCCTTCGGGGTATGCAAACAGCTTCAAGGACATACCGGAAAACACGTGGTATACCGACGCCGTGAGCTGGGCAGGCGAGAACGGCGTCGTCTCGGGCGTTGCGAAAGGAATATTCGATCCGGAAGGCGATATCACGAGAGAACAGGTTACGACTATCATGTACCGTTATAATCAATACATCGGATTCGACGTTTCCGCCGAAGAGAACGTATCTGAATTTCCGGACGCAGGGGAAGTTTCAGACTGGGCAAAGGACGGTATGAACTGGGCGATTTCCGACGGTATCATCAACGGAAAAAAAGACAGCAGCGGGACAAAGATCCTCGCTCCGGGCGATAACGTGACGAGAGCGGAGGTCGCCGCGATCCTCACGCGCTATTGTTCAAACGTCTCTGACGTGATCGCCGGACTCATAACGTGGATCGAAGAAGTCAACTCGAACGCGGAAAAATCTGCGGACAACATCTGCAAAAAGATTTATTCCGTAAAATCCGATATAAACGACGGATGGATAGACAACTCCGGAGTCGTATCCGCGTCCGGAAACTACAGGCACACGGATCTCATCAGCGTAAAAACGGGGGAAACAATCACATACAGATTATCTCACGGTGTGAACGACGCTCCGGTGATCGCGTTTTACGACGCGTCCGGCGCGTATGATCCCGAAAAATCGATATTATGGTCGACAGGCAGCACCTACGTCTCGGGCGTTTATACGGTTCCCGCAGACGGTTACGTCAGAATGGTATATCTCGATCCTTGCGACGACGTTTTTGCGAAATTCACGGACGTGATCCCCGATAACGTAAGACTTTATTACCAAAACGTTTCCGACGTAATTGCGGGAATTCAAAAACAAATAATCGAAATACGGAAATCCGCCGAGGAAGCCGCGGACAGTATCTTCAAAAAAGTGTTTTCAATAAGGTCCAACGTAAGCGACGGATGGATCAATACGTCCGGTTCGGTTTCGTCCACGGGGAACTACAAATTTACGGATTATATCAGCGTAAAAGAAGGTGATACGATCACCTATAAACTGTCCCACGGGGTGAACGAAGCTCCTATGATCGCGTTTTACGACGGGGCAAAAACGTACGATCCTTCAAAATCCGTTCTCTGGTCGGCGGGAGGCAACTACCGCACTGGCACGTATACCGCTCCTGCGGACGGTTACGTCAGAATGGTATATCTCGATTCATGCCGCGACGTATTTGCAATATTCATGGACGCGATCCCAGATTACGTCAGAATCAATGACAGAAAAGACAAAATACAGGATCTGAACGTGCTTTTATTGGGAGACAGCATTTTCGGCAACGACGGGGAAATCAATGGTTTTATCGATAAAGCATGCAAATCGAGCGTAAACGGAGCGTTCGGAGGTACGTCGGTGTGCGACAGAGGTTCGGGTGACTTCCGGTATTTCGACGGTGTCAGGATCGTCAGGGCTCTGACTGAAAATACGTGGGCAGATCAGGACGCCGCCGCGGAGGCGTTGTCGTCCTCATATCCGTGGATCACCGGCAGACTGGAAGCCCTGAAATCAGTCGATATGTCAGCGGTTGACATCATCATTATGAATTGGGGCACGAACGACTATACGCAGGGAAAGACAACGGAGGAGATAGTCGACGCGTATGAGTCTGTTATCGATATGCTCGGCGTGGCGTTCCCGTCCGTTCGGATCCTGATCGCCACACCGATCTGGAGATATTGGGGAACCGCCGACGAGAACGAGAACGGCGATACCAAAGTATATAACGTCTCAACGCTTAAGGAAATCGTTCTGACAATAGAAGAGTTTGCAAAAGACAAACGAATAAGCGTACTGAACGCATATCAGGAAATGCCCTTGTCGTACAACACCGCAAGCACATATTTTGACAAAGGCGACGGCACTCATCTCAACGTCAAGGGAAATGAAGTATTCGCAGGGCTATTGATCGGGAAATTGCGCGGCATGTTTAATTAAGGCGTTTGATACCGACGGCGAATCCGAGTTCTCAGCCGTCGATATGCCTGTGGGCTCGCTTGACGTTATCAACTCATACCTCAAATATTACTGCTGATTCTCGATCCACGCCCTCGGATATACTGATTTCAACTGATCCGAAATAATGATCAACGGTTCTCCGTGCCTGACTGCGCACGGGGAACCGTTATTTCTCACAACGGCGAACGTGAGAATCCGATCGTTTTTTCGTTCTTTTTCTCTTGACATAGCCGGAAGAGTGTGATAGAATATCAAAGTCGACTAAAAAGCGACTGTCTCGGGGTGTGGCTCAGTTCGGTAGAGCGCTTGGTTCGGGACCAAGAGGCCGCTGGTTCAAATCCAGTCACTCCGATGAAAAAGGAACAGGCATCTGCCTGTTCCTTTTTCATTTAAGCACTTCGGCATTTGAACCGCCTTCGCTCGGTATCGTTATCGATACATTGTATATTGGCGAAGGCGACAAATCCAGTCACTCTCATACAAACAGCCGGATGCAATCAAGTACCCGGCTGTATTTTGTCTATCGCATGTTATTCAGTCGTGCTATTCTGTTCAGCACCCTTTAAGATCTTCCCGATCCCATTCTTTTTGATATTATGCTCCCCGATCCTCCTGTCCGGGCCGTTGACCGGAACGAAATCGCACATGCCGACGATGCGGCTGTATATCCGTTTCTGGCTCTCGTCTTTCGGGTTCTCGAAATCCGACGTTCTCAGATTCGTCGTGAATATCGCGGGCTTGTTCGCCATATACCGCGCGTTGACGACCGTATAGACCGCCTCGTCCATATACTCCGAGCGCCTCTCGACGCCGAGATCGTCGAGGACGATAAGATCCGGCGTCATGATCGCCTCGCGCGCCGCCTCCCGCTCCGTTTCCTTTATCGAAACGGACTTCTGCGCCCCCGCGGCACCCGCACTCCGAGCTTCCGAACTGATCCACACCCCGCAACCATGGTTTTTTATCACATTCCGAATCGTATGTCAATTGCAAAACAGCGAAAAACAAGCAGGCGGAATTTTGTCTTTTTCCCGTTTCACATAAACAGAGGCAAATCAATCCGCTTGAAAACGGGCGGCGGATAATACCGCCGCCCGTTTTTCAAAGAAGATGAATGATAACTACTTTTTGATTTCTCTCAGTACCTTGACGTTCTCCGCGAATGCGGTCAGCAGCCAGCTTCCTTCGTCTCGCAGAACGTATTTGCACTCCTGTGTCAGAAGATGCAGCGGCTTTTTGGGAGATTGAACGTAATACGTCTCGTTGGTCGTGACGATACATTCGCTTGATCCGTTATACTTCACGTCTATGATCTCAAAGCTGTCAAGCCGCAGTTCGAATTCCGATTTTACAAAACTCATTTGTTCCTCGTAAATCGGGCTTCCTTTTTTCAGGTAAGGCTCGATATAAGAGAAGTCGGACTTTGTCTGGGCATCCGCGTACCCCTTGATGTATTTTTCAACTGTCGCTTCGGGACCGGTCAGATAGAAATCGGACGAATCGACCTCAATCAGCACCTTAGGTTCATAGGAATAGGCGCATTCACCCGTATATTCGTAGGAATCGTATATGACGTTGACGTAGGAGCTGTCGGTTGCCTTTGTTCCCGAAGAATCCTCGAAACACACCATGTACAGTTCTTTCTCCCGCCTGTAAATCTCATTGTACAGTTCTTTGATGTCCGTCACTGCGGCGGCGCTGTGGTACTCTCCCCCGGTTTCCGTGCAGATCCTCTGAAGAACTGTCGTATCTACCGTTCCGACCCCGATGAGGAAAATCGGAACGTTATACCGTCGGGCGATGTCTATGACGTCGTTGACGCTGTATCTGCTGTCGTTGTCCATTCCGTCAGTAAACGCCATGACGCATTTGGCTCCGGGACGTGACGCGACCCGTATGACGGCGGTATAAAGAGCGTCATATAGACTGGTCATATCATACGTATCCAGACCGCGGATCGCTCTTACCAATTTATTGAGATCGTTCGTGAATTCAACGTCGATATATACGTCGTCGCTGAAAGTAATTAGCTCCACTTCATCTCCCGCGTTGAATTGAACGGTGCCCACAAACGATTCCATTATGTTTTTCGCTTCCGCGATCGGATACCCGTACATACTTCCGCTGATGTCGGCAACGACGTTGACGTTCAGGGTCTCCGACTCGTTCAGCTGCGTAACTTCCGTAACTTTCTGTTTGATATAGTTACCGTCAGCGTCTTTTTTATCAATGTAAAAGAAAGGCATCTGAAGGTCTGACGGAACGTTTCCCGATCCGTCAGAGATATCGAGATAAAGCTTTGTCAGGGGATAAGAGCGCACGTCCACCTGCTGAACGGAAATCGTTATCTCCTCGGCCGTGACAGAATACTTGAGGACAAGAGCGTCGGCATATTCCTCAACCGTTTCAAGATAGTAATACCTGCCGTCTTTTTTAAGATCCTCTATCTCTTTGATATACCCTTCCATCGCTTTGCGATCCTGTTCATCCGCCCGGGAAAGATCGACAGACTCATATTCGTCGATCTTGCCGTCACAGATATCGTTGTTCAATGAAATCAGGGCTTCCAGTTCACTTTTCGCCTTTTTCATGAGCTCGTCGGCGGCTTTTTCGTCTCCGGCGTCAACTGCGTTTTTCCACTCTTTGAGAACGCTTATGTAGTTATCCGCCGAACCGTCAATATCATACCGTCCGGCGTCCCTGATAAGCTCGTCGACGTTAGCCGATTCGAAGGTTTCTGCAGTTTCTTTTTGAGTTTCTTCCGAGGTTTTTTCTTGCGTCTGAACGGTCGTTTCAAGAGTGTTCGATACCTTTTTATTTTCGTCGTTCCATCTCAGAAACAGGAGTGTTCCCACAACGACCGTCAGAGCGAGAAGGGTCGCAAGGATCGCTATAACGATGATAAGGCCCTTGTTCCTCCGGTTTTTCTTCACCGGAGGATTCACCGCCGCTATGTTTCCGTCAGCCGCGGCAGACGCTGAATAAATACCGTTATTGGCAGAATCATACGATGGCGTCGGCGTCGTTCCGCTCTCACTGAAATTAACGGAAGAAAGATCCTCTTCCCGCTTAGCACCCGACCGTTCAGGTGAAGCAGGGACGGAAACAGGAGGAAGTTCCCTTCCGCAATTCATGCAGAACGTGTCTCCCTGATTTCTCAATTGACCACAGTACGGACAGTATAATTTCATTTTCATCCTCCTCAGTAATTGCCCTTGATCCCGAGCGCGTAAGCGATTGCGGAAGCGTCAGCCTGAGCCCATTTCTCCGCAAGATCGCCGTATGACGCCTGATATCTCATTTCCGGGACGGTGTGGAACGCGTGCTCCACAATGATGCCCGGCACACCGTATTCTGCCGCGCCCCTAAGGACGCCGTAGTAATCCTTTCCTTCCCAGTATCTTGCAAGGACTGCACCGGGAAGCGTCGTGCTGTCGTTCCACTCGTCGCTCCATTCGGGGATATCCCCCACGGAACCTCGCCTGAAATCGGGGCGCGAAGCGATCCCGGCCTCATAATTAACGCGGGACAGCGTTTCTCCGATTTCATTGGCCACTCTGAGCCATTTTTCGCTTCGGCAGCACGGAATATTGGCAAGGACCACGGTTTTAGTTATATCGATCGGCTGATAGAAAGTCGGATACCCGTTTGCGTTATCCAGATTCGCGTTCGTATGGATCGAAAAGAAGAAATCGCATCCCATCTCGGCGGCCCATGTCCCGCGCAGCATGGTATGTTCTCTGTCCAGTACCTCGTCGGTGTATCCGCCGAGCGTTATATGTTCCGCCGTCCTTGTAAGGCAGCACTCTATGCCGTACCGTTCCTCCAGGATCTCCTTCAGTCTGAGCCCCACTTTCAGCGTGAAATCACCCTCGATGTATTCATATTCAACGTAATCGGGAGTATGGTTGATCCCCGCGTAATGACCCGGATCGATACAGATCTTAGGTTTTTCTTCAAATACGGGCACATTCCGCTCCGTTTCTCCCCCGGTCCTTTCTATCAGCTCGGAAGCGCTCTCCGGTCCGGGTTCTTCGTCCGTATCTTCCGATCGGGACATTACGGCGGTTTCAACATGATCGGCGTTCGCCGTCAATTCGCCTCTCGTCTCTTCGGAAGACTCTTTTATCGGCTCTTGAGTGGATCCGCTGCACCCTGCAAGAAAAAATACCAAAACGAAAAACGTTAAAAAGCACGCAAACCGAAAAAAAATATTCTTCATATTCTGCCTCTGCAGGAAAAACGCGTCAGGGCCCCGTGATCACTGTCCCGGGTTTCCACGTCTGTGTCTGTCCGGCGATTTTCTGCAAATAATACAAATTTATAACATTTTATCGTTTTATTGTGAACCTGATGTGAACAGAAGTTGAATTACAGGCATATAGTCTTTCTTTTTCGGATCGGTTGACACACGGACTCTTTTGTTGTATCATTTATTTGAAAAAAAACCGACGGAGGTTAATATTATGAACGCACTGAGCGATCTTACCCGCCCGCTTCCCTTCCGCGCGAGGCGCGAGAGCAGTTACGACAGGTCGGGCGGCAACGACGACAGACTCCATATCCCGGCGCATTCAACGGGAACGATGGCTGATATCGCGGCGGCCGGAGAGATCCGTCACATCTGGATGGCGGTCTTTACGGACGATCCATACTATCTGCGCAAATGCACAATCCGCATGTGGTGGGACGGAGAGGATTCGCCGTCCGTCGAGTGCCCCGTCGGAGACTTTTTCTGCCTGGGTCACAGCCAGTCGTATACGATGTCGAACGCCTGCTTCTCGACGTCGGTGAACGACGAGAGGTATCAGGGCGAGGGCGTCGCACTCAACTGTTGGGTCCCGATGCCTTTCCGCCGCTCCGCCAGAGTGGAGTTCGAGAACGAAACAGACGCGGAGGTGCTGCTGTACTATTACGTCGACTGGAGGGAGTACGATTCCCTGCCCGAGGACACGTTCACTTTCCACGCCGCGTGGCGGCGCGAGAACCCGTGCGTGACGCCGCCGGGAGCGGACACGGAGCACAACCTGACCGACGAATACAACTTCCTTCTCCTCTACGCCGAGGGCGCGGGAAACTATCTCGGCGTCAATATGTCGATCGACAATATCACCGGCGAATGGTGGGGCGAGGGCGACGATATGATCTTCATCGACCGCCCGGAGGGGACGCGCGAACGCGGCGGCGACTGGCCGCCGGATCTGCACGGGACCGGGAGCGAGGACTATTTCTGCCACGCGTGGGGCATGCAGTCGACGACCGCGCCGTACAGCGGCGAGTCGTGGTGCGAAGACAAACTCTTTCCGCGCGCTCACAACTGCAACGGAAAAGTCGCGATATACCGCTTCCACGTCGCCGATCCCATCCCGTTCCGCGAAAAGATCCGTGTCTCCATCGAGCACGGCCACGCGAACGACAGATCGGACGATTACGCCGTGACCGCGTACTGGTATCAGTCCGAGCCGCACTCGGACAAAAGCTTCGAGCCGCTGCCGCCGATCGAGGAACGTCTTCCCCGCCCGCCGTCAAAAACGGGCAGAAAGATCGCGACGTATATGTGAGTCGAGTTTTACTCTTTGAGTTCTATTGTTTTAGAATTATTAAAAATGTAAATCTGTTTTCATATCACCTCAATCAGTTCGCATTGCTCCGCAATGCTGACAGCTTCCCTCTCTTTGCGGAGCAAAGAGAGGGAAGCCTATAGATTCTTCGACTCCGGTCTTCGACCTCCGCTCAGAATGACATAGTAATGAAGAAAACATGTCATAGAGGCTTCCCCTTGAGGGTAGCGAAGCGCACGGCGCGGTAGTGAATGACAGCCCGGTGGGCTGTCAGATCCGCGCCTGAC
>JAFWTH010000023.1 GCA_017518975.1 Clostridia bacterium
AAAACGTCAAGCTGGATCGCTACGCCGGAGGATATCCGCAGCAAGGGCGGCGCGTTGTTCTGCGAACGGCGCTATGATACCGTTTTTACTTTTCACAACGGAGCGGATTCTTACTATTCTGTGCGCGGATTCAGAGGGTATATTCTTGTCTGAACACCGGACTCAACGATAAAACCCCCGCAATTTATGGGACTGAAACATTGACAAATTCCGGTTTGTCGATTAGTTGTTAATCCTTCCGGATTAGTGGAGAAACACCATGTGTACAAGATTCGAAAGACAGGGGACGGTTCTATGTCTCAGAGCGCCGTGATGGGCGAAAAAAGACACAGAACCGTCCCCCGTCTTCACGTCACCTGCCCGCGGTACATTTAGCTTTTTTACCTTAAAAACGGTACATTTTGTGTGTTTTAGGCATCTAAAAACGTCTTTTGTCTACCACGGCAAAAGGCGTTTTTCTTTGCTTTTCGGGCGAAAACCGGGCTAATACAGGCGTAATAAGGGTTTTTTCGAGGTTTCACGCGGGTTTCGGGCTCTCGAAGAGCCCGTTTTTTCATTTTCGTGCCATAATCCGTGGTGTACATTTTGCTTTTTCTAACGCCGCAAGAACGTGCAAAAAAGGTGGAAGGTGGATTCTAATTAGCGAAAGGCTAACCGTCATATTGCTAATTCTTTGTCAACATTAGGCTTGCTTAACGGCGGAGCTTTCGGGCTCCGCCGTGTTTTTTTCGCATTCAATCCGCTTTCAATCTTTGTCCGTATAATCATATTCGGAAAAGGGAAAAGCACACTGATTATTCGGTTACATTTCAGAAAGGAATCGGTAATACTTATGAAGAAGCACATATGGGCGATATGTTTTACAGCTGCACTCATTGCCTTTACAACTTTTATCGCGCTCGATACTTTCGTTTTGAGCGCGGCGTATAACGAAAATGCGACCGGGATGAATACGTCGATGTTTTCAGTTCGGACAGAAACGCAAAACGAAGACGCACAAGCTCCCGACGAGACCGTTCAAGAGCAAACCGTCGCCGTATCCAATGAAAGCTCCTACAAAGACGGGAACGTCTCGATCACTCTGACCGAATACGAGCAGTACGGTACGACCATATACGTTGCAGACATTGAACTGAGTTCGACACTTTATCTGAAAACGGCTTTTGCAAACGACACCTACGGTAAAAACGTGACCGAGAAAACGTCTGTGACTGCAGAAGAAAACGACGCGATCCTCGCGATCAACGGCGATTACTACGGAGCGCAGGAAAAGGGATACGTGATCCGCAACGGCATCGTTTACAGAAGCTCAGCGAAGGGCGCGCAAGTCCTGTGCATTTATGCCGACGGGACTATGAAGGTCGTAAACGACCGGGATTATACCGCCGAGGAGCTTGTCGAAAACGGCGTATGGCAGGCGTTTTCATTCGGGCCCGGGCTTGTGGAAAACGGTTCGGTCAGTGTCGATGAAAACGACGAGGTCGGACGCGCGAAGGCGAGCAACCCGAGGACCGCGATAGGACTTATCGACGCCGGTCATTTCGTGTTCGTGGTATCCGACGGCAGAACGGATGAGAGCGAGGGGCTCAGCCTTTATGAGCTTGCGGAGTTTATGCAGAGCCTCGGAGTAAAGGAAGCGTACAATCTCGACGGCGGCGGATCTTCGACTATGTACTTCAACGGTGAAGTGATCAACAATCCCACCTCGGGCGGAAAAATCAAGGAAAGAGAGGTAAGCGACATTGTATACATCGGATATTAGTTTGAAAAGGAATCTGCTCGGAAATATCGCGGGAACCGTATTTCTTGCTCTGTTCGGCGCGATCTACGAAGCGTTCAGCCACGAGGTCTATTCTTACTTTATGATCTACGCCTTTGCGATCCCTTTAATGCTGGGCGTGTTTCCTTTCACACTGCTTTTGATTTCCGAAAAGTATCCCGGTAAAGCCGCGCTGAACCTCTGGAACTCCGGTATCGCCACCCTTTCCGTCGGATGTGTGTTCCGCGGTGTGCTTGAGATCTACGGTACGACGAATGCGATGATTATCGTATATCCGGTCGCGGGATCTCTTCTTCTAACAGCCGGACTGATCATAGGGATCGCCGGGATACAAAAGAATAACGAAAAAAAGGCATATCCATAAACCCGATTTTTTCTTTTCGGGAGAAAAAACTCCGTACATTTTGCTTTTTTTACCGCCGCAGTGACATAGAAAAAAGGTGAAAGGTGGATTCTAATAAGTCAATCAATAATTGAATTATCGTTCGGAGTTTAGTATAATAAAGGCATCAGAAGAGCCCGACAAAACGGGGTTTGAGGAGGTGAAAATACGGATGACGCAATATGAGAGAATGGAAAAAGGGTTACTTTATGATCCGGGTGACCCTGAGATCATGAAGGAGCAGGTTCCTTTTCAGGATAGACTATGGGATTTTAATCAGCTCCGACCCTCTGATTATGAAGAAAAACAGCAGTATATGCGTGAGGTGTTCGCGGAATGCGGAGAAAACTGCTATATTGAGTTACCTCTTCGGGCCAACTGGGGCGGGCGACATCTTCACCTTGGATCAGGAATCTACGCAAATGCAAATCTCACTCTCGTTGATGATGGGCACATCTATGTAGGCGATAAAGTAATGTTTGGCCCAAATGTGATAATTACCACTGCGAGCCACCCGGTGGAACCGGAACTTCGTGCCCGCGGACTTCAGTTTAACAAAGATATCCGGATTGAAGAAAATGCATGGATCGGTGCAGGTGCTATTCTTCTTCCGGGTATTCACATAGGAAAGAACACCGTAATCGGTGCAGGCAGTGTTGTTACGCATGACATTCCGGGCGGCGTTGTTGCCGTCGGTAATCCGTGCCGCATACTGCGCGAGATAGGTGATCGCGACCGCGAGTATTTCTATAAGTTTGAAAAGATAGATCGGAACAATCTTTCATGATTGAAATAAGGTGCCTGAAGAACTCGACAAACCGGGATTTGCGGAAGAGAACAACCCGGGGATAATTAAAATAAAGAAGGAGAACTATTATGGGAATCGTTTTTCAAGTAGTTTGCGCGCTGTTCATCCTTGCGGCAATTATTGTTTTCGTGTGGCAGAACCGTTCTGCCCGGCCCGGAAGTACAAAGCCGCAAGTGGTCCTGGCGGTGTTCCAGGTCGCTCTCAGCGGATGGTTCTTCAGTCTGTGCGTCTCGGATATTCTTGACGTCAACGTCAATTTCTCCTACGTACGCTGCATATTGAACGTGTTTTACGCCTTGGCGTTTCTGGAGGTCACTGTCTATACGTTCATCCGCAAAAAAGACGGCAAAGACCGGTTGTTCCTGTGCGTGATATGGTCATACGTCGTGTTGATCGCTTTGCAGTGCTTCGTTTTTCCCTACGATACCGAAAACGAGATCATGAGGATCGTTGAGGCTGTGGAAGGCGCGGCGGTTTTCGGCCTTCTGATCGCGCTGCTGTTAAAGCGGGAAGACGCTGCGTTCAGTAAAAAAGCGCTGCTTACGGCTGTCGTTCTGGAATTCTTCATCGCGGTGGAAAACGCTGTCATGCCGTTTAGTACGATCACGGACGATTTTCAGCTTTTGGATATTCCGCTGAATTACGCCGCTCTTTTCATGAGACCTGTCCTCTTTGCAACGCTTGCCCTGATATATCAGGTACGGCTCGACAAGAAAAAACGGCGGACAGTAAACAGTCGTAAAGGGGCGGTCCTGCGGTAATGGAATATGCTTACTCGATTCTGATGGGTATTTTTGCGCTGGCGATCCTGGCGTATGCCGGACTTATGGCGCTTACAAAAGACTACAATATCTTACCTGTTCGAGCACAACAGTCGGTTAAACCGAAAGACCCGAAACGATATATGACGCAGCTCGCAAAAGTTGTTGCGCTCGTCTCTCTCTCACCCGCCCTCAGCGCACTGACGGGTCTGTGGAATACGGTCGCCGCTCTCGTCGTTTTGATCGGATCGATGATCCTCTTCATCTGGCTTGGGACCCGGATCATGAGAGGAGTTGAATAGGGTAACAGGAGTTACCCGAACCCGCCCGGAGTGGCGCCTATACGGCATATTTTCGTTTCTCGTCCTTGCCTTATGTCTATAAGGCGGCGTCCTCGGCGCGGAAATCTGCTCGTATAATCATCCGCTCCGGGTCGAAGAGTTTTGCCGGAGATGTTTTTTGTCCCGGCAAGGCAGTGCCCGAAGCAGGTAGCGACTCCTACCTGCGAGGGTGATAACGAAGCAGGGGCAAAAATCAACCCGTCAAAACCGGGTTCGGATAGCCCCTGTTACCCTAGAGTAACGTTATTCTCATAAGACACCGAACCGTCCCCCCGTCTTACGCCAATTTAACTTTTTTTAACTCCGCAGAAACGCAAAAAAGACTAAAGGCGGATCCCGATTTGAAAGCCTCGCGGCGGCACGTTGACTAAAAAAAGAATATATGATAAAATAATTCGGTTTTGAAAACAGGAGGATAACCGTATGAAAGATAAGATCAGGATCGCTTCCGTCGGACTCAACAATCGCGGGTACTGGCAGACGCGCGAAATCGCAGACATTCCGGGCGTAGAGGTCGTCGCCGTGTGCGATATACACGAGGATCTCTGCGACAGGATCGCCGAATATCTTGAAGAGAAATACGGCAAAAGGCCCGTTTCTTATACCGATTACAAAAAAATGCTAGCAGACGGCGGCTTTGACGCTGTCCTTTGCTGTACGACCTGGATCACCCATTCCGCGATCGCCGTCGATTCCATGAGATCGGGATTCGACGTCGCGATCGAGGTCGGAGGGTTTTCCGACGTTGAAGAGGCGTGGGAACTCGTTCGAGCGTCCGAATCTACCGGACGTATATGCATGATGCTCGAAAACTGCTGTTACTGCGAGGATGAACTTGCCGTTTTCCGCATGGCGCGCGAGGGGCTGTTCGGAGAGATCGTCAACTGTACCGGCGGATACTGTCACGACCTCCGGGACGAGATCCTGTACGGGCGGACGCTTCGCCACGGACGTCTTGATAACTTTATACACCGAAACGGCGAGTTTTACCCGACGCATCAGCTCGGTCCGATCTGCAAGCTGCTCGGGATCAACCGCGGCAACAGGATTATGACTCTTACGAGCGTTTCGAGCAAGGCGCGCGGACTCAAGGAATACCTCCCGCGCACCGAGGGACTTGAATATCTGAAAGACGTCGATTTCAAAGAGGGAGACGTCGTAGACACTCTCATGAAGTGCGCGAACGGAGAAACGATCCGCCTCACGCACGGGTGCTCGCTTCCGCGCCCGTATTCAAGGATGTATACGGTCTCGGGAACGAAAGGCGCTTTCGACGAGGGAACTTTCGGACCCGCGGTGTATTTCGATAAAGCGACCGGAAAGTTCGACGGGTCATATCCGGATCATCCGTGGGAGCATTTTGAGGAATACCGTGACAAATACGCGCATCCGCTCTGGCAAGCGTATAGAGAAGAAGGCGTCAAAGAAGGGCACGGAGGCGTCGACTGGCTCGTTCTGAACGCATTCATCGACGCGGTCAAGGTCGGCGGCAAACCTCCGATCGACGTATACGACACCGCGTTGTGGGGAGCCGTGACCGCTCTCTCCGAACAGTCGATCGCCATGGGCGGAGCGACTCTGCCCGTTCCCGACTTTACTAAAGGTCGGTGGATCAGCAGAGAGCCCGTGCGCAGGAGCAGATATTGCCTCGACGAGATATGCGGCGAATGCTTTGAATAAAATAATAATACCGTACATAATATACAAGCGTCATCCCGGGTTTATTTTCCGGGATGATTCTTTCTAAAAAAGCGTAAGGAAGGGTCGGTTCTGTGTCTTTACGATGAATTGCACAATCGTTCGAAGTATAGTATAATTAAGGCGTCGGAAAACACGACAAATCGGGAATATCGGAGATTGACAAATGAGCATAACGATCAACATCTATTACAAAGGAAACAAAGCCGAAGACGCCGCCGCTTTTGCCGAAGAAATGGAACGAAGCGGCATTGCGGACAGGATAAGAGCCGAAGAAGGTAATCTGCGATACGAATACTTTTTGCCGCTATACGGCGAAAAGACCGTTTTGCTGATCGACAGCTGGAAGGATCAGGCGGCTCTCGACCTTCACCACTCTTCTCCCATGATGCGTGAGATCGCCGCGCTTCGCGAAAAATACGATCTGCATATGAAGGTCGAACGATATTTCAGCGACGATACCGAACCGAATGATAAGCGGTTTGTCAGAGAATAACAAAGCGCCGTATGTACGAGATTCCGCGTCGGACCTGATACTGAAGAGATCGGGGATTCAGTTTGTTCCGTATTAACCTACGGTCAGATCCGTCCGGCAAACATTGTTCCCGTGATCCCTCCCGAAAAAAACTGCGGCAGAGCAGGAGCGCCATAACGTTGACGTATGGCGCCCCTGCTCTGTTTTTATTTGGTTTTCATTCAGAGGAAACGATCCGCTCACCTCAGAACGTACGACGCAACGTAATGCGTATCGTCGCCGCATACGACGACGCGCCACGGCTGCTTGTTGACGGCGGAGGGCGCGAACCGCACCGCATTCAGAACGTCTTTGAGCGCTCCCGATTTTTCTTCGGTCAGCGGAGTTTCAAAACCGCCGTCAAAGAACAGCTCTTCAAAACCGAGTCTGCTGTCCGCTTTGACGCCTTTTCTCATCATCGTTTCCCGCAGCGACATTTTTTTCGCCGGATCCGTCAACGTCCGGTCAGGCCCGGATCCGCCTCTTTTTCCAACAGATCCGTCAATTCGTGAAGATCCGAGATAACGTAATCCACGCGATAGTCGCCCGGGATGGGTTTGCCTGCGGGATTGTACCAGCAGGTTTTGATCCCCGCGTTCATTCCTCCCCGGATATCGCTTGTAAGCGAATCTCCGACGATCATGACCGTCGAACGGTCATAAACGCGGATCGCGGAAAACACCCGATCGAAAAAAGCGCGGTCGGGTTTCTCAACGCCCAGTTGTTCGGATAAAAAGATCCCGTCCATCTGCTCTCCGAGCTTCGATCTGTCAAGCTTTTTCGTCTGCGCGACGACCGTTCCGTTCGACACGGCGTACTGTTTGACTTTACCCTTCAACGCCCTGACAACGTTCAGACTGTCGTCACAAAAGACGATGGTATCGCCGAGAGTCACCTGATATCTTTCGTTGAATTCGGGCACTACGCCCGCATTGATCCCGTATTCGCTGAAAAACTGCTCGAACCTGCCCGTCAAAACCTGTTTTTTTGAAAGTTCCTTTCTCTCAAGCCGCTGCCAGAAGTCAATATTTATCCCGTGATAGCGGGCAAGCATCGCGTCCGTGCATTCTCCCAGCCCGAAATCCGCAAACAGCGTTCGGATCGCCGCCCTCTCGGCGGCGTTGAAGTCCAGCAGCGTGCCGTCCACGTCCCACAAAATCGTTTCGATCATTTATCGTTTCCTCTTTATGTTTCTATCTGTACAATATTGTACCATATTCCCGACGCTGTGAAAAAGAAAATTCCGTTTTAACCGTATGTTAACAAAAGTATGCTTGATTGCCCGCGCGCGATCGTTCAAAATGAGAGTATGATCCGGAGCGGACCGCTCCGTTAACGCAAGGAGAAAAAATGAAAAAGCTGTTTGCTTTTATCTCCCTGACGGCTGTTCTGTTCCTTTTCGCGGCGCCGGTCTCCGCGGCGCCGACCGGATTTTCAGACGTAAGGGAAACCGCATGGTTTTACCGCTACGTCGCGGAGGTCTCGGGCGAAGGGATCATGACCGGGACCGGGGACGGAATCTTCTCCCCGGGAAGCGACCTGACCCGCGCCGAGGTCGTGACGATCCTGTCGCGCCTCTCGGGAGAGACCGTCTCGGACGGGTCGTACGTTTCTCCCGGCTGGGCGGACGTCGTCACGGGAAGCTGGTATGAGGACTTCGTCGGATGGGCGTCGTCTCGCGGCGTGATCAGAGGCTACACGGACGGCACTTTCCGTCCGAAGTCCGCAGTCACGCGGAGCGAGTTTGCCGTTATGACGGCGAGGTTCGCGCGATACATCGGTCTGCCTCTTCCGAACGGCGAAGCGATCGGCAGATTTGCCGACGCGGACAGGATCCCCGCCTGGGCGTCGGAAGACGTCGAACTGCTGCGTAAGAGCGGCCTTTTTTCGGGCGACAGTTACGGCAGGTTCACGCCCGGAGCTCCGATCGTACGCTCTGAGGTCGCCGCCGTCGTTTGCAGAATGATCGATATAATGAAAAACGACCTGATGTACGGGTTGATCGGCGAGGCGGCGAGGCGGTGGGATTCCTCCGGAACCGATCGCGTCCGCGTCGTCGTGGGAGGCCCCGAAACGCTCGACGCCGGATCGCTCGGCGTCGCGGTCGTAAAATGCGCGTTCGGACTCGATCCGGAAAAATATTCGGTGAGGGCGGACGAGTCCGCGCTGGCGGACGTGCGGACAAAGCTTGCTGCGTCCCCGAGCTCCGACCCGAAGATCAACGCCGCCTTTGATATTTCCCTGACCAATAACGAAACGGGCAAGAAGACCGAAACGGAAACGATCGGGTTCGTATTCTCGGTAACGGACGGTTACGAAAGAAACGCCGCTCCGGAGATAGAGTATAAGATCCTCTCCGACGGCGCCTGCGAGATCGTGAAATTTACCGATCCGTACCGTTCGGAAATTATCACGCTTCCCTCTTCCGTCGACGGATTCGCCGTCACCTCGATCGGCGAGGGCGCTTTCTCGGAAAACAGGGACGTTCGCGAGATCCGCATCGCCGACGGCACGAAAAAGATCTGCAGTCAGGCGTTCGGTTTGTGTACCTCCCTCGAAAGAGTCACGATCCCCGATTCGGTGACGAAGATCGGAAGAGGCGCGTTCTACTGCTGCCCGTCCCTTGAGACGGTCGTACTGCCCCCGCGCCTTGAACGCGTTTCCGATTACGCCTTTTATATGTGCGAAAATTTGAGAAACGTCGCCGTCCCTTCCTCGCTTGAGGACGTCGGCGCGTTCGCCTTCAATCACACCGCCGTCGTCTCCTTCCCGCTTCCGGACGGATTCAGGCGGATCGGAGACTACTCCTTTGAGAGAACGGGGATCTCAAAGGCGATCCTTCCCGAATCTCTCGAATACCTCGGCAACTGGGCGTTTCTCGGATGCCCGGAACTGAAAGAGATCTACGTCCCTTCGGGCGTGTCGTTCATCGGCAACTACGTGACGTACGGATGTGCCGCGGCGCCGTCCGTTTCGTACGGCGGAACGGAGAACGAGTGGCGCGCGCTTGCCCCGTGGCGTCCGTTCCCCGGTCTCACCGTAGAATATGAAGGAGGCGCGAGATGAAAAAGATCTTCAGAGCAACCGCTCTTTTTGCGCTGTCAGTATCCATTTTCGCCGGTCACGCCTCAGCGATAGGTTATCTCGGCGGCGACTCGTACGTTCCCGAATTCAAGACGGAACTCGTCTCCGACGAACGCGAGACCGTACTCTCGTTCCGCGATAAAACGGAAAGCCCTTATTTCACCGCGACGCCCCCCGCCCTGTTTTCGGAATATACCGAACCGGAGCGGACGCTCGTAAACGGGGATATATGGGTCGCGCCCGACGGGGACGACTCGGGAACGGGTACTTTTTCCGATCCGTTCGCCACGCTTGAAAGAGCGAGGAACGAGATCAGGTCGATAAAGAAATCGTCCGGACTGCCCGAAGGCGGTCTGACCGTGGCGATAAAAGCCGGAAGATATAACGTGAGCGGGACGTTCAATCTGCGTTCCGAGGACAGCGGGACAGAAACGGCGCCGATCGTCTACGCGGCGTACGGCGACGGCGACGTGATCTTCACCGGCAATATGCTTCTCGATCCCGCCGATTTCGGAGAACCGACGCCGGAGGTCCTCGCGGCGCTTACGCCCGAGGCGGCGGCGAACGTTCGCGTTCTCGATCTCAAAAAATACGGCGTCACGCCGTCTTCCCTTACGCTCAGAAGCTTCGGTGCGAATACGAACTCAACGAACGTCGAGTTCTATCTCGACGGACGCGGGTACGAGCTTGCCCGCTATCCGAACGGAAACAGATTCGCCGTGACCGATCTCGATATGACCGCCCAGGCAGGCGGGCGCGGATCCGTGTTCCGGATGAAGGAAGAAGACGCGGAGCACGTTAAAAACTGGAAATACGGCGATACGGCTCAGGTGCTCGGGATGTTCCGCACCGAGTATTCCGACTCCACCTCGAAGGCGACGGTCGATCGCGCGGCGGGAACGTTCCGCGTCCCGGACGTCAAAGTCGGTTTTTCGGCGGCGTCGTACCGTTATTTCTTCTATAACGTCCTCGACGAACTCGACGAGCCGGGCGAATGGTTCCTTGACCGCGAAAACTGTCTGTTGTACGTTTTCCCGGAAAGCTCTCTCGAGGGTTCGACGCCCGAATTCACTCTTGATTTTTCGTCCGACCTCGTTTCCGCGTCGGGGTGCGAACGGATCACCCTCAGGGATCTCACCCTCTCGGGAACTCAGGGACGCGGTATCCGTCTTGATTCCGTATCTCACTTTACGGTCGAGCGGTGCCGCCTTTACGCGATCGGCAATACCGCGATAAGCGGCGGAGGAGACAATATCCTCGTCAGCGGCTGCGAGATCGATTACGTCGGACGGGCGGGGATATCTCTGTCCGGAGGCGACAAGGCGACGATGACCCGCGCGTATATCAAGGCGGACAACAACCGCGTTACCCACTGGGGAAGATACGGCAGGGTCTTCAGCGCGGGGATCGAGGTCTCCGGCCAGGGAAACACGATCAG
>JAFWTH010000024.1 GCA_017518975.1 Clostridia bacterium
CTCCGCTTGAAAGCGTTATCCCGGGGTCCGACGAGGGTATCGAGCGTGCAATTGACCGGATTGCTCTCAAAGAGGTGATCAGCGAACTACCCGCCCTCTGGAGAAAGATCATTTATTTCAGATATTTCCGCGATCTCTCTCAGCAGCAGACAGCAGATATACTCGGGCTGTCGCAGGTCAAGATCTCCAGAGAGGAAAAAAAGATCTTTGCGAAGATCCGTGAAGAATTAAGTCCGTAAAAAAAGGCGGCGCGTCGCGCCGCCTTTCCCGTTTAGTTTTCGTTTTTATTACACCCGCATTTTTTTCCGCTGTCAAAATCTGCCGACGAGAACGCCGGGAGCTTCGACGGGATAGAGAACTCTCTCGTCGGGAATTCCATTTTTTTGAACAGACTGCACGGATCGTCGTCGACGGGGCTCACACATTCTTTCGCGGGTACGGAGTACTCCGACGCGTTGATCAGGTATTGAGCGGGTCTTTCGATCCTTACGACCGAGAACAGGCCGAGCGAAACGAGAAGTTTGTTGCTGTCCCTTCCGTCCGCGAGGTCTCCGCTGACTGCGGAGCAAACGCGGTCGGGTACTTCGTCAACGGTACAGCAGCAAGGACAGTGGCGGTCGGGCTCCACGATCTTTGAGTTCAGGATGATCGGGTCGACCGTTTCGAGTACGGCGACGGGGAGATTGTTCGATTTCACCGCCCCGCAGTTCTCGCCGGAGCAGCAGAATCCGTCGTTCTGATATTCGCTCTTGAACACGCTCACGTTCCCCTCGCTTCCGAAGAGAACGACTTTCTTTTCAACGACCGCGATGCCGTCGAAGTCCCTCACGTTTCCGGGACCGAGGCACGCCTCGCAGAGGATCTTTATATAGATCCTTATAGTCAACTGATAAAAACCTCTGTTGAAGGGGACGTCGTCGATATCGATGTATGACCATAAAACGTGCGCGTCCTTCGTCCTGTGCGCCGTCGTCCTGTCAATGATCTCCTGACCGTAGCAGGTCAGATATACTCTCACGTCCTCAAAACAGTCCTTGTCGCGGCAGCTGTCAAGGACACGGTAGGTGTCGATACAAACCGTATCCCTGCCGCGATCGCAGGGAGAATTGGGCATTTTTTAATCCTCCGTATCGATCAGGCGCTTCTTGGCGCCGCGTATTGAGGTATAGGGGATCCGGCTGTTTCGCCGTATCCTCTTTAATATGATATGCGCCCGTTTCCTCCGTGCCAACGGGATTTGTCATAACGTCAGGCGCACCTTCATATCAATTATACAAAGAAAAAGATCGGACTCCGCGAATGCGGGACGACGAAGGGAGAAACTATATGGCGGGAGTGGGAATGGAGATATACGGTGATATTGCAAAGAGAACGGGAGGCGACGTTTACGTCGGTGTCGTCGGTCCCGTCCGATCGGGAAAGTCGACCTTTATAAAGCGTTTTATGGAGACGGCGGTTATCCCGAATATAATCGACGAAAACGAAAAAAGGCGCGCCGCCGACGAAACGCCCCAAAGCGCCGCGGGTAAGACTGTAATGACCACCGAGCCAAAATTCGTACCCGACGAATCCGTCACTGTCACGCTCCGGGATAACGTTACGCTTCGGGTCAAAGCGATCGACTGCGTCGGCTTTCTCATTCCGGGTGCGCTGGGCGATACGGAGGACGGCGAGGTCCGGATGGTGAGAACCCCGTGGAGCGACGAACCGGTTCCTTTCGAGCAGGCCGCGGAGGAGGGGACCCGGCGCGTCATCCGCGATCACTCAACGATCGCCGTGCTTGTTACGTCTGACGGTTCTTTCGGAGAGCTCCCGCGCGAATCGTTCGTTGCGGCGGAGCAGAAAGCCGCGCGCGAACTCACGGAGTCGGGAAAGCCGTTCGTGGTGGTCCTCAATTCGGCTGAACCCGGAGAGAAGAGGGCGGAGACGCTCGCACTCGAACTTGAAGAAAAATATTCGGCGCCTGTGGCGCTCGTCAATTGTCTTGACCTTGATGAAAACGACGTCTTTGAGATCTTGAAACTCGTTCTGTCCGAATTCCCGCTTTCCGAGATAGCGCTTTGTTTCCCGGAATGGACGGGAGCACTCGACGACGGCCATTGGCTGAGAAAGATCATTACCGAGAGCGTTTCGGGCTCGGTCAGTGACGGAGTCAGAGCGTGTCAGGCGCGGTCTTTCGCTTCGGACGTCACGGCAAAACTCGGCGAAGCGGTGAGAAATCGTACCGGAAAAACGGTAGACGCGACGGCGTCGGTCAGAAAACTCGACGCGGGCTCGGGAGTATGCGAGATCGAGGTCGGTCTTCCGGATGAACTTTTCTACGCGGTTATCGGTGAGCTTACCGGGATAGAAGTGAAAAACGAGGAGGATCTTCTGAGCGCTTTGTGTTCGCTTTCACGGGTAAAGCGTGAATACGACAAATTCTCGTCCGCGATCGACGACGTTCTTGAAAAAGGATACGGGATAGTGATGCCTGAACAGGACGATCTGACTCTCGACGAACCCGAGATCGTGAAACAGGCAGGCGGGTACGGACTCCGCTTGCGGGCCGCTGCTCCTTCGATCCATCTGATCCGCGCCGGTATTGAGACCGAGCTGAATCCGATCGTCGGGACCGAACAACAGTCCGAAGAACTCGTGAAGTACCTGCTTGATGAGTTCGAGGACGATCCGCGCGGGATCTGGGATACGAATCTGTTCGGAAAATCGATTTACGAACTTGTCAATGAGGGGCTTCACGCAAAACTCGAGAATCTGCCCGAGGACGCGAGAGAGAAATTCGGCTCGACGATATCCCGCGTCATAAACGAGGGCAGTTCAGGGTTGATTTGCATTATTCTTTAAAAAGGTCTTTATCTTTTCGTGAGTTTGGTGTAAAATAATACGGTAAACCGAAACACGGAGGATAAGAATGGAAAAAGTCAGAGTTGGGGTCATGGGAGCTTACAGGGGCGGCACTATGATCGATTACTGCAGAATGGCGGATAACGTTAAACTCGTCGCCGTCTGCGACAAGTACCCCGGAGCGCTCGAGGGAGCGAAAAAGAAAATTAACGACGATTCTGTCGCGTATTACGACAATTTTGAAGATTTTATAAAGCACGATATGGACGCGGTCGTTCTTGCGAATTATGCGACCGAGCACGCTCCTTTCGCGATCCGCTGCATGGAGCACGGGCTTCATGTGTTCTCAGAAGTGCTTCCCGTTCAGACGATGAAAGAGGCTGTAGAGCTGATCGAGTGCGTCGAACGTACGGGGAAGATCTAGGCATACGGGGAGAACTACTGCTATATGGCCGCTCCTCACGAGATGAGAAGGCTTTACAGAGAAGGACAAATAGGTAAGTTCGAATACGCGGAAGGGGAGTACGTACATAACTGCGCGCCCATCTGGCCCGATATAACGTACGGTGAACGCGATCACTGGCGCAACCGTCTGTATTCCACGTTTTACGTAACGCATTCTCTCGGGCCGATCATCCATATCACGGGTCTGCGCCCGGTTTCAGTCACCGGGTTCGAGAGTACGATCAACGAGCGTCCGCTCGGAGTGGGCAGAAGAGGAGCCGGACTCGGGATGGAGATCGTCACGCTTGAAGGCGGCGGTATCGTCAAGAGTATTCACGGAGAACTTTACGAGAATTCGATATGGTACACGGTCTACGGTTCAAAAGGCCGTATGGAGTCCGCGCGGGAAGACGCTATCGCGGGCGACGTCGACAGAATATACCTGAAGAACGACGAGTTTGAGGGCGAATACGCCGATCGTCCCGCGGAAACGTGGGAACCGAAGGATGAAAACTCCGCCGCGGCGAAAACCTTCGGTCACGGCGGTTCCGACTTTTACTCAATGTATTATTTTGCGGAAAAGATACTCGGACGCGATTACGGGGAAGTGATCGACGTTTACGAGGCGCTCGATATGTTCCTGCCCGGTCTTTTCGCGTACCGTTCAATACTCGCGGGAGGGATCCCGATGGAGATCCCCGACCTGCGCGACCCCGCTGTCCGAGAAAAGTGGCGTCATGACGTTGCTTGCACGGATCCCGACGTTGCGGGAGACGCGCTCCTTCCGACGATGAAGGGCGGGACGCCCGACGTGCCGGACGAGGTATACGACCGCGTACGTCGC
>JAFWTH010000025.1 GCA_017518975.1 Clostridia bacterium
GGCGGATGTGTTCTGCTCGAATCCGAGAACCAGACGCTCAACGTTTACGGCACGGTCAACGGCGGCGACGATTTTGCCGTCGCGACCAACGGCAGCAAAACGAAAAACGCTTCTATTAATATTTATGACGGCGCGGTCCTGACGTCCGACGGTACTGCGGTCTATCTGCCGGGCGGCGGAACGACGACGGTATCCGGCGGTACGATCACCGGCGCAACGGCTGTTTATATCAAGTCCGGTGAACTCAACGTTACGGGCGGTACGCTCCACGGAACGTATGCGGAGACCCAGTATGAATACTGGGCAAACGGCGCGAAAGCGACCGGCGACGCGCTCGTCGTTGACAGCTGCAACTATCCTTCGGGAGCGCCGACGGTCACCGTTACCGGAGGAACATTCGTCAGCGACAACGCGAAGGAAATCGCCGCGTACCGCGGCGACGGCGTCACCGAGATCGCGTACGTAACGTCGACGGATAATACGATCACCGTTCCCGAAAACGAGTACTGGCTCGAAGAGGGAAGCGGCGTATACAGACTCGTCGAGAAGAACTACGTTGCGCAGATCGGAAACGTCAAGTACGAGTCTCTCATAGAGGCGGTAGCGGCTGTCACCGACGGCACGCCGACCACGATCACTATGATCGACAACGAGGCGATCGACGTAGTCGGATCCGCGATCACGATCGCCGCAGGCAGAAATATCACGATCGACCTTAACAGATTTGAGGTCGTCGGAACTGCCGGAGAGGGCTCGACTTCCGCGCTCATCACCAACAAAGGAACGCTTACGATCAAGGACGGCAGCGCGGAGGGAACGGGTAAACTGATTTCCGGTGCGACCGACACCTGGGTCTACGGCGGAGACGAAAACTATTCCGGCAGCTACGCTTCCAACACGATCAGCAACTCGGGTATCCTTAACGTTGAAAGCGGTCTTATCGAGAATATCTCTACCGGTTCCGCGACCTATGCGATCGACAACAACTCGTCCGCCGCTGACGCGATAGCGAACATCACCGGCGGTACCGTAAAGGCGCATTCCGTTGCGATCAGAGAATTTGCCAACAGCACGGCTAAAGAGAACGTCGTCAACGTTTCCGGAGGAACCGTCACGGCGGGCTACAGCGGGATCTGGATCCAGCTTCCGAGTTCCAACGCTGCACATGCGATGAAGGCGGCTCTTAACGTGACCGGCGGAACGCTTGAAGGGACTTACGCGTTCTACGATTACACCTACGGCAACAGTTTCGCAAATACTCAGTACACGCTGAGCGGCGGAACGTTCAACGGAACGATATTCAGTTACGGTGCGAACGTAACGATCAGCGGCGGTATCTACAACGGTGACGTGGCGATCAAGCAGGCGAAACCCTCGAACGTATCGGTGACCGGCGGATTCTTTGACGGCGACGTATACACTTACGGCAACAACGCGTCCAATGGATTCATCACCGGCGGATATTTCGCAACTCTTACGTATGAAGATGAAGGCGAAACGTACGACTGCGACTGGATGTTCCTCCTCCACCCCGACTATAAATATATAAATAATGAAGAAACCGACACGAAAGACGCTTATCCTTACAAGGTAGTACCGAAGGATTACGTGGCTCAGATCGGCAGCAAGAGGTACGAGACGCTTCAGGAAGCGATCGACGCGGCTTACGAAATGGACGGCGACGTCACTGTTGAATTGCTTGACGATATCACCGAAGTCGTCACGATCCGTCAGAAGGAAGGCCTGAACCTGACTGTAGACGGCAAGGGAAAGACCGTGACCGGACAGTTCTACGTCGACGGCGACGGCAGATACAACGGAACGGATACCCTGACGATCACGAACGTCAAGTTCGCCTATGACGCAGCGACTTACGACGACGCGTTCATCGACGTTCCGAACACCAAGACGGCAGGGAAGGACTACACGACCGACAAGTACAATTACGCGCACAACGTGACCGTCAGCAACTGCGAATTCGCAGGTGAAGGCGAGATCACGGTGGCGGTCCGTGTCGCTTCCGGAGCCGGAACCCACGGCCTTACGCTTGACGGACTCAAGGTCGTAGGCGGACACAGTTTTGCACAGCTTACGGGCGTCAAGGATCTGACGGTCAATAACTGTGAGATCTCAGGTACGAAGAACGGTATCAATATCAGCGGCGGCGACGGAACGGGCACGATCTCGAATACCACGCTCACCGCAAACGGCTACACCGCAAGACTGAAAGGCAACAGCGCTATGGCTGTCACCCTTTCGGGCAACACGTTCAGCGGCAGCGAAGGCATCGTCAACGAGGCGACCTCCGGCGGCACGATCACCGTCCTTGACGGTAAGTACGCAGGACCTCTCCCGACCGACGGCAGCAAGCTCACTGTCGAAGGCGGCGTGTTCACCGTTCTGCCTGAAGTTGCAGTCTGCGGCGAAGGCAAATTCCCGACCGACAACCTCGACGCTGCTACGAAGGACGCTTATCCTTACACGGTAGCTACCTGCGATCACGACTGGACGATCGACTACGTCTGGGCGGAAGATAACAGCAAGGTCACCGCGACGGCGGTTTGCGGAAACGACGTTTATGCAAACCACGGCGTGACCGAAGAAGTGACGACGACGAGCGTTACCACCGCCCCGACGATGGATGAATGCGGATATATCACTTATACCGCAACGTTCACAAAATCGCCGTTCGTGACTCAGACAAAGAGAGTCGACACGCTGCCCAAACTTCCGGGCGCGACCGTCGACGAACTCGGGGCAATCTATAACAAGGATATCTACGATATAACCACTCTCACTCCCGACGGGACCAAAGTAGACGAGATCTCCTCTGTCTACAAGTTCACGGCGGAAGAGCCGGAACAGGAGACTCTGGATTACTACGGTAACTGGATCGCGGATTACAGAGTAACGTTCAACGACGGTCTTGCCGCGGAAAGCTTCGGCTTCTACGGAACGTACGATCCTTACGACGTAGCGTTCGTATTCCCGAACGCCGTTGCAGAAGGCGACACGTTCCAGATGCTCGCGGCGGCGGGACTCGACTCCGTGAGGTACAACGACGTTCTCACGAGTATTCCCGAATTTATCTGCGGAGCGTTCAACCTGTCTGATGACAATATCGGCAAATCGATCACGGTCGAACTGATCGTCCAGAATCCTGACGATCCGACCGAGATCTACACCGTTGTAAGCACGGACTACACGTTCGAGGATAAGGCGTCCCTGTTCGGTCCTCCGACCGCGACGGTGACCCCTGTGACCCCGGCGAAGAAAGACGTTGCCGTAACCGGCACCGATATGAAAGTCGACGAACTCGGAGCGGAGTATCTGTTCACCGCGGATACTCCGTCCGAGGAGACCAAGGCTTACTACGGCTCTTGGAACGCGGATTACAGAGTAACGTTCGACAAGGCCGTGGCGGCGAACTCGTTCGGGCTCTACGGCGCGTATGATCCTTACGAAGTTGCGTTCATCTATCCTGCGGCAGAAGCGGCGAATAACGGTATCTACCTGCTTCAGACCGCGGGACTTGACGGCGTGACTTACAGCGACGTGGTCGATCTCGTAAGCGAGTTCGACTGCGGTGTGTTCAACCTTTCGGCAGCCAACGTTGGCACGACGATGACCGTCGATCTGGTCATCTGGCAGGGCGACGATCATTCGACCGAACTGGTGATCACGAGCACGGATTACACGTTTGAAAGTGCTTCGACTATCTACTACACCGTGACCTTTGACTCCAACGGCGGAAGCACCGTTGCGAGCCAGAAGGTCAATGCCGGCGCGACCGCAGCAACACCGGCTGTTCCCGAAAAAGAGAACTGCATCTTCGACGGATGGTATCTCGGCGACGCGACTGAAGCATACGACTTTGAAGCTCCCGTGACCGATAATATCACGCTGACGGCTCACTGGATCGAAGCGGCCGCCAGAGTGAACGGCGTCATGTACGCAACTCTTCAGGAAGCGATCGACGCTGCTCACGATATGACGGGCGACGTTACGGTAGAGATACTGAACGATATCACCGAAGTAGCGGTCATCCATCAGAAAGCCGGTCTGAACCTGACGGTCGAAGGCAACGGCAAGACAATCACCGGTCAGCTTTACGTTGACGGCGACGGTAGATACGAAGGTGCGGACACTCTGGCGATCAATAACGTCAAGTTCGCATACGACGCCGAAACTTACGACGATGCGTTCATCGACGTACCGAACACGAAGACGACCGGTAAGGACTACACGACCGGCAAGTACAATTACGCGCATAACGTGACCGTCAGCAACTGCGAATTCGCGGGCGAGGGAACAACCACCGTAGCGGTTCGCGTCGCATCCGGAGCGGGAGCCAACGGACTCACGCTTGACGGACTCAAAGTTGAAGGCGGACACAGTTTCGCACAGCTGACCGGCGTTAAGAACCTGACTGTCACCGACTGTGAGGTCACCGGCACTAAGAACGGTATCAATATCAGCGGCGGCGACGGGATCGGCACGATCTCTAATACCACGCTCACCACAAACGGCTATACCGTAAGGCTGAAAGACGGAAGCGGAATGGCGGTTACCCTTTCGGGCAACACGTTCAGCGGCAGCGAGGGCATTATCAGCACTGCAACCGGCGGCGGAAAGATCACCGTCCTTGACGGTAAGTACGCAGGTCCTCTTCCGACGGACGGAACGAAACTGACCGTCGAAGGCGGCGTATTCACCGAACAGCCCGTCGCAGCGGTCTGCGGATCGGGCAAATGCGCGGCGGACAATACGGACGAGGCCACCAAGGTCGACTATCCGTACACCGTTATAGTCTGCACCCACGAGTGGGGCGAATGGACCGTAACGACCGAGCCGACCTGTACCGAGACGGGTGAAGAAACTAGATACTGCTCGCGCTGCGACGCGACTGAGACCCGCGTAGCAGCGGCGCTCGGCCACGACATCGTGAACCACGCGGCACAGGCGGCGACCTGCACCGAGATCGGCTGGGACGCTTACGACACCTGCAGACGTTGTGACTACACGACGTACGTCGCGATTTCCGCAACGGGACACGACTGGGGCGAACCCACCTACGTCTGGGCTGACGATCACAGCAGCGTAACGGCTAAGAGAGTATGCGCAAACAACGATGAGCACGTCGAGACCGAAACTGTCGGATCGACTTACGTCGTAACGGCGCCTACCCTTGATAACAGGGGCTATACCACGTATACTTCCGCAGCGTTTGAGAACGAGGCGTTTGAGGTACAGACTGAGGAAGCCGATTATATCCCCAAGCTTCCGAACGCTGAAGTTACCAAGCTTGACGCGGTAACCGACAAACAGATCTACAACCTCGATCCATACGGAAAGATCAACAAAACGGTCGACCTCGTTGAGACCGTCTATGAGTTTGCAGCTGTCGATCCGAACCCGGATCAGCTGGCTTATTACGGCGAATGGAACTGCGATTACCGTATCACGTTCAACAACGACGTAGATGCGGGTTCCTTCGGCCTGTACGGAGCGTACGGGGAAGAGGACGTGGCGTTCATATCCCCGCTGGATATGGATGAGGGCGACTCTGTAAAACTCCTTTCGATAATGGGATTTGAACTGACCTACGAAACCGTCCTTGATTTCGTTCACGATTTCACCTGCGGCGTATTCAACCTTTCCGACGCTAACATCGGCAAGAGCATTACGGTCGACCTGGTGATCTGGAACGCGACCTCCGGCGACGTTGTTATCAAATCTCAGGATTACACGTTCGGCACTCCCACGTCAATAAGCTGCGTACACGCTTACAGTGCGGTCGTGACCGCACCGACCTGCACGGAGCAGGGTTATACGACTTATACCTGCTCGCGCTGCAACGACAGCTACGTTGCAGACTACGTCAACGCACTCGGACACGACTACGTTGCAGTTGTAACTGCACCGACCTGCACTGCGGGCGGTTACACGACGCACACCTGCTCGCGCTGCCAGGACAGCTACACGGATACTGAAGTAGCGGCGCTTGGTCACGACTTCGGCGAGTGGACGCAGACAACCGCTCCTACCTGTACGGTTAAGGGTGAAGAGACCCGTGAATGCACTCGTTGTGACGAGATCGAGACCCGCGACGTTGACCCGCTCGGTCACAACTATGTTGCAGTTGTTACTGCACCGACCTGCACCGCTGGCGGTTACACGACGCACACTTGCTCGCGCTGCCAGGACAGCTACACGGATACTGAAGTAGCGGCGCTTGGTCACGACTTCGGCGAATGGACGCAGACAACTGCTCCTACCTGTACGGTTAAGGGTGAAGAGACCCGTGAATGCACTCGTTGTGGCGAAATCGAGACCCGCGACGTTGATCCGCTCGGTCACGACTTCGGCGAGTGGGCATTAACGACTGCTCCTACCTGCACGGAGTTCGGTGAAGAGACCCGGACCTGCTCGCGTTGCGGAGCAACCGAGACTCGCGAAGTAGTTGCTCTCGGCCACGACTACGCTGCAGTCGTAACTGCTCCGACTTGCACCGATGCAGGTTACACCACGCATACGTGCTCGCGTTGCGGCGACAACTACACGGATACTCCGACGACAGCACTCGGACATAGCTATAATGCCGTTGTGACCGCCCCGACATGCACCGAGGCCGGTTACACCACGCATACTTGCTCACGATGTGGGAATAGTTACACAGATACGCCGGTTGTGGCAACCGGACATAGCTGGGGCGAACCCGAATGGACGTGGACCGGAACGACTTCCGCGGCGGCAACGTTTACCTGTGCGAACAACAGCAACCATACTCACGACGAGACGGCGACCGGCGAGGCGATCACTTCCGCCACCGGAACCGGTGCGAATGACGGCTACACTGTCTACACTGCGACGGTAAGTTACAATAACCATACGTACACCGACACGACGAGAACGCCGATCACTTACACGATCACCTATGATCACGCCGGAGGTACTGTTGCGACGGATAACCCGACAAGTTACACTGTCGAAACTGAAACGTTCACGCTGAACAACCCGACGAGAAGCGGCTATTCCTTTACCGGCTGGACATGGGCGGATAACAGTGAACCGACAAAGACGGTAACGATCGCGAAGGGTAGCACGGGAGACCGCGCGTATACTGCTAACTGGGAGGAATCCCACGGCGCGACCTTCACCAACAGTGCAAACCTCGCGCACGTCGATTCTTACCTCTACAGAGTAGGTAACGGTAATGCCGTGACGCTCGGTACGCTGTTCAGCACGGAAGATACTCCTAATTCAGCTGACGTCAAGATCAAGGTAAACGGTGTTGAAACTAATTCCAGCGTATACACCGAACCGACTCGCGGAATAGAAGCAGGCAGCACTGCTAACTGCACTTACACGGTGACTGCTTCCGACTGGAAGGCTTCCACGCTGAAGTTCACCGGCGAAGGTCCTGTCAGCGTCGAGATCTGGGAGAATACCGGAGAACATTACACTCTCAATCTCGAGGTCGTTACCGGTAACAACTTCACTGCCGGCGCAACGCTGAACGGAAACGCTAACATCGTTCTTCTCGGCAACGTCAAAGTCGGCGCAAGCTCCGGAACGAATCCAGCGTTGTACCTGAACGGAAAGAAACTGTACGGCAACGGATATGAGATCGACGTCACCGGCTCGAATATCAGTTCTATGGGTCACGGTATGATCAGCCTGACGAACTCGAGCATTGACAACGCCGTTATAATCGGTCCGAAGTTCACGACTTATCAGGGCAGTTACAATAATAATTATTACGGTTCAACTGTCCTGAGTGAAGGCGGAACCAACTATATTTCCAACTGCCGCATCACCGGAGCGTCGTCTCCGCTGCGTATCAAGAGTACCGCATACGTCAGTAACACAATTCTTTCAGGCGGTCTGCTCGGCAATATGGAAATAAAGAGCGGCAGCGTTATCGTTGAAAACCTGACCACTGTCAATACTCAAAACAGTCTGGGTATCGTATTCAGTGCGGACTGTACGACAGGTTCTATTACGATCAACGGTACGCTGAATCAGCACAACTTCGTTGCGGATAATGCAAGCATGAGCAATACTTATGCTAACACGCTCAAGAACGCGATGTTCAATTCGTCATACAGTAAGTATCAGTTCACGTCAGGCGGCAGGAAGTACGTCAATACCGGTATCGTTTCAATGAGTTCGAGTGTTGGTGCAAGCAGTATCATTGATAACCGCGCTGACAAGAGGAATTATTCCGGTATGACAGCGTCTTTAGCAGGACAGGACGGATACGTCTACACAATGGAGAATACAGATTCCTCTATGCTTGAGACGAGTTATTCCGAACCTGCGTACGTGCCGAGCACGCAGATTCCTTACGAACCGGTGTTCTCATGGGTTGTTCCGAGCGGCGATAACGTTGCGGCCGGTGGGGACAATCACTGTTACAAGGATGCCTACGGCGTGCTCCAGATCCAGTTCCTGACTGGTGGAAGCAAGACCATCAACACCGCTGATTACGCAACCTTCACAAAGTACGGTGGGACTGAGTCCATCGCGCCTACGTCGATCACCTGCGCAAAGAAGAGCAGCGGCGCAACTGTAACAATGTCCGGAACAAGCGTTACTTTCAACGAAGCAGGGGAGTACGTCATAACTTATCAGTATAATGGTGTGCCGGTTTACGACAAGGATCTTGGTACGACGACAACTGCCAATTATACCAAGACGATCCTTGTCAACGTAGCAGTGAAGAAGGTCGCTCCCAACGCCGTGATCACGGTAACGCAGACCAACGGTACTATGATTTGGGGGTCGGCTGGTTCAGGATTTGACCCTGACTATATTCCTGCTGCACAAATCTTCGACTATATGACGATCACGGACTACGACGATGACGGAAATGCATATACCGTTCTCGACGGCAGCAATCAGGCCTCGTTCCTGAACAACATTTCATCCGTTGTTGCCGACAGCGACAACAAGACCGGCTTCACGATCAACTTCCCGGACGGTACCAAGCTGGTGATCAAATGCGCTGCGCCGTACAACTCGGGAACGCTTCAGTTCAAGAAGTACAACAACAAGTTCCTGATGTGCGGTTCGAAAGCATACAACAACCCGACCGCGGCGACCTGGAACGTTACTTCCTATACGTATACAGGCCGAAATGGAGTCGCAGTCACGTATGGTAAGCGCGGGTTTACATCAACGACAACTAGCACGAGTTACTCGCTTAGTAACCTGTCGTCCAACAAGTTCCTGATGTTCGACGCTCAGGGAGGAACGGTAAGCCCGTCGTATACCGGTACTTCACCGGCGACCCTTCCGACGCCGACCAGAGAGGGTTACACCTTCCAGAACTGGAACACCAAGGCGGACGGTACCGGCACGGCGAGAAACGCCGGGGACAGCATGACTTTCTCCAGTTCCACGACTCTCTACGCTATCTGGGCGAAAAACGTCACGGTAAGTTTCTCATCCGAAGAGACGATCGTCTCGACTGTTTCCGGCGGCGCGGGTACGAGCAGTACTCTTCCGTCGCTGACGCACGCAGTCAGCTGGCTCGAAGGCTGGTATACGGCTGAAGAAGGCGGTACGAAGATAGGCAACGCGGGCGACTCCTTCACGATGCCTTCAGCTGACACGACCTACTACGCTCACTTGAGTCCTAAGTACACCGTAATATATAACGCCAACGGCGGTACGGTCAGTCCGGACAGCTTCGTCTATACCGGAACTGCTCTGACTCTTCCAACGCCGACCAACGGCAGCAAGACCTTTGAAGGTTGGTTCACGGCGGCTGAAGGCGGAACAAAGGTCGGTACAGGCGGCGACTCCTATGTGCCGACTGCCGATATCGAACTCTTCGCTCAGTGGTCCGACAACATCCTCGTCACCTTCAACGGCAACGGCGGTACCGCAGGCACGAACAGTGCAACGTACGACCACGTGACCCCTATCACGCTTCCCAACGCGACCCGGACGAATTATAGGTTTGATGGGTGGTACTCCGCGGCGGATGGTGGTGATCTTATCGGTGTAGCTGGAGCAAACTACGAACCGACTGAACCGATAACTCTATACGCTCACTGGACGACGTATACTGTGACCTTCAATGCAAACAGCGGAAGCGTTTCTCCTGCCAACGCGATTTGTGCTCCCGGAAGCTCGATAACTCTTCCTACGCCTACAAGGACAGGTTACACGTTCAATGGTTGGTACACTGCGTCAAGTGGCGGCACAAAAGTCGGCAATGCTGGCGCAAGTTATACTCCTTCGTCAAGTTGCACGATTTACGCTCAGTGGACAATAAAGACATATACGGTTACGATTATAGCAGGAAGCAACGGTTCGGTCAGCCAGACTTCCATAGCGAACGTTCCGTATAATACAACTGTTTCTACGAATGGCAACAAGCTTACTATCAATGGTACAACTGTTACGGCAACAGCTAATAGTAATTATTCATTCGATAGCTGGTCCAATGTTCCTTCTAAGATAACAGACAATGTAACTATTACAGCAAACTTCAAATCTAGCAGCAGTTCCTGCATCCCCTCCGGCACTATGATCACAATGGCTGACGGTACGAAGAAACCTGTCGAGGAAGTGACCGTTGACGACGAAGTCCTCGTCTTCAACCACGAGACCGGATGCTTCGACACCGCGGGGATCATCTTCTTCGAAGCTGATGAAATTGATGATTACAGCATCGTCAACCTCGAATTCTCCGATGGCAGCGTCACACGCTTGATCTACGAGCACGGTTACTTCGACCTCGATCTGATGGAGTACGTCTATATCCGCGAGGACAACTTCGAAGACTTCATCGGTCACAGCTTCGTCAAGGTCACCGAGGACGGCGGAGTTTACGGCACGGAGAGCGTCACTCTCACCGACGCGTACGTCACCGTGGAGACGACCGGATGCTTCAGCTTCCCGAGCGTCTACCACCTGAACTTCATCGCCGACGGCTTCCTGTCGATGCCCGGCGGTATCAACGGTATGTTCAACATCTTCGCTTACGGCGCGGATCTGAAGTATGACGAGGATGCAAAAGCTGCCGATATCGCAGAATACGGATTGCTTGATTACAGCTTCTTCGAGGACTATATGACCTACGAAGAGTACTCGCAGTATCCTGCGCAGTATCTGTCCGTATCACTCGGAAAGGGCCTTATGACTCCCGAATGGCTCGAATATCTGATCGACAGATACGTCGCGGACAAACGCGAACCGTAAACTGAACTGATTTGCCGCGGGTCGCCTTGCGCGGCCCGCGGCAATATCCCGCACACACATTGATCGGAGAACACGTTATGAAGAAAATCATCGCAATCGTAACAGCGCTTCTTTTGCTTATCCCGCTGTCGGTCTTCGTCTCCGCTGACGACACCGTCTACACCGAGGGGACGCTGCATTACACGGTAGAGAACGAGTCGATCACAATAATCAACTGCTTCGGAAAGGACGATGAGGTGACCGTTCCGGCGATCATCGCCGGTATTCCGGTCAACACGATCGCGGCGGGAGCTTTTACAGGCAACAAGTACCTCAAAAAGCTCAATCTCCCGGACACGATAACGGTCGTGGAGGATGGCGCGATCGCGGAGGGGATAACGGTCGTATACAACGCGAATACCGACCATCCCCAGAAAACTCCCACCGACCTCATAAACGGCAACGTGCCGATTCCTGCGATCCCGGACGAGACGTCGGAAAGTGGGAACGGAAACGGGAACGGAAACGGGAACGGAAACGGCACGACGCCGACTCCGGCAAACACGCCGGGCGAACCGTCGGGCGGCAAGTCTTCTCCGGACGCTGAATCCGGAAAGACGCCCGAACCGATTCCCGGTGGGACAACTCCGGGCGGGCCCGGACAGGATGAGACGCCGATCGGAGGCGGCGACGTCTACGATACCGACGAGGAACCCTCAGGAGATCCCGAAGCCTCGAACGGCGAATCGGACAATCCGGAAAGCGGATCGGATACGGTGGAAGACGCTTCCTCCGCGCCTGAAAACGGGTCGGATACGGACGGGCGCGAACCTCCTGAAAAGGCGAAAGGCGAGGACGGCGAAAAAGGGAACGCAGCGAGCGTTCTTCCCTGGGCGATCCCTTGCGGAGTCGCTACTGTGGGCGGTATCGCCGCCGGCTCGGCAGTCCTGATCGGCAAAAAGAAGAAAAAGAAAGAAGATAATCAGTAAGAACGAGAGTTCCGGGCGGATGATCTGTCGATCGTCCGCCCGGTTTTATTGACATTATATACAATATATAGTACACTAAATATACTGTACAGTGCGTTTTTACACGGCGCCCGGATAATCATTTTTTCAATACCATTTTCGAAAGAGGACGAGATATGAAATCTGCATGTAAGAAATTATCAGCGATTATACTGACTGTAATAATGCTGATATCTGCGATTACGGCATTGAGTTTCACCGTATTTGCAGAAGGTTCCGACGCACGGACCGTTTCGCTGACGTCCAGGACAGCGGATTCCGCGGCGACGGTGTGCAGACTGTCGGGAGGCGGATCCTACGGAGACGGAGAAAGCGTGACAGTAACCGCTTTTCCTCGCAAGGGATTCCGTTTCATCGGCTGGTACGACGCGGCGGATACTTCGTTTGCGAACACGCTCAGCGGAAGTCAGAGTTACACGTTCACCGTAACGGAGGACAGGAGTCTCGTGGCTCTTTTCGAGATCACGGACGGTACTCTATTCAATCTGACAGTACACGGTTCGCTGTTTGTCGTCAATAACGGCGCGATGCAGAGCGATATGTACACCGCCGTGTACAACGCGGGAGAGACGATGTATCTGTCCTTCCGCGACGAGTCGAAGGATTTTCTGTACTGGGTGAACTCGTCCGGGAATATTCTCTCCACAAGCAAGGATTTCTCGTTCGCGCTGGCATCCGATACGGAGATAACGTCCTATTATGCCCGGGCCGGAATGACCGATGAAAGCGCAATGGTCATATTCCGTAACGCATTCAAGCAGGTTCTTCTTTCAAGGACGTATGCGACCGGTCAGCCGATATACTATCCGCCCAATCCGCCGATCAGAGGAGGATATATATTTAAAGGGTGGTATATAGCAGGCGACGACGGCAACACCCCGACGGAAGTCGAGGCGACGGAGTCCGCTATCTGGGCGGCGATGACGGGAACCAACTCTGTCATCGTAGTACCCGGCTACGTAAAGAACGGCGAGGAATATACTGTCAACGTTGAATACACCGACGGGGAGACCGCGCTGAGGGAAAGCGAATCCTACGTTCTCGGGACGGGTGATTCCAAGACGTTTGTCGCACCGGAGATAGACGACTACGTATTCCAGTACTGGGAACTCAACGGGACGATAGTCAGTTACAGTAACAGTTACAGAGTACTCTGTGTCAATCCCGGGGTAGCGGAACTGAAGGCGGTATACGGTACGGAAGAGCCGACCGGAGAGCCGGTAGTCGCGATCACGGGGACGTCCTCGGTATATGAAAACGAAAAATACATTCTGATGAATACTGCTCGTTACTATGCTCCGAGCGATTATACAGTAATGGAATTCGGTTTCATTTACAGTAAGAATGCCGGAATATACGGAGGCGAGGACGGATCCGACAAACTGGTACTCGACGCGGAAGATACAAAGAAACACGTTACGGGTTTCACCATAAACGAAGCGATCTACACGTTCTCAATCAGATATTCGGATCCTGACAGGATATATTTCGTAAAAGCGTATATTATTGTCAGAGACGGCAGCGGTGCTGTCCGGACTCTGTATTCGGATATGACGACGGCGGGATACGGCTGCGTACATGAGCTTGTACATTATGAAGCGAAAGAGCCGACTTGCACCGAATCCGGATGGAATGCTTACGAAGCATGCCCGAAGTGCGGTTATACGACGAAAGTTGAGATCGCTGCACTCGGCCACGATGAGGTGACCGACGCGGCAGTCGCTCCTACCTGCACGGAGACCGGACTTACCGAAGGCAAACACTGCGCAAGATGCAACGAAATCCTCGTCGCACAGGAGACCGTTGCGGCGCTCGGCCACGATGAAGTGATCGACGCGGCAGTCGCTCCTACCTGCACCGAGACCGGACTTACCGAAGGCAAACACTGCGCGAGATGCAACGAAGTCCTCGTCGCTCAGGAGACCGTCGCGGCACTCGGTCACGACTACGCCGCGGAGGTGACCGTGCCTACCTGCACGGAGCAGGGATATACGATCTTCATCTGCTCGCGCTGCGGCGACGACTACGTTGATGACTATATCGGCCCGCTCGGCCACGTTTACGGCGATCCCGTTTGGACTTGGACGGGCAGCGACGAGGAAGGATACACTTCCGCGCAGGCAGTCTTCACGTGTCCGGGATGCGGCGGCAGCGAAACTCTGAAAGACGATGGAATTGATTATTCGGTAGTTTCCGAACCTCAGCCCGGAGTGGGGGGAGAAGGTAAGTATACGGCGTCCGTTGAGTTCTGCGGGAACGAATATACCGACTCGAAAACAGTGGCGATACCTGCCGGGGAAGTGTCGCCTTTCACGCACAGCGACAACTTCTCAAGCGACGGGTTTATTTACCGCGTGGGTAACTCGAACGCGGTGAAACTCGGTGCGCTGTTCAAATATGAAGGCAACGGAATCGCTGATTCGCAAAACGTTATCATTACCGTCACGCCGAACGCGGGATCAAACGTCAGCGCGGATCCGACGTATTCAAAGAATTCCGCCGATTGGACCCAGTCGACGCTGAAATTCACCGGTTCCGGTCCGATCAGGATCAGTGTCAGGGAAGGCGAGGACGGTGTCCCGTATACGATGGATCTCGAGATAGTCGCGGGCAAGAACGTCACGTCTTACGGCGAACTGACAAATTCCAATTGCGTACTGCTCAACGATATTACGATGTCTGAAGGCGGAAAGTTTCCCCTGAGCAACGCCTCGCTTTACGGTAACGGCTTCACATTCGATGTTACAGAGGGAAAATACGGCGATCCTAATGGATATGAGAACAGCAACTATGTCATAAGTCTTAATAACGCCTCTCTTGACAATATACGTATTATCGGAGCGGTTTATCCGGATTACGGAGCGGTTAGGACGGCTGATTACAATTACCCGTGCGTTCTGGTAAACGGCGGGAACTGTACGATATCGAACAGTTATATATCCAACTGTGCGTCTCCCGTTCGTGCCCGCGGCGGCGCTGATCTGGTATTTAATAATACCACGCTCAGGGGCGGTTCTTTCTGCAACCTTGATATCAGGAGCGGCGTTCGCGTTACGATCAACGGGCTGACCACGGTCAATCAGGTATCGGACAACGACGCTCTGGGCGATGGGAAAGTGATCGTCGGGCTGGGGATCGTGTTATACTACGAGAACATGAACGGATCCGAAAGCATCACGATCCTTAACGACAGTCTGACTCAGTATAATATGCTGGCAAAGAACCAGAGAGACAATGCGGTCAGCACCGCTTATTCGGCGTATAATAATATGTTCTCGATCAACGGCGGATTCGTCTACGACGACGGCGAGACTCAGTGGGTCAACGCGGGTATCCTTTCCCTGAGTTCAAACGTTGGGGAGGACAATATCACGGCGCCGCAGGGATATGAGTGGGAGACTGTCAGAATGCTCGGATATACCGGATATCTCTGCTCCTCACCGGCTGCGGCTCCGTCGCAGTGGGATGGCGGCGTTACGCTCGCGCAGGATCCCGTTCCCCCGACGGCAAGCTTTGAATATCCTACTGCGGCGGGCAAAAAGAACTATCAGGCAAAGACCGGAGGCAGCCCCGATTACTGCTATTGGGAAAGCGCTTCTTCGTGCATCCGGATGGGATTTGCCGATGGCGGATCGAAGAGCTTCGATCCGAATATCCTCACCGTTATCAAGAACGGGAAAGTGCTCGTTCCGACGGTAAAACTGGACGGTGGGGAATACTTCGCAGTATCGGATGGCGTCACGATCAGCGCCGAGGGCGAACATACGCTTACTTATCGGTACGTCGACCCGTATAACTACCGTTACGGAGCAGACGGTGAGATCGAGTCGTACGAGGCGGTCTATACGAAGAGCGTAAAGATCAGCGTCACGGTATCTCAGGACGATATCGACCCCGCGGCGTTTGACTTCAACGGAAACGGGTCCAGGACCGTTACCGCGAACAACGTGACATACGTTATGCCGGACGTCGGCGCGACCGAGAACAATGTGATCGGGAAAAAGACCTTAGGCGGACAGACTGTCTACTATCCGATAGTGAGAACGTATTATTCCACCTCCGCAACGGGGAATCTGACGCTGACGCCTGTCGGCGAACAGTTGACCGGAGGCAATATGTGGACATGGTGCCCGATATTTGACGGCGTGGTGACCGTAACGGATCGGGATGAGAATAACGATCCCGTAACGTACGGCTCCTCCACTCTGTCTTTGGCGGACGGCCATCTGTCATATGTTGAGAGCGGATTGAAATCGGCTTTGACCTGGTCGTCGGCGTCGATTCCCGATCTGACGCCGGTAGTGAACAGCGATAAGCTTTACTTCAAAAGCACGAATGCTTCGAACAATGCAAGGGCTCAGACGACTCCCGTTATCGAATATATCTATACAGACACGGCGGGCAACGTGTATCACTACTTTGTAGGTTACTATTTCCCGGATAAAAAAGCCGGAACCAGCTGCGTCGCGGAGGGAACGCTCATAACTCTCGCGGACGGATCTCAGAAGCCGATAGAAGAGTTGTCGGAAAACGATATGCTGCTCGCATTCGATCACGAAAGCGGCGAGTACGTTCCGACGCCCGTTCTGGCGGTGTTCGATCACGGGTACGGTAAGTATCCGCTGGTCGATCTGACGTTCTCCGACGGGTCGTTTATCAAGATCGTTATGGGGCATACGTTCTTCGACCTCGATCTGATGAAATACGTGGATATCACTCCGGAAAACTGTTCGGAATTCATCGGACACAGATTCGTCAAATACGAGCAGGGAACTGAAAATACGAATTACGTGACGCTGACCGGAGCAAGAGCGTTCGAGGGTTACTCCGAATGCTGGGGAACCTGGGGCGTGTCGAATCTGAGCTGTATCACGAACGGACTGCTCAGTATCCCGTCGGCTGCCGGAACCTATAACTACTTCGCTTACGGCAAGGATCTGAAGTACGACGAAGAGGACGTGAACCGGAGTATTGAGAAATACGGTCTTTACACGTACGACGAATGGGCGGAATATATTCCCTTTGAAGTATTCGAGGCGTATAACTTCAAGTATTTCAAGATAGCCGTGGGCAAGGGGATTGCAACGGAGCGGACGTATCTCGATCACATTGAGCTGTTCTATGAACTGTCCGAACTGAACCGACTGCAGTAAAATCAATAATAAAAGGCGGGGCGAAAGTCTCGTCTTTTTTTCGGAATAACAGGAGTCGTCGCGTTTGCTAAAATGCGGCGGATTTGATTGTCACCGGGCAAACGCGAAGGTTCGAGTGTTATGTTCTTCTATAGAAAAAAGGCAGACAACGAAAACAGTCAATAATGATTTGATATACACATAATAAATGGACGGCGGCGGGGGCTGAATCCCCGCCGCCGTATTGCTTACTTGGATTTTATTTCTTCTGTACGATAGATGAATTTGACTTGACCTCCCATATCATCGCTGATGCCGGAGAAATTTCGGTAATTCTTTGATACGTCTATCGTTGCCTTCAAGCGAGTAACAATACCTTTCATATCGTTGTCCACAAGCTCAATAATCTTTTGAACGCCTTCCTCGTTGAACTTCTTCAGTCCGTCGCTTAACTGCATTGCTCCGTTTTTCAGCTGAGATACGCCGTCAACTAAAGCAGGGGCTCCGTTTTTTAACTGCAGGATACCATCGAAAAGTGCAGCGGCTCCGGCTTTGAGCTGAGCCGTGCCATCCTTAAGATCGGAGGCACCTGAAGCAAGAGATATGGCCCCGTCTGCGGCAGAGGCAACACCATTTGTATAAGTCAAAAGTCCGAGATAGAATGCATTGTAGCTGTCAAGAGAGGTCTTCAGAGAAATGATTGATTTTGCACCTTCAGATGCAGCCGCAAGCTTTGCTTTGACTTCATCGGAAGCCATGTTTTCGGAAATTGCCTGTTTTACCTGCAATTCAACATTATCCGCAACCGTTTTCTGAATTGCTTCGGTCTGCATCTGCGCGTCGGTGTTTGCTTTTACGGTCGCCTTGATTTCGTCACTTTCCATTTTTGCCGTGATATTGGATTCAATCAGTGCATTAACTTCATTTGTCTGCATCTGCACTTCAATTGCAGCGGAAATGGAATTCTGCGTTTCTGCGGGAATCATTCCTGCGGAAACGGCAGCTTCGTAATCGGATTTGCTCATTCCGGCAGCGGCAACGATCACTTGCTCAGAAACCTGCTCGCGCACGGCGGCGGTCACACCTGCCGCAACCTGTTCACGAACGGCGGCGGTTACTCCGGCAGCCACTTGTTCACGAACGGCAGCCGTAACCTTTTCTACGATAAGCGGTCTGTTGTTCTCCACGGCGGCAGTGACCTGTGCGAGTGCCTGGTTATATACAGAGGTTTCGTCAAGAGAATTGATCACACCGGTCAACACTTGAGCGTAATTATCAATGGTAAGAGTGGGAACCGAAATGCCGCCGGCTTTGATCTGCGTTTCTGCGGTAGAAAGCAAGGTTTCAAAAACTTGCTTGGCTCCGCCGTTGAGCGTGTCATTGTTACCTTTCAAAGTATTAAGACCGCCAGCCAGTTCTGCAGCGCCTGCCTTCAACTGTCCTGCACCGTCATCAACGGAAACAGCACCGTCTTTCAAAACTTTCGCACCGTCAGCAAGCTGGTTGATCCCGGATACAAGCTCTTTCGATTTGTCAAGCAGTGTAGTAAGTCCACCATAGAGTGCTGACGATCCGTCAAGCAACTGCTTCATTCCGTCGGAAAGTTCTCCTATGGAACCTGTCAGGTCGTCGACAGAATCAAGCTTTGATGTATTAAAGTTATTGAACAGTTCATTGGTGGCAAACGTAACGGTCATTCCAAAACTGAAGTCGGAAGCGTCCGCAGTGATTTCCACGTAATCGGGAATGTTAAGTTTGTCTTTGCTGATGCCGAGATTTTCCTGTAATCCGGGAAGTGCAATTCCCACGACTGCCGTGCGATCGCCGTCGTTGATAATCTTACCGTTTGTTACTTCAACATTGCGGAAATGCTCGTTATCAAGAAGCATACCCGTGAGCATCGCAAAAGGAACATAAATCTTTTCTTCTTTACCGTCGATTTTTACCATTTCATACTGTCTGTTATCGTAATCAAATCGAATGCTTACTTTGCCGGTCTTACCCGCGATCTCATCGGCGGAAACTTTCTTGCCATCGAGCGTGTAGGTGACAGTCATGCCTACGGGCAGTTCTTTTTCAATATTGCCTCGATAGTAAATATCGTTGCCTTGTGCATCCCAAACCTTGGCGTTTCCGCTGATTGTGTAGGACTCATTGCCCTTTACGTTTTCAATATCGGAAAGCCCGGTGGAATCGGTAATGGAAGCAGCGCCTAAAGCATTTTTTATCCAGTCGCTTACAATAATTTTCTGAACAGAACCGTCGGCTCCTGCCAAGACATACACAGTTTCATCTTTCGTTGAGTCTTTATCTGTATTGGCGGTGGTTGTTGATGTGACCGCATCTTTTTTTTGCTCTTCGGTTTTATCGTTTGTCAGGGCAAACACCGTAATGACACTCGAAAGGCATAAAACGGCGCATAAGATAATTGCCGTTATTTTGAATGATGGCTTATTCATTGATAGAGACCTCCGTTTTTATAGGTTTTATTTTAGTCATACCGAGAGTTGTTTTACAGATGATTTTATCAAACAACATAAACAACGCCGGCAGAACGAAGATGACAAGGAGCATACTGATAATAGCTCCTCTTGCCATGAGCATACACATTGAACTGATGATTTCGATGTCCGAATAAAGTGCAACACCGAATGTTGCTGCAAACAGGCCCATACCGGAAACGATGATGGACGGAATGGACGTATAGAGGGCCGTCCAAACGGCATTTTTCTTATCTCTGCCCGCAATTCGTTCTGCTTTGTAACGTGTCGTCATCAGAATTGCATAGTCGACGGTAGCGCCGAGCTGAATCGTGCTGATACAGATCGGCGTGATAAACGCCATACTCTGACCGAGATAATGCGGCAGACCGAGATTGATGAATATGCCGACTTCGATCACAGCAATCAGGATGAACGGGAGAGAGATACTCTTTTCCACGAGCAGAATGATGAGGAATATCGCGATAACTGATACAGCGGTAACGACGGCAAAATCGTGTCCCGTCGTTTCGATCATATCCTTCATACACGGGGCTTCGCCAATCAGCATGCCGTTTTCATCGTATTTTTTAAGGACAGTGTTAAGCTTGTCAATCTGCTCATTTACATCATCACTTGCTGCTTTGTATTCGGAGTTAATAAGTAACAGTTTCCACCGATCGCTTTCAAGAATGGATTTTACGCTGTCGGGCAGAATTTCTTCCGGCACACGGGAGCCGACGACCGACTCAAGGCCTAAAACGTATTTCACGCCGTCAACGTCTTCCATTTCGGATATCATATTCTTGACGGATTTTGCCGGGAGCTTGCTGTCAACAAGGATCATGTGAGTAGAAGCAATATCGAAGTCCTCACGAAGTTTGGAATTGGATATCACGTAATTCATATCCTCCGGCAGGCACTCTCCCATATCGTAATACACTTCATCGTTCGCTTTGCTGTATCCGTAATAAGCGGGGGCTACGAGAATTGCAAAAATGATGAGAAACACCGGAAAAGCCTTTACAACACCATTCGCAAACTTTCCCATGGGCGGGATGATCGAGCGATGCCTCGTTTTCTGAAGCGGTTTGTCAAGTACAAGGATCAGCGACGGAAGCACGGTTACACAGCCGATCACGCCAAGTAAGACACCCTTTGCCATAACAATCCCGAGGTCGCGGCCCAGGGTAAAGCTCATAAAGCACAGGGCCACAAAGCCGGCGATCGTTGTAATGGAGCTCCCGACCACACTCGTAAGAGTTTCCTTGATGGCAACCGCCATTGCCTCTTTGTTGTCAGAATACTTTTCCCGCTGCTCGTTATAACTGTGCCAAAGAAAGATGGAATAGTCCATCGTCACGGCAAGCTGGAGAACGGCGGAAAGCGCCTTGGTTATGTAAGAAATCTCACCGAAGAAAATATTCGTTCCGAGGTTGAGAATGATCATCGCGCCGATAGAGGCAAGAAACACAAAAGGAATAAGCCAACCGTCAAGCAAAGCGACCATAGCGACGCAGGCAAGCACCACGGCAAGACCTACGTATATCGGCTCCTCTTTTTCACAAAGGTCACGGAGATCCACGACAAGCGCCGTCATACCGGAAACAAAGCACTGTTTTCCGCAGACGGAACGGATCTCCTCCACTGCGTCCATTGTAAGTCCGTCCGACGTTCCCGTATCGAAGAACACTGCCATCATTGTAGAATGATCGGAATTAAACTCCTTGAAAACCGAATCCGGCAGCAGCTCCATCGGGATGGATAAATCTGCAAGAGAATCGTACCAAAGAACAGTATCTACGTGGTCAATGGCTTCGATCTTTTCTTTCAGCTTCGCCACGTCCTTGTTTGGCATATCCTCGAATATCAGAAACGTAAAAGCGCCTTTATCAAAATCCTTCAGCAGTTCATTCTGACCGATAACCGTTTCCATATCCGACGGCAGATACGTCAGCATATCGTAGTTTACTCGGGTATTAATCATGCCGATAACCGACGGTATCATAAGAATAACCGTCAGTATCAGGATCAGGATGCGGTGCTTTACTACCGCCTTTGCAAAACGCATGATCTTCACCTATCCTTTTCGAAAAATTCAATTGTATCTGTTTCAACATAATCTGGCGCCTGGTTTTTGACAATTAAAACCGTTCTGATGACGGTATAGAGATTAAGTATCCCTTCGGAAAGAAATGAAACGCCCATTAGAATTGTCAGCACCCCTGCGCCGAATGCAGAATCAAAAATAAGGGCAACACCTATGATTCCTGCGATAATTGCCAAAGAAAGAATAAGCCACCAATCTTTGATACCGAAACGTTTGGAATCCAGTGCAATCCGAATTTTGAACAGCCCGTCAAACAGAATGGCAATACCGAAAGCAGCGGCAATAAAAGCCATCAGATTTTCGGGGTGGAAAAGAACGATCGTCCCCAATACCACCATCAATATTCCGAATTCCAAATCAAATTGAAACGCCAACCGGTACAGATCCTTGGAAAAATAGCCGATCAGTTTTGCGATGCCGAAAACTATCGTCACAGCGCCGATACCGACCCCGACAATTCGTGTCGATATTTCCGGCATTGCAATAAACAGGATCCCGACTATGCAAAACAGTACCGACGTGATAATATATCCGATCTTGGCAATACGCATCGGAACGACTGAACGCATCTTCATAAAGCATATACCTCCCGTATTTTGTTTTTTCGTCAGAACGGCTCGTCCGCTTTGCGGATCCATATGATAATCGGTGTCTGCCGCCATCCCGCACACTCATCCGACTTCATAATCACCGCGTCGTTTACAAATACAGTATATTGTTCCTTCGTTCGCTTGTAAATGGACAAAAACATATCCCCTGCCTGATTTTCAGGCAGGGGATATGTGAATGACTGATCTTCAGACAAACCGTTGCGGTTTGTCTGACTTTACGCTTCTTCGCAACGGTCGATCATTTCCTTGAGCATTCCTTTTTTGATATCCATAAGTCGTACAACAGCAGAACGGATATCGTCGCTCATATCGTTCCTTAACCAGTTTGAAACGATTCCGAATCCCAAACTGGAATAATAATTTTTCATGATATTCAAATCGTTTTCTTTAATTTTATGTCCCTTTAGTACAGCAGACAGATAAGTTTCGATGGCATAATCGCAAACTTTCCAAAGATACATTTCATAAATATTGCGATTTACCGAATGATAGATGTGCAAAACCGCCCGTTTTTTAGACAAGGCTGTATCAAGCACAGCTTGCAGACAATCTCCGAAATTGTCAACCGTAGGATATGTTTGGATGATTGTGGCTGCATCTTCCTCGACGACGGTTTCAATTAATTTCGGAATATTTTCGAAATAATAATAGAAAGTATTGCGATTGATTCCGCAATCAGTCACAATATCCTTGACTGTAATTTGAGAAAGCGGTCGTTCTGTCAAAAGTTTTATAAAAGAGGCTTCAATTGCTTTTTTTGTGAAGTTTGCCATTTTATTGCTTCTCCCATTTGATTTCTACGATATCCGAAATCCCACATTGCAGAGCAATGCAGATTTTAGCAAGCGTTTCAAGTGTAACATGCTTAAAGAACAGGTTACAATTCAAGTAAAGCCGCAGAGCGACACTCCCTGCGGCTTTTTTTGCGGCAAAAACCGCCTTTTCACTCCGAGTGACTGGATTTGAACCAGCGGCCCCTTGGTCCCAAACCAAGCGCTCTGCCAACTGAGCTACACCCGGATATTCTTTTTTTCGGTTTCTGCCGTTGTGGTCAAACATGTGGTCAAAGCCCCATGTTCGAGTAAAAATCGGGGAAGAGAAAACGCCGAAACCCCAGTATTTTCAGGGCTTCCCGGGATTACGGAATTCGTCTGGACTCCGGAGGTGTTACATGCTCCCAAACCAAGCGCGCTACCAACTGCGCTACACCCCGATATCATCGGCGCGGCATTTTGCCGCGCCGATATATTGTATCTTATATCGATCTGTTTGTCAAGCGCGGTGTCAATCCGCTGTCTTCATGAAACGTAGGTCGCCGCTCACGGAATCCATCTTGATCTCGATCTTATCGCCCGTCACGTTCTTGATCTCACCGACGTCATTCGTGAGCTTGCCCGAGACCGTATTGTACTCGAGCGAATAATCACGCGTGCCGTCGAGCATGATCTCGGCGTCTCCCGAGATCGTATCGATCTTAACGGATTTCAGATCCTTATTTCCGGCGTAGATATGGCTGTCTCCCGATACGCTGTGTGTCTTGACTTCTTTCGGGTCTCCGAGTATCCTGACGTTTCCGCTTACCGCATTGGATGTGATTTCCTCGGCTTCAAACGTGATTATAACTGCCGCCGCGGAGACTACGTCAGACGTAAACTTGTCGACCTTGCCGACTGAAGCGGTAACGTCCCCGCTCACCGAGTTTACGGTAACGTTTTCGAGCTTTTTGCCGTATTCGACGTAGACCTTCGCCGAAACGGAATTGACTTTGATATCGTTCATTCCTTCGGGAAGCGTGACGATAACTTTTTTGGAACACCCGTCGATCACTCTGCCGAGCGTGCCCGATTTGCAGAACTTGACGCAAAGAGCGCCGTCTTTGACAGTATAGTAAAGCGGATAGTACGTTCCTTTGAGGTTTTCTTCCGTGACGGTTAACTTTTCGCCTTCCCTGATCTCGATCTCACCGGCTACCCAGTCAAGGTCGAGTGAGAGAGCTTCGTCGTTTTCGATCTCGATCTTTTCTCCCGAGTACTCGGTATAATCTTTTTCATCCGGAAAAAGATAATCCGTTACCGAAGACGGAAGACTGCAAGCCGTGAACAGAGCGGATGCGGCAACAGCCGCGCCGACCAAAGCGGCTATACCTTTTTTCATGTTGTTTATATCCTTTCTGTCTGATTGCTTTTGCCGTTGGATAGTATAGCATATTCCGGGGAAAAAGTCCACAAAAAAAGGGCCGAAGCCCTTTTTTGCGCCCGACAGGACTTGAACCTGCACCCTTTCGGACCGGATCCTAAATCCGGCGCGTCTGCCAGTTCCGCCACGGGCGCGCGAACGGTATTATTTTAACACTAAAGGCAGACGATGTCAAATATAACAAGGAAACATAAAACGCCGCCGGTTTCCCGGCGGCGCCTTTCACCTGTATACGATCAGCACCAGCCCTGTGAAGACTGCGATCATTACCGTAAAGATTATCGCCTGTTTGAGTTTGTGCTTAGTGAGCAGGCAAGCGAATTCTCTGACGGACGCGTTAGGCCAGAAATACCATTTCGTCTTCGCTCCTACGCCTATCGCGCGCATTTTGAAGCGCCGGGCGAATATCCCGCTTCTGAAAACGTGAAAATTCGTAGTCGAAAAGGCGATTTTTCCGTTCGGATCGATCGCCTCGATCTTCTTCTTCGAGAACTGCATATTCTGATACGTATCCGCCGACTTGTCCTCTTCGACGATCCGTTCCTCCGGGATCCCGCGCTCGATGAGATATCGCTTCATGACCGCGCTTTCGGACAATATCTCGTCGCTCCCTTTGCCTCCGGACGTGATGAACGTGAGTTCCTTTCCCGTCTTCTTTTTCTGCTTTTCGTAAAATTCGATCGCCCTGTCGACCCTCCCCGCGAGAAGGGGAGTCGGCGTTCCGTCCTTTCTGATCGCGCAGCCGAGTATGATGAGAAAATCGCGGTCGGGAGCGGGTTCGGCGCGCGCGGCGATCGCGTTGGCGGCGACAGTACCGATCAGCATACACTCGACGTACAGATAAACCGTCCGCAGAAAAGAGCAGATAAGATCGTGAAGTCTTACCTCGTCGACGTTGCCCGATACTTCGTAGTCGAAGAAGAACAGGAAGACCGCGCCACCGACGAGCAGGACCGACAAAAAGATCCCGAGCAGGTTGACGGGCCGGAAGCCCTCATGCCTGATAAGCGATATATTCGAGACGCACAGACCGACGGAAAAGATCAGGACGACGGGGAAGGAGTAAAGGATATAATCCCTCGCCGAATTGAGCAGAACGTAGGCGATCTGATCGATCCCGTAAACTCCCGGCGACTTGATTATCCTCGCCAGAAGAACGACGTGAGTAATAAAGATCGAATACGTAAAGATCGCGAACCCGATATAGAAGATCGTATTGTATGAGTAGAGATTGTATCTCAGCTGCCTGTAGAACGCTCTGACCAGAAGGAATATGACGGCGGCGAGGTACACCGTGACGATCGCGCACGCCGCAAGGGCGTACTTATCTCCTCCGGTGAAAACGAGCGCGGCGACAGCCGCCCCGACGATCGCGGTCAGGATCGCGATATTCCATACTTTCGGTTTTTTATCAAGAGTGTCGAAAAAGTTCATGGCAAAAACTCCGTATATCCCACGCGGTTCATAAAGTCGCGCGTATTCCGCCGAAGCGGTGACAGGCGTTCGGGTCCGTATCCCGCGCCCGAAGAACGGCTTACGATACCAATTGTACCATAAAATTTTTTGTTTTCAAGTACCGTGGCGTTGTTCGTGCGCAAAAACGTCCGGACGGGCGGCGATGCTCCGCAAAAAGCGGGGAGATAGTATAACCCTGGTGTAACCGCAAATGGTTACAATTAAGTAACATTACCCCCTGAAAAACAATAAACAGGAAGGTTATTCCAATGAGGATTATTGTTGTTGACGGAGATAAAAACGCGCTTGCCGGTTCGGTGAGTTCGGTACGCGAGACGGTCCCGGGGGCTTCGGTCACGGGGTTCGACATTCACGAAGAGGCTCTGGAATATTGCAGAAACTCTCTCGTTGACGTTGCGATCCTGAATATCGGTCCCGCGGATAAAGACGGTATCGGGTACGCAAAGAAAATCAGAGCTCTGCTCCCCTCGTGCAACGTAATTTTTTACCGCGGACAGCCACGCGTACGACGCGTTTTCTCTGCACGCGTCCGGTTACGTCCTTAAGCCGTTGACTCCCGAAAAACTGAAGCGTGAAACGGAAGATCTTCGATATCCGTCCGCCGGAAAGAAAGACGGGATCACGCTGCGGACTTTCGGGGATTTTGAGGTGTTCTGCAACGGTTCTCCCGTCTTGTTCAAGTATAAGAAGACGAAAGAGTTGCTCGCCTATCTTGTGGACCGCAACGGAGCTCTCGTGGCGAGCGGGGATATCATGGCTGTTTTATGGGAGGACGACGACGACAAGTCAAATTATCTCAAGCAGCTCAAACACGATCTGAAAAACACTCTGAGCGAACTCGGATATGAACACATCATCGTCAAGCAGCGGGGAAGCATCGGTATTTTGAAAGACGCCGTATTCTGTGATTATTACGAATGGCTCAAAGGGAACAGAAGAGGAACGAATGCATACCGCGGCGAATATATGAACCAGTATTCCTGGGCTGAGATCACGCACGCGGCTCTGGAGTCGAAAAGTCAGCATTTCAAAAGCTATTGATAAGGATTCGTTTCAGACGAAAAGACCGCGTCAAGGGGTTGCCCCGATGACGCGGTCCTTTTTTGCGCTCCGTTTGAGATGCGTCAAATTCCCTGTCTGACGCCGGCAGAGGAACGTTTCCCGCTTTTATAACGGTCGTGTCCTTCAGGACCGCCCGAGCGTTTTATTCTTTTCTCGCCTTCGCTCCCCACAGACGGCGGTACGCCAGATCGCTTCTGATCAGTCCGAATTCTCCGGACCGCAGGACCGCGATAAGCTGGTCAATGGACGTGATCGGCTCGTCTGTCGTTATTCCTCCGGTCGGAAGGTGGTCCGGGTTGTGGTGGTCGGAGCCGGAGGTCATGATCAGCGTTTTGCCGGACTCCCTCAGATACGTCGCCAGAGCGAGCGCAACGTCGTTCTGCGAATCGGAATCCATATCGCCGTTGAAGACCTCGTATCCGTCCACGTTCTCAGGGTCGATGACCGTCATATTGTTTCTCATCGGATGTGCCTGGATCATCAGGATCCCTTCGTCGTAGCACATATCGTGAACGTCCCATACCCTCATGGAGAAGATCCCCTCGTGTTCGAGAAGAAAGTTTTTCGTTACTCCGAACAGAAGATAGTCGTTTCTCGCTCCCATAAGACAAAGTTCCACGCCGAAAAGTACGTTAAGTCTGTCTTTTGCGGCTTCTTTCGCCAGCTCATAGGCGCGCCATACCCGTTCCGCTTCCTCGCGGTACGTAAGACCGTGCGCCTCCTGCTCGCCGTGTGATAAGTGATTCGTCAGCACAAGGGTGGCGTAGCCGTGACGTATGTATTTCTCTACCGTTGCCGCGGCGGTCTCGTGGGCGCAGCTGCTCGCTTCCGCCGTGTGGCAGTGCAGTTCGGTTTTGTACTTCATATGATACCTCCGCCGTTTCTGTTACTATACCACAGTTCGCGGCTGATTTCAACCGAGAGCCGTATTGATAAACCCTTTTTTTTATGGTAAAATCAAAACGTAAAAACGGACGGGTTGATTATTCAGAAAAGGAATGAACGTTATGATCGGAAATATGAGCGCGATGTTTTCGAAAATGATCGGAACGCTTGCCGTTATACTGATCGTTTCCGCGTTTATCGGAGGCAGCGATATCCTGTCAAAATTCATCAAAGCCGAGAAAAAATGGAAGTATGCGATCTTTTTCGGCCTGCTCGGCGGCGTATTCGGGATATACGGAAATATCTCGGGCTTTGATCTGAACGGGGCGGTCATTTCCGTCCGCGACATCGGTCCTATGCTCGCCGGATTCTCCGGAGGCCCGCTCGGCGGGCTGATTGCGGGGATCATTGCAGGGGGGCACCGTCTGACTATGGGCGGAATAACAGCATACGCCTGCGTCGTCGCCACCTGCTGCATCGGTTTGATATGCGGCGCGCTTTCGATCAAGTGGCATAAGCTTATCGCGAAACCGTATTTTGCTTTGCTTCTCAGCGCATTGATGGAAGTCTTTCACTTGAGCGTGGTTCTCGTTATGGTCAAGCCGTTTGAAACGGCGCTCGGTATCGTAAAACAGATCGCGATACCGTTCGTCCTTGTGAACTCTCTCGGCTTTGCCATGATGATCGTCATAATCACATATACGGAAAAACAGCGTTCCATCGCGATCGAAAGAAGCCGTCTCAAATCGGAACTTGAGGTCGCAAACGTGATCCAGCATTCTCTTCTGCCCTTGATAAATGAGGACTATCCTGGCGTGAAACAGCTTGATATAAGCGGATTGATGGAAGCCGCGAAAGAGGTCGGCGGCGATTTCTACGACGTATTCTTCGTCGATCCGACCCGCCTCGCGTTCGTTATCGGTGACGTTTCGGGGAAGGGAGTACCCGCCGCGTTGTTTATGGCTTCTTCCAAGATCACCTTGCAGAACTGTATCAGGGATATTCCTTCTCTGTCCGACGCGGTCGCGACGGCTAACAACGCTCTCTGCTCGCGGAACGAAGCGGAAATGTTCGTAACGCTGTGGGTCGGGGTTTTTGACGTTACCGACGGGACGCTCACTTTCGTCAGCGCAGGACACAACCCTCCCGTCTGGCTCCATAACGGCAAAGCGGAACTTCTGAAGATCAAAAACGGCTTCGTCCTCGGCGGTATGAAGGATATGAAATACAGGGAAAACGTCGTTCAGCTCGCCCGCGGGGATATCGTTTATCTGTATACGGACGGTGTTACCGAGGCGGAGGATGAAAAGCGCAATCTGTTCGGCGAGACCCGTCTGCTTGAATGCTTTGAGGGAAAAAGCGAAAGCGGTTCGGCTGAGGTGATCGACTCCGTCAAAAACTCCGTGGACGGTTTCATAAACGGCAACAGTCAGTTCGACGATATGACCATGCTGTGCTTCAAATGGATTGGTGAATGATTGAATTCAGGTATTTAAAAACGAAACGCGTATGGCGCTTCCGATCGGTATTTGAAGCGGATGAATGTGAAACGGATAAGGGATAGCAGCCGTGCAGACCTTTTATATTGATTTCACGAACGGTAATAATACGTTCGACGGTCTTTTACCGGAAAGAGCACGAAAGAGCTATATCGACCTCGCGCCTTCGCCCGGCGACCGCATTCTTTTCCGGCGCGGAAGCTTTGTGAGAGGAACGCTCAAAGCCGTGCCGCACGTTAGTTACGGCGCATACGGAGAGGGCGAGCTGCCCACTTTTTGCGGCTCTGTCGACGTGAGCGGCGACAGGTTCTAGATGCCGACCGACGGCGGAGGGCTTTTCATAAGCGATAACGTATTCGGTCCCTCACTGGTGGGCGCGGCGGTATATTCCATAATATCCTCAACGGCGGAAGCTCAGATCATGCTCAGAAACAACAGATATACGCGAAATGACCGCCTGCTCATACGCTTCGGCGGGGTGGACTATACTGATCTTGCGGATTATCAAACGAAAACAGGCAACGATGTCGGCAGTACGTATTTTAGTTCTCACCGTTCATAGCTATTTGCTGTACCCTTAATACAAGGGCGCAAACCCGTTAAAGATTGACGCCGGTTGAAAACAACCGGCATCTTTTTATTTCACGGGTCAAATGAATGTCAATGAAACCGGATGAAAAAGAATGCGCCGCCGGGTTTGCCCGGCGGCGTCCTTTGTTCAAAGACTATTTAGCTTTTGTTCGGTGCTTTCAAAAAGTTCGGGATCGTAGCATGAGGTCGTATAGTCGGTCGCGGGGTCATCACGGAACGCCTCGGCAAGTTTTTTGAGCGTTTCAAGAGATTTTACCGCGTTCTCCTTTTCGCCTCTTTCTACGTATTTGTCCGCAAGAATGATGAGCATCCGGACGAGATGTTCGTAGCACAGACATTTTTCCTTTACCGCCGCTTCAAAACCGTCCTCACCGTCGAGAAGGATCGCTTTGACGTAGAGACATGAATTATACGTTTCCGGTATCTTATCAACGTACTCCCTGCACATCGCTTTTTCGCCTATCGCCCGATACGCTTCAGCGGTTATACAGTACGCGTCGATCCGAACGGCGTCGTCTTCCGCGTTTGCCGCGAGCTGACGGCCGATCTCGATCGCATCCCCGGCTCTTTCAGGAAGCGGCAGGGAAGAGAGAAGGCAGTTGAGAAGCACCTCGTTACCGGGATACGTCTTCAGCGCGTCTCTGATTATTGTTTCGGCTTTATCCGGATCCGAATCGAGATAGTTCTTCCATTCGTCAACGATCGCTTCGACCTTCTTGCTGATCCCGTAAACGTCAAAATCGAAGAGCTCGTCCGTACTGACGCCGAAAAATGAGGCGATCGCCGGGATCAGGGTAACGTCGGGAAGAGTCGTTCCGGTCTCCCATTTGCTCACTGCCTGAAACGAGATCCCGAGGCGATCTGCGAGATACTCCTGCGATACACCGCGCTTTTTACGCAGAGCTTTGATTTTTTCACCTAAATTCATTTGTTTTTACCTCTCAATCAGAATTGGACCGGCGCCTGATCCTGATTCAATTATACCGATTTATTTTCGCTATGCAATAACTTGTTCTTTGAAGGGTATTCTAATGTTGGTTGAAGATTCAACCGGGATTGTTTGCGTTTACTTTTCAATCCAAACGTGATAACCTCTTTCAAATACCCTTCAAGCATTCCGTTCAAGCGCATAACGCCGACGGTTGACGGGCGGTTTTGCTTGAGAAACTCATAGTGCCGGGCCTCGCCTGCCGGCTCGGTCAGCGCTTCTGCCTTCGGCAGAGGTGTCCACCGGACACCCGCGCCCCCAGACTCCGATGTTACCGATGTTCAGATTCATTTTCTTGACCTCCGTTTTTTCATTTTTTGTTATTCTTGCCTGAGGTCAAATTCAGATCGTCGAAATAAACGACAAATCCGAACCCCTCGCCAACCGGCTTAGGGTTCGGATTTGTACTGTTTGGTGCGGATAACCAGACACAAAGCCCGAAAACCCCTGATTTTACGGGCTTTCTGTCTGTTTGGTGTGCAACCGGTGTGCAACGGAGGCGTTCTCAAACGATTCCACCTTGATTCAACTTGCCGCCTTGGTGGATTTAGCGTTCTCGAAGCTGATTCCCATATCTGCAAAATACTCGTCGGTTTTGGCAATGTTTTCGTTCTGAAAATTCTCAAATGCGTCGCAGTAGGTGTTCAGCGTGATCTTGATGTCGGAGTGACCGAGAATGTGTTGAAGCACCTTCGGCTGCATACCCGCTTCAATACAACGAGTTGCGAAGGTATGACGCAGGGAGTGAAGCGAAACTTTACCTTTTACAGTTTTATCGAGTATATCGTACTTTTCTACGACCCGCTGAAACTGCATATTGACTTGTGAAGTGTTGATAAAACTGCCGTTCGATAAAAACAGGTATTCCTCCTCCGTGCGGTCATGGAGAGACGGAAACACGGGTTTCTATCTCTTTTACCATTTCATTTTTAGCCGCCGATGGTTTCTTCCGGAAGCTCGATGTCTCCGCCGCTGGTCGTAATGACATCCTCCGTGTCAAACTCGATGACTTCCATTTCCAAAGCTTCATGTTTTTCCATCATTCGTTTTCCCTCTCGCTTTCAGTTGTTATAGTTGATTGCCTGCAGGTAATACTCATACAGCGCTGCCGCAGCATTTTTTGTCGCTGCACCGGCGTTGCTGTTCGCCAGGCTCTGCTGTACATAGGTCATGGCTGACGCCGTGATCGTTGTATTTCCGGTTGTCATCGTAAACGCCGTGCCCAGCTCGTGAGCGCCGATCCCCGTGATCTGTACCCGATAGCGGCTGCCTACCTTCTCGACTGTGTATTCAAAGGTGGTACCTTCAGCTGCCGTAACGGAGACGTTATCCTTCGTCAGCTCGGTCTCGGTCGTCAGATAGAAGTTGATCGCCGTCTCGGAGTCCAGATACAGCGAGTAGCCGGCCTTTGTGATGACGTCCTTATCCAGTGTCGCCGAGATCGCATAGCCCTCAAGCGAGGTGATCAAGGTCGTGTTTCCGATATAGGTGTCCGGCATCGCGGGGTGCTTGCTGCCGCCCGGTACCGCCTGCATGGCATAGTAGCCGTAGTTGTAGAGCGCTTTCGCCAGCGGTGTAGCAGCCGTATATTCCGCAAGGTTATTTTCGTTATGAATAATGATTTCCAAGTATGCTTTCACGCTGGAACTGCATGAGACAGTCTTCGTTTCTCCGTCCACTGTGTAGGAGTACACCGCTGTGATCTGCTCAGCCATCTCCACGGAATTGACGTAGCAGGTGAACTTATACCGCCCGTCGCTCTGTAATGCTCCGGCAGCGGTGGCTGTCCGCTCGCCGACCGTAAAGGTCATCGTGCCGTCCGTCATGCCCTCCGGAATGTTCATATAGAAGTTCATGCCGATCTGGCCGCTGAGCACCAGCTGATGTCCCTTGAACTCAGGCGCCGTCAGCGCCCTGAACGTCGCCGTGACGGTCACGCTGCCTTCGGGCATCGAGAACTGACCGTCATCCAGGAAGATCTCATTTCCCGCTTCGTCGGTGGCGGTCAGGCTTTTCAGGACGCAGCCCGAAGCGGGCTCGACAGTCAAGGTGACAAGCTCGCCCGCCGCCGGGTTGGCGGGATCGGCGGTCACGGTGCCGCCGCCCTCCGTCACGATGCTGAGGTGGTTTTTGAAAAGCCGGATATCAATCACGTCATCGTCGATGGGGGTCCCGTTCAGGGTGATCTGAAGGGTCTCTTCATTCAGGGAGAACACCGCGTCCTCCGGCAGCGCGTAGCCCGCCGTGGCGGAGGAGATGACGTGGATCGTGTATTCTACGCCGGGCAGGATGCCCTCCACGGGCAGGGCCTCCGTGCCGCTGTTCCACTCGGCCACCAAAGCGCCGTCCCCGTCCAGGACCTGGGCCGTCACGCCGGGAAGGGCCTCGTTCGTATCGCCGTCCAGGGCGCAGAGGGGCACTGCCACGGGCTGGTTGTAGAGGTCCGCCGCCTGTTTCGCCCAGGCCGCCGCCATGAACAGGGGGCCCACGCCCTTGGCCTCGTTGGTCACATAGGGCTTCGACAAATAGCCCTCGGGAGTTGTTTCAACGCCGGAGGATAAGTAGACGTCATGCAGCCCCCCCTCGTCGAGCTTCAGCGCTGCGATGGCGTTGAAGGCCCGGAGCCCGGCCGCACCGTAACGGCGCTCCACATAGCCCTCGGCATAGGACCGCATCATGGCGTAGGCCATCAGCGCGGAGCCGGAGGACTCCAGCTGATTCATGGACTCAGGTCCCGCGAGCTCGGGGCCGTAGTTGATGACGTTGTACCACAGGCCGGTATCCCGGTCCTGATGCGCGATCATGCCGTCAAAGAGCCGGGTCTCGATCTCAATGAGCATATCCCGCTCCTCCGCAAAGTTGTCCGGGAGCATGCTGATCACGTCCGCCAGCGCCGCGGCATACCAGCCCACCGCCCGGAGCCAGTACTGGCCGTTGGGTCCTGCATCGGGGCCCCAGGCGTGGTTGTAGAGTCCGTTCCCATCATCATAGAGGTTGTCGCCCACCCAATACATTCTGTCGAAGACAGCCGAATAGATATTGTCCGTGTCTTCAGGGAGCAGCTCGGGACCGGTATAGGACGTGAAATCTTCCAATGTCAGGGTTCCGTCATCCAGAGCATTTGCAAGCTCCATAAAGAAGGGCTGGGCCATGTACATGCCGTCCAGGGCCAGCTGATAGGTTCCCCAGTTGGCATTATTCATCTTGTACCTGAAGTTGCCGTTGGTGCCGGGGATAACCTCAAAGCGGCTCATAACGGAATAGACGTAGTCGATCATTCTTTTATAATTGTTCTTTTCGGCATCGCTGACTGAGTTGCTCCGCAAAAGATCGAACAGGGCCCGGGTGGGCGGAATGGAGTCGAGCTCGTTTTCCCGGTAGTAGTTGTCGGCGGCGCCGGAGCTGTTCACCTTGCCCTGGCTCGTCACGTTTTTATTGTAAAAAGTGTTGACGTAGGACTCAAAGTACTCGCTGTCCAGCATCAGGAACGCGTCCATCATGATGCCGTTGTAGTAGGTCCAGCTTCTTTTTTTCCCTTCGGAGTCCCAGGTGAACCCGCCGCCCGTGCCGGGCTGCGGGTTTTCATCATAGAGCCCATAGGCCAGGTTGAATACACTCTCGAGGGAATCCTCGGTGACCTCCACCGAGGTGTAGTCCTGCCCCTCCGCCGCCAGCGCCGCGCCCGCAAGGGGGCCGACAGGCAGCAGCGCCAGACACAGCAGCGCCGCGAGAAGCATGGAAAGGATTCGCTTTTTCATGGTGTTTCCTCCTTGTCGCTTTGTGTGTTGTTTTTCTTTTTTCTTGCGCACAGCAGCGTGACACATACGCCCAGCGCAAAGGCGATCACCGCCGCGAGGACGTAGCCGCCCGCCTCCCGGCTGAGCAGGAACGCCCCGTACACCGAGCCGGCGGAGGCCGTGCCGCTCCCCGGGAACAGCCCGATCACCAGCACCAGCAGGCACATTAGCGCCCCCGCCGCGCAGGAGAGCACCCGGCAGACCCGGCGGCCTTTTCGCCGGGGAAGAGAGTCTGGCTCTCCACCGCGCTACCGCCGTCGGAGTTGAAGATGACGGTGTAGGTGTCCGCTGCAAACGCTGTCGCCGGCATCAGGCTCAACACCATGACGAGCGTCAGCAGTATGGAAAGACATTTCTTCACTCTCGTTTTCGTTTCTCCTTATTCATATGATTATAGGACTTCCGACAGCAGGATGCCACCGTTGTCATCGTTATTTCCGGGGTGGTCATCAACCGGCGGTTTCGGAACGGTAGGCTATTCCGGTGTTATGGCAAGAAAGATTTCGGCTTTCCATAATCCGGGTTCATGAATTATAATCAATGAAGGAATCCAACTCCGTACTTCACGTTTCTACCAAACAAAAAAAGCGCCGTAAACCCCGATCAAATCCGGGATTCACAGCACGCCAAAAATATGAATAAAAGGACACCAAAAAGACAGATCTACCTGTCTGTCTGTCTGTCTAGCGATTCTCACGCAGAACGGCAACATTGTCAAGCACTCCTTTGTTAACAATCCGTAAAATATACGCCTTAAGTAATGGCGCTTTTCTGGTGTGCTGACCTCAATGGAGTCAAGTTTTTTCATACACTTATACAGAATGCATTATAAAGGAAACAGATCGCTTTGTCAATAGAGAAGTAGAATTATTTATAAAGAAGTCACATTTCAAAAAGATAACCCCGGAGAGCTCTGACACAAGTGGCACACAGTTGTTTTCGCAATCGCCCGGATGAAGCTCCCCTTTGGTTAAGCGACAATAAATGTGACGATGTAATAAAGGTTGAAATATGATAGAACGCAGGGCTTGCGGTGATAAAAATATCATAGAAGAAATAATGGATAGAACGCAACAGAAAATATAGCGATCCAACATTATGATAACCAGCTATGCGAAAAATGCGCCTTCTTCAAAGAAGACGCATTTCCTTTTGAAGCAGAAGGTCAACGCTGCTTTTTCTACGCAATATGATATGTATCATACAAAAATCAGCTCTTTAAGCACGATCTCTTCAGCGCGGCTACGGATGTTGTTCATACGCTGAACCCATAACATCTGATCGCGCCGTTTCATCGCCTCGTCCACGCCCTCGTCCTTCGCCATTTGCTTCACCAACTGAAAGAGCATTTCTTCCGCCTGCTCGTCCACTTCGCGGAGATGGGATTTCAGATTTCCGTTCATCCGCATTACGTTGACGACGGCGGGCTTGTTGTCTTTCAGATACCGGTAGTGCCGTTGGTCTCGCCTGACGGCTCGGTCGGTGCTTCTGCCTTCGGCAGAGGTCTCCGCCGGAGACCCGCACCCCCAGATACCTACGCTTCCGATAAAGTTATCTTTCATAGCATTTCGCCTCCTTTGCCAACATTGTAGCAGAGGAGGCGGCACTCGTCGAATGTGCGAAAATATTTTAACGATGCCAAAAGAGAAGGTAAAATGTGTGCAACCGGTGTGCAACGGAAACGTTTTTTAATGATCTCAAACTGGCTTTCCGGAAAATCAAAAAAGCCCGAAAAGCCTTGTAAATAAAGGACTTTCGAGCATTTTGAGAAAAGATAAATCCGGGTTAAAAAACCCGGATTTTTGGTGCGGATAAAAGGACTTGAACCTTCACCGAGTTGCCCCGACTAGAACCTGAATCTAGCGCGTCTGCCAATTCCGCCATATCCGCATTTTCGTATTATGTATTTGTCAGATACCGAATGACTCTTGCGGTACCCAAAATCCGTTTCCGCTTTCGCGGACGGATTTTGACCGCTGCGCCGCACTCGCCTCGCTTTATCCTCCACCGGAGGCGCTTCGGCGACTGCGCTGCCAATTCCGCCATATCCGCAAATATCTCCGTGGCGCGGTCTCCCGAGCCACGGATGTTATTTTACCACAAAGGTTTTCCCCTTGTCAAGTGGCGAGGGGATTTTTATAAAAGGAAATGCACGCGATTATTTCGCGGCGTCCCTCTCCGATTTGAGCTTCGTCAGTTCTTCCATGAACTTGTCGATGTCCTTGAATTCGCGGTGAACGGAAGCGAAACGCACGTACGCGACGTCGTCTGCCTCGCGCAGGCGCTCCATGACCATGTCGCCGATCTGCGAAGAGGAGACCTCCTGCTTCAGCGAATTTCTGATCTCCGCCTCGACGTCCTTGGCGATCGCCTCGGGATCGACGGGACGCTTCTGACACGCCTTCATAAGACCGTTGAGCAGCTTGTTCTTGTCGAACAGTTCCTTACTGCCGTTTTTCTTCACCACGACGGGATGAAATTCCTCGATGATCTCGTAGGTGGTGAATCTGCCGTGGCACTCGAGGCATTCGCGCCGCCTTCTGATGCTGTTGTTTTCTTCAAGCGGACGGGAGTCGACGACCTTACTTTCGGGAGATGCGCAAAACGGACATTTCATAAATCACATTACCGCCTTTCCGTTGTTCAGTATAACACAAAACTGTGTGTTTTGTCAACTGACCCATACCATATATATTATTTACATATATATTATTGATGTTTCATCCCCGGTGTGATACAATAACATGAATTAGATCTGGGGACGGTGTTTCAATGATTAGACGCTTTGCAAAATACTACAGACCGCATATGAAACTATTCGTTGCGGATATGATCTGCGCGTTCATTCTCGCGGTGGCGGATCTTTTCTATCCGCTTATCACCAGAGCGATGATCCGCGATTTCATCCCGGACGGCAACGTCCGTCTTCTCTTGATTTTCGGGGCGATCCTCGCCGGTATCTATATCGTGAAACTCGCCCTGAACTACTTCGTGGCGTACTACGGTCACATCGTAGGCGTACGGATGCAGGCGGATATGCGCCACGACGTGTTCTCGCATCTTCAGACGCTTCCTCTCAAATACTTCGACGACAACAAAACCGGAACGATCATGAGCCGGATAATCAACGATCTGTTTGATATCTCCGAGCTCGCGCACCACGGTCCGGAGGATCTTTTCCTTTCGATCATAATGCTTGCGGGCGCGTTCACGATCATGGCGATCATTTACTGGCCGCTCGCCCTGATCGTCTTTGCGTCTCTTCCGATCATGCTCATCTTCGCCGCGAAGAACCGGCTCGCGATGAGCGACGCTTTCAAAAAGACGAGAGTCGAGATCGGCGAAGTGAACGCGGGACTTGAAAACAGTATCGCGGGGATCCGCGTCTCGAAGGCATACACGAACAAAGACTATGAAAACGAGCGCTTCGACGAGGGCAACCGCCGCTTCGTCAAGGTCCGCTCCCTCGCCTATAAAGTCATGGCGCGGTTCATCAGCGGAACGACGTTCATCGGCGACGTGCTTCAGGTGATCCTGTACGTTGCGGGCGGTCTGTTCTGCATTTTCGGCAAGATCGACCTCGCCGACTTCACGGCGTTCATCATGTTCATCAGTATCTTCATGAATCCGGTCCGCCGTTTGATCTCTTTCGTAGAACAGTATCAGAACGGCATCACCGGATTCGAACGCTTCTGTGAGATAATGGACTGCAAGCCCGAGGAGGATTCCCCGGACGCCGTCGACGTCGGAGACCTCAAAGGCGATATCGAATTCAAATCCGTCTCGTTTACCTACGGCGACCGTGATCATGAGGTCCTTCACGATCTGTCGCTCAAAGTCAAAGCGGGGAACACCCTCGCGCTCGTCGGACCGACGGGCGGCGGCAAGACGACGATCTGCCACCTGATCCCGCGTTTCTACGAGATAACGGACGGGTCGATCACGATCGACGGGATCGATATCCGCTCGATGACTCGCGCGTCGCTGAGACGCAACGTGGGCATCGTCGCGCAGGACGTCTTCCTCTTCAACTCCTCGATCTACGACAATATCGCCTACGGCGCGCCCGACGCGACGCACGAGCAGGTCGTCGAGGCGGCGAAGATGGCGAACATCTACGATTTCATCGAGTCGCTTCCCGAGGGTTTCGACACGGTAACAGGTGAGAGGGGCGTCAAACTCTCCGGCGGTCAGAAACAGCGTATAGCAATCGCTCGCGCGTTCCTCAAGAATCCGCCGATCCTGATCCTGGACGAGGCGACGAGCGCACTCGATAACACGACGGAGATAATGATCCAGGAATCGCTTGAAAAACTCAGCCGCGGACGCACGACGATCGTCGTCGCCCACCGTCTCACGACGGTCAAGGGAGCCGACGAGATCCTCGTCGTCACCGACGACGGCATCGCCGAACGCGGACGGCACGAGGAACTCCTTGAAAAAGGCGGCGTCTACGCCGACCTCTGGAATGCGGTCACTTCCGAAGTGATCTGAATCAAGTATCAAGGCATAAATGAAACAGGGCTTCATTTGCGAAGCCCTGCTTTTCGTTTTATGATACTCTGATACCTTTCGATGAAAGGAACTTTACTAATTCCTCCGGCGATCCTTTAACAAAAGATTCTTTCGGTAAGAAATACAACAGTTTTGCAGACGATTCCGCGTAAATAGCGTCCTTTTGGACGTACACCCGTTTGAACGACGCGAGATCAACGTCAGAGACGCCTCCGTTTGAGTGATACATTATCATTTTCTCATTCGTAAAAACGTATCTGACTTCCGGCTCATTATCTCCCGACAGTTCCTTCATTTGCTTTATTGTAGCATTGACCGTCACTCGATAAATAACGAGATGTAATATTGTCAAAAAAGCGATAAATACCGCCGCCATAATCAAATTTTCGAAAGAACCTTCAAAAATGAGCATTATGATCGACGAGATAAGAAAAGCGCCCAACATAACAGAGAGAATGATCAGCATGGTTTTTGATTTCGGATAGGAAAACTGTCTGAAACGGGTCATTGTCTTTGCGTATTTTCTTGTGTCGGGCACGTAACACTCAAATAACGTATCCATTATTGATTATTATCCTTTCTTTATATTGAGTAATAATTAAAATATTCTCCCTAATTAATACCACATATATGACCCGTTTGCAACAGTTTTTTGCTCGCTAAGGGAAAGAAATTCACCTTTTTACGTCTTCGATCCCGTCGCCGCGCTGATGCGTTCCTCTCTTTTCGCTATCTCAGCCGCCACACAGATCTTTTTTAATAGTGCCAGACCTCGAGCGCTTTTTCCGCAGGGCGCACAATAATGTAAATTTATAACATTTTTTAACACAAAAGATTGACAAATTCACATAAATATATTAAAATTAACACAGTTCATTACACAGAAGGGAGGTCCTCATACGAGATCGCAAAGACTTGAGGAAATAAGAAAAATATTTGACGTCGAGCCGTTCGTTTCCCTGAGAGAACTTTCCTCGAAATTCCCCGACGTGTCGGAGATGACTCTCCGCCGTGATATCGAGGCGCTTGAAGCGGCGGGCGAGGTCATCCGCGTCCGCGGAGGAGCGCGATCGGTCAAGTTCATACCGCGCACGGGCGTCGATTCCATCACTAAAAGAGAGGGTGAAAACGTAGAAGGCAAACGGCGTATAGCCGAATGCGCGGCACGGTATCTTGAGGCGGGAAGGTCGATCTTCCTTGACTCCGGCTCGACCCTCCGACAGCTTCCGGCGTTCGTCCCGGAAGGAAGATTCTCCTTCACCACGACCGACCCGAAACTCGCGGTCGACCTTCTGATGACGGGAACGTCCGTCGTCAATATGGTCGGCGGCAGACTCGAACGCGACAACCAGACCGTTACCGGCCTTCAGGCGACGAGATTTCTGAACGACGTAAACGTCGACATCGCTTTCCTGACTCCGGCGGGCGTTTCACACGAAAACGGATTCACCGTCGGGTCGTTCAACGAGTGCGAGCTTAAACGGATTGTCGCGGAGAAAGCGCGCCGGGTTATCGTCCTCGTCGACTCCTCGAAGATAGGAAAATCGCTCCCATACACGTTCTGCGGAGTGGAAAACGTCGACGTCCTTATCACGGACGCGCCGCTTCCTCCGGAACTCGAACGGGCGGCGTACGCGGTAGGCGCCGCGGTCGTCGTCTGCGAATAACAACGTTTAATATTTTTATGAAAGGACACATATATGGCTAATCTTGTTATCATGCCCCGCCAGGGGCAAAGCGTCGAAAGCTGTATCATCACGACGTGGCAGAAGAAGAAAGGAGATCGCGTAAACGAGGGCGATATCATCTTCTCCTACGAGACTGACAAATCCGCCTTTGACGAGCCCGCACAGTTTTCCGGCGTGATCCTTCACACCTTCGCGGAAGAGGGCGACGTGGTCGACTGTCTCGCGCCCGTCTGCATCATAGGCGAAGAGGGCGAGGATATCTCCTCTCTGCTCGGCCAGGCAGCTCCCGCCGAAGAGAAGAAAGAAGAAACAAAAGCCGAAGAAGCCGCTCCCGCCGAAAAAGCGGAACAGGCGGCCGCTCCCGAAGCCACGAAAGTCGAAGGAGACAGACTGAGGATATCTCCCCGCGCGAAGAATCTCGCGCTCAAGACCGGCGTCGATCTCTCCGCTGTCACACCGACGGGTCCTCACGGCAGGATCATCGAACGCGACGTCAACGCCGCGCTCGACGCGGGCAAGGTAGGCACTACCGCCGCGGTCGAGGACTTCCTGCGCGGAATCGTCCCCGAAAAGAAAGAAGAGGCCGAAGCGCCCGCGAGCGCTCCCGCTGCGGCGGCTCCCTTCGCGGACGTCTACGCTTACGAAGAAGTTCCGATGTCGAACGTCAGAAAGGTCATCGCGAAGTCGATGCACGCGTCGCTTTCCGAGATGGCTCAGCTCACTCTGAACGCGTCCTTCGACGCGACCCGTCTCCTCGCTTACCGCAAGCTCCTCAAAGAGCGCGGCGAGGAAATGGGACTTTCCAAAGTCACCATCAACGATATGGTACTCTTCGCGGTCGGCCGTATCCTTCCGAATTTCCCGGATATCAACGCCAACCTCGTTGACGGCAAGATCAGACGCTTCGCCCACGCCAACGTCGGATGCGCCGTCGATACGGACAGAGGGCTTCTCGTTCCCGTCATCACCTGCGCGGAGAAGAAGACGCTCGCGGAGGTTTCAGCCGATGCGAAACGGCTCGCGGGCGGCGCCCGCGAGGGCAAGCTTTCTCCCGACGAGATGAGCGGCGGTTCCTTCACCGTGACGAACCTCGGTTCTCTCGGCGTCGAGAGCTTCACTCCCGTCATCAACCCGCCGCAGACGGCGATCCTCGGCGTCTGCTGCACGACGAACCGTCTGAAAGCCGACGGCATGGTCTATCCCGCGATGGGACTCTCCCTCACGTTTGATCACAGAGCGGTCGACGGAGCCCCCGCCGCGAAGTTCCTCAAAGAACTCTGCACGGCGCTCGAGAGCTTCGATCTGCTCCTCGCGAAGTGAGGTGTGACGAATGGCTGACAACAAATATGATCTGATCGTACTCGGCGGAGGCCCCGCCGGTTACAACGCGGCGGAGCGCGCCGCGCACGAGGGTATGAAAACGCTCGTGATCGAAGAAAGGGAACTCGGCGGCGTCTGCCTCAACGAGGGATGCATCCCGACGAAGACGTTCCTGTACTCCGCCAAGATCCTCGACTACGCTCACCACGGCGACAAATACGGCGTGACCGTGACGGGCGCGTCGCTCGACCACTCGAAGGTCGTCGACAGAAAGAACAAAGTCGTCAAGACGCTCGTCTCGGGCGTCGGCGCCAAGATGAAAGGCGCGGGCGTCACCGTTCACCGCGGTACGGGCGTTATAAAAGGGAAGAGCGCGGACGGTTTCACCGTCGTCTCGGGCGACGAGACGTTCACCGGCACAAAACTCCTGATCTGTACCGGATCCGAGGCGGTCGTACCGCCCGTGACCGGTCTGCGCGAGGCCGTTCCCGAGGGACTCGCCGTAACTAACCGCGAGATCCTCGATATCCGCGAGATCCCGAAGTCGATCGTCGTCATAGGCGGCGGCGTCATCGGACTCGAAATGGCGTCTTATTTCAACTCCGTCGGCTCGAAAGTCACCGTGATCGAAATGCTCGACAAGATCGCGGGCCCGACCGACGCGGAGATATCGAAGATCTTACAGAACAATTACGCAAAGCGCGGAGTCGAGTTCAAACTCGGCGCGAAAGTCACCGCCGTCAGCGGAAATAAGGGCAAAGGCTCCGTTTCCTATGAGATGGGCGGCAAGACGGAGAAAGTCGACTGCGACCTGATCCTAGTCTCGACCGGACGCCGCGCCCGCACCGCGAATATCGGCATCGAGTCCGTCGGCGTTCTCACTGAGCGCGGCGCGATAAAGACCGACGAGAGGTGCCGCACCTCCGTACCCGGTATATGGGCTGCGGGCGACGTCAACGGACGGATCATGCTCGCCCACACCGCGTACAGAGAGGGCGAGGTCGCCGTCGCCGATATGGTCGGCAAAGCCGACCGCGTCGACTACAGATCCATCCCTTCCGTTATTTACACGAATCCCGAGGTCGGCTCCGTCGGCGAGACGCTCGACAGCGCGAAGCGCGCGGGGATCGACGCGGAAGAACACACCCTTTCCCTCAGATACAGCGGAAGATACGTCGCTGAGAACGAGGGAGGCGACGGGATCGTCAAGATCGTCGTCGGCAAAGCGCATAAGAATATCCTCGGCGTCCATATGATCGGCTCTTACGCCTCCGAGATCATTTACGGCGCCGCCGCAATGGTCGCCCGCGAGATGAGAGTGGACGACGTCCGCCGTCTCGTGTTCCCGCACCCCAGCGTGTGCGAGGCGATCCGCGAGGCAATGTTCTCAATCAACTGAAATAATTATTTAAAGGAGATATAAAAAATGCCTAAGAGTCAATACGTAGATCCCGGCAAGGTGTTCCAGCCCGGTTACGCCGAATTCGAAAAGATCCCGCTTTGCACCTACAACAAAACGATAAAAGACGAGAAAGCCAATTATAAAAAAGAAGACTTCCTCCGCATCTATCACGATATGAGAACGATCCGCGAGTTCGAGACGATGCTCAACGAGATCAAAGTCAAGAGCGAATACCGCGGCGTCGAGTATCACAACCCCGGACCCGCTCACCTGTCGATAGGTCAGGAGGCGTCCGCGGTCGGTCAGGCTTACTGTCTCGACATCAACGACTTCACATTCGGTTCGCACAGAAGCCACGGCGAGATCCTCGCTAAAGGCCTCTCCTCGATCAACAAACTCACCGAGGACGAACTGTACGCGATTATGAAGGAATTCCTCGGCGGCACAATCCTCGGCGTCGTTGAGAAAAACTTCAAGACCGACAACGTCAAAGAACTCGCCAAAGACTTCCTGCTTTACGGAGCGCTCGCGGAGATTTTCGCGAGAAAGACCGGCTTCAACCGCGGTCTCGGCGGTTCGATGCACGCGTTTTTCATCCCGTTCGGTATCTTCCCGAACAACGCGATCGTCGGCGGTTCCGCTCCCATCGCGCTCGGCGCGGCTCTTTACAAGAGAAGCAACGGCAAGCCCGGCATCGTCGTGGCGAACTCCGGTGACGGCGCGCTCGGACGCGGTCCGGTCCTCGAGAGCCTCAACTTCGCGGCTATGGACCAGATCACCAAGCTCTGGGGCATGGACGGCAAGTACTCGAGCGCCGGTATGCCTATCCTCTTCAACGTATTCAACAACTTCTACGGAATGGGCGGCCAGACCATGGGCGAGACCATGGGCTTCGGCAATCCCGCGCGTCTTGCGGCGGGCTTCTCGCCGACACAGCTCCACGCCGAGAAGGTAAACGGCTACGATCCGCTCGCGGTCATCGAGGCCACTACGAGAAAACGCGACCTGCTCCTCCGCGGAGAGGGTCCGGCTCTCCTCGAAGTCGCTACCTACCGCGTCTCGGGTCACTCCCCGTCAGACGCTTCCACCTATCGTACCGCCGAGGAGATCGAGGCGTGGCGTGAGGCTTGCCCGATCAAGGCGTACCGTGAAAAACTCGTCAAGGCGAGAGTCGCGACTAACGCCGAGTTCGACGCTATCGACGAAGCGATCATCGAGAGAATGGTCTCCGTCATCAAACTCGCCATCAACGACGAGGTCTCCCCGAGAATGGATCTCGCCGCCGAGCCCGATATGATCTCCTCCATTAAGTACTCGAACAACCACGTCAAGAGCATGGACGAGTCGAGGAAACCCGAAGTCCTCATTCCGAAGGAAGAGGATCCGAGAGTCAAACAGATCGCCGGCAAATCCCGCTGGGCATTCGATGCCGACGGCAAACCGGTTCCGAAGATGAAGGTCTTCGGTCTGCGCGACGGTCTGTTCGAGGCGATAATCGACAAGTTTTACGAGGATCCCACCACGATCGCCTACGGTGAGGACAACCGCGACTGGGGCGGCGCGTTCGCCGTTTACCGCGGTCTGACCGAGGCGCTCCCGTATCACCGCTTCTTCAACGCGCCGATCTCCGAGTCCGCGATCGTCGGTTCCGCCGTCGGTTACGCCATGGCGGGCGGCCGCGCCATCGTCGAGCTCATGTATGCGGACTTCATCGGCTGCGCCGGAGACGAGATCTTCAACCAGCTTTCCAAGTGGCAGTCTATGTCCGCCGGTATCCTCAAGATGCCCGTCGTGCTCCGCGTTTCCGTCGGTTCCAAGTACGGCGCGCAGCACAGCCAGGACTGGACGGCTCTCACCGCTCACATTCCCGGACTCAAGGTCTGCTTCCCGGCTACACCGTACGATGCGAAGGGCCTCATGAATCAGGCGCTCAACGGCACCGACCCCGTCGTCTTCTTCGAGTCTCAGCGTATATACGACGTGGGCGAGCAGTTCCATGAGGGCGGCGTTCCCACCGATTACTACGAGGTCGACTTCGGCGATCCCGACGTCAAGAAGACGGGTTCCGACGTCACCATCCTTTCTATCGGCGCGGTCCTCTACCGCGCGCTCGACGCCGCGAAGATCCTCGAGGAGAAATACGGCGTTTCCGCGGAGATCATAGACGCACGCTCGATCGTTCCGTTCAATTACGAGAAAGTCATCGAGTCCGTCAAGAAGACCGGACGCATCATCATCGTCGGCGACGCCGTCGACCGCAACTCCGTGATGCGCGATATGGCGTCCAACATCGCCGAGATGGCCTTCGACTATCTCGACGCTCCGCCGGTTGTCTTCGGGTCGCGCAACTGGATCACCCCCGCCTTCGAGCTTGAGAAGTTCTACTTCCCGCAGGCTGAGGGCATCGTCGACGTTATCAGCGAGAAACTTCTCCCGCTTCCGGGAAGAGTTCCGACCTACAACGAGACGGAACTCGAGCACATCGAACGTTCAAAGCGCGGCGTTTAAACCAAACCGAATACCGCCCCGGAATAATTTTTCGGGGCGGTTTTTGTATTCGTTATTTTAAACTATACGAGAGGGCGTTCATTGTTGAATATGACCGAATCCCGGTTCGGAACTGATACTGTTTTCGCAAAAAACAAAACGGGGGATGCTTTTTTATTGATTTTGCCGTTTTGTTGAGTTATAATTGAGACGCAAAAAGGCTCGAAGAGCCGATATAACGGAGGAACAAATGAAGAAAAGAATTTTAGGCGTGATTCTCGCCGTAATAATGACGGTGGGAATGGTCGTGTCCGCGATCCCGGCGGTATCCGCTGCAAGCGGAAAGATGCCGTTCACGGACGTAAAGGAAGGACAGTGGTTCCACGACGCGATCAGATTCGTGTGGGAACGCGATCTTATGAACGGGATGACCGATACGACGTTCGGACCGAACCAGTCGATGACCCGTGCGCAGATCGTGATGATCCTTTCGAGAATGTCCGGCGACAACGTCAAGGGCATGAGTTCGCAGTTGAAGTTTACGGATGTGAAGAAGAGCGCGTGGTACGCCGACGCGATCGGCTGGGCGGTAAAGAACGGGATCGCGACGGGAATGTCGGATACTAAGTTCCAGCCTGATTCGCCCGTACTTCGACAGGAATTTGCCGCGTTCTTCGTAAGATACATGAACTACAAGGGAATAACGCTTCCGGACGAGGGCGAAGCGAAGGCGTTCCCGGATCAGAGCAAGTTTCCGGCATGGGCTAAGGATCACATAGCCACGCTTCAGAAAGCGGGACTCGTCAAAGGCGACGACAAGGGAAACTACAATCCGAAGAACAAGATGACGAGAGCGGAGATCGCGACCGTCACGATGAGATTCGTCGAAGCGGTCGAGGCGCAGCAGGGTGACAGACCGCTCAAAGAAATCGTCGAAGCGTACCTTGACGAGAATCTCTGTATCGCACACACCAAGCTGGACGTTACGTTCAACTACAGCGGAAGCGTGACCGAGGAAAATCTTGCGGCTCTTCTGAAGAGCGAGATGGGACTCGGCGACGAAGTGACCGTCACTTTCAACTGCGACTTCGACGGAGAATTCAAAGGAGCAGATAATTATGGCGGAATGGGCGACAGCGGAGCCGGCGTATTGCTTCCCAGCGCGCAGAATTTCTTCTGGCCGACATCCGCGACGTCCGTCACGTTCAAGAACGAAGAGACAGGCGACGCCTACACTACCGAGATCGACTTCTCATTCCATAAAGTTCTTTGCTCGGCCGAAATCAAAGGCGGCAAGTATGCGAACGGCGTGAAATCGCTGTGCCCGGACGACTGGGACAAGACGTTCCACGGCGCGGAGGCCTCTCTCGAGGCATTCAAGGGCACCGCGGATAGTCCGTACGATTTCGGTTCCGCTCTGACGGTCGGAGCCATTGAAGAAGCGGCCCGAGCGGCAACCGGACTTAAAAACGAGACCAAATATCCGTTCTTCATTACCGGTTTTGACCCGACAAAGACCGAAGAAGGAATGACCGTCAACTTCGGATTCATAAACAGAGACAAGGGGATTCCCGAAAACGTCCTCGACCTCATCTACGTTGAGACGTTCATCAAGGGAGCTCATCGGACGCTCGCCGAGAAGGTAGACGACTACCTTGACGAGTACAACTGCATTGCGCACGATAAACTCGACTATACCTTCAATTACAGCTCGAGTCTTACAGCCGAATCGCTCGGCGCGCTCCTTATAAAAGAGATCGGGCTTCCGGACACCGTTGAGGTTGACTTTGACTGTGAGTTTAACGAGTTCAAGGACGGTTATTCCCAGAGCGGAGACGGCGGATACGGTTCAGCTCCCGCGGGCAACGCGTTCCACTGGGCTGATACCGTCGACGTGACCTTTACGGATACCGCAACCGGTGAGGAATATGCGGTTGCGATCGACTTTTCGCTTCGTAAAGTCCTCTGCTCAGGTGAACTCGGGTATCCTGGCGGCGTGAAATCCCCTTGCCACGAGGATTGGGACGGCGCTTTCCACTCGCTTGAGAATAAACTCGCTCCGTTCAAGAATTCCGGCGACGACGTTCTCGAATATGACGGCGACCTCACTCCCGAGGGACTTGAGGAGAAAGCGCGTGAACTCACCGGTCTCACAGGACGGGCAAACGAGTTGAACTATCCGTTCTTCATAGTCGGTTATGAAGCGGATAAA
>JAFWTH010000026.1 GCA_017518975.1 Clostridia bacterium
TGATAAAATGATACGGAATAAAAGCGAAAGACGAGGGACTGACTTTGGAACCCCTTATAACGGCAAATTACCACACTCATTCAAAATACTGCAAACACGCGGACGGCGAATCTGAAGAATACGCGCAAGCCGCCGTCGACTCGGGTATGAAAGAACTCGGATTCAGCGACCACACGCCGTATCCCTTTCCGGAAGGATATTACAGCAGCTTCAGGATGTACCCGAAAGAAATGAAGGACTATATCGCGGACGTTCTTCGCTGCCGCGAAGCGTTCGCGGACAAGCTCGAGATCCATCTCGGATACGAGGTCGAATATTACCCGCGCCACTTTGAGGCGCTCATTAAAGGGTTGACGGCGGCGGAGTGCGACTATATCATACTCGGTCAACACTTCACGAACAACGAATACGACGGGGAGTACTCAGGAGAGGGGACCGAGGACGAAGGAAAACTGAAACTGTACGTCGATCAGGTCAGCGAGGCGCTTGAGACAGGATTGTTCTCCTGTCTTTGTCACCCGGAACTGATCCACTTCACAGGGCCCGACGAGATATATAAGGAACATATGACGCGTCTCGTCAAAGCTGCGATAAAGACGGAAACTCCGCTTGAGATCAACCTCCGCGGGCTGAAATTCAGGTCGCACTATCCGGACGCACTGTTCATGCAGATCGCCGGATCGCTCGGAGCGGATTTCATAATCGGCGTAGACGCGCACGAACCGGGCGATCTTCACCCGGGACGGGAATATAAAGAAGCTCTCGAACTTGCGGAGAAGTACGGTCTTCACCTTATCGACCGGCTCAAACTGAAAAAACCCGCCGTCTGACGGGAAATTTTGAGGTAGGAATGATTATTTCAAAAAAGATCAGGGATATCGCGAAAGACGCCGAGCTGGAAATGCGCGGCGTGTTTGCCGATATAGACCGCATCGCCGAGGAGAACACGGAGCGCGTACTCGACGCATTCCGCGAAGCGGAAATTTCGGAAAGCCATTTCACGCCGAGCACCGGATACGGCTACGGAGACCGCGGAAGGGACGCGATCGACGCCGTGGCGGCAAGGATCTTCCGCGCGGAGACGGGATTCATGCGTTCCTCCGTCATCTCGGGAACTCACGCGCTGACCGTCGCGCTTTTCGGCCTGCTCCGACCCGGGGACACGCTTCTGTCGGTCACCGGGAAACCTTACGACACGCTCGAAGAGGTGATCGGATCGGAAAATGACGAGGCGGGAAACGGCTCGCTTCATGATTTCGGAGTGAGATACGAAGAGATCCCGATGACGGAAAGTGGGATCGACGTCGCCGCGGTAAAAGCAAGGATCGCGCGCTCGTCCGGTGAGATAAAAGTCGTATTCATCCAGCGGTCCAAGGGTTATCTCACCCGGCCGACGCTTACGGTAAAAGAGATAAGAGAGACGGCGTACGAAGTCAGAAAAGCCGCTTCGGAACGAGGCGTCGGGGCTCCGTTCGTCGTAGTTGACAACTGTTACGGGGAATTCACCGAGACGGAAGAACCGTGCTTTGATCCCGATATTCCGGGTGAGAGCGGCGTTGATCTTACCGTCGGATCGCTTATAAAGAACCCCGGGGGCGGGATGGCGGACACGGGCGGGTATCTGATAGGCGCTCCCCGCGCCGTCGAACTCGCCGGCTACCGGCTATGCTGTCCGGGCGTGGGTCTTGACGCCGGGGCATCGCTCGGTCAGAACAGAAATATACTTAAAGGGTTGTTTTACGCGCCGCACACCGTCGCTCAGGCGATGAAGACCGCGCACCTCGCGGCGTACGTTTTTTCCGCGCTCGGGTTTCACGTCGATCCCGGACCGCTCGACAGGCGAAGCGACATCATCCAGACGGTCCGTCTCGGGACGCCCGAGGGACTCGTCGGATTCTGCCGCGGGATCCAGTCCGCGTCGCCTATCGACTCTCACGTCTCGCCGGAACCGTGGGATATGCCCGGTTATTCCGACCGGGTCGTCATGGCGGCGGGCGCGTTCGTCAACGGCTCGTCGATAGAACTTTCCGCCGACGGTCCGATGAGAGAGCCCTACACGGCGTTCCTGCAGGGCGGACTGACGTATGAGAGCGGAAAACTCGGGATCCTGCGCGCCGCGCAGTGCGTTACAGAAAACGGAGGCGCTCTGTAAAAATGACTCTTCTTGAAACGCTCGTTCTCGGAGTCTCCCTCTCCGCGGATGCGTTCGCGGTCTCCGTGTGCAAGGGACTCGCGATGGGTCGGATAAAATTCCCGCGTGCTCTTATCGTAGGAGCATGGTTCGGGGTATTTCAGGCGCTGATGCCCACGGTCGGTTACTTTCTCGGAACGACCGTCGGCGGTATCGTCGGCAAGTGGGGTTTTATCCCCGCCTTCATAATCCTCGCGACGATCGGAGGCAAGATGATCTTCGACGCCTTGCGCGGAGGAGAAGAAAAAACGGACGGCGGACTCAAAGTCAAAGAGATGCTTCTTCTCTCCGTCGCCACGAGCATCGACGCGCTCGCCGCAGGCGTTTCGATGGCTCTCGTAGAGGTCAATATCATACTCTCCGTAACGATAATAGGTCTGACTACGCTGACGCTTTCCACGGCGGGAGTCTACGTCGGAGGGATCTTCGGCGGTAAGTGTGAAAAACCCGCGCGGATCGCGGGCGGCGCGGCGCTCGTCGCCCTCGCGGTCAAAATACTGATCGAGGGAATTCTGACGCTGAACAGTTAAACGAACAAAGAAAGCCGGTCAATGATTGACCGGCTGTTTTATTCGGATTTAGGTTCACCTTCCCGACAGGATCCTGCGGGCGATAGCGTCGGACGTAAAACCGTATTTGTCAAACAGATAATCGAGATCGCCGTGCGGCGGAAACTCGTCCTCGATCGCGTGGATAAAGACGCGTCCTTTATACCCCGCCGTTTCGAGATACGCGGCGGCGGATTCGGCGAAGCCGCCCCGTTTTATACCTTCCTCAACGAAGTAAACGTCCTTGGCGCCGCGAACGGCTTTGAGGAGCGCCTCACCGTCAAGCGGCACGATCTTTGTAAAACGGACGACTCCGACCCTTAAAACGGGTGCGAGAAGATCCGCCGCGTCGAACGCCTGCGCAGTGACTCTTCCGTAAGTGACAATCAGAACGTCCGCATCGGGGTTGAAAACGTATAATCCCGATCCGATTTTTTCAAACAGATCTCTCGGATATTCCGCCTCCCTGCCCTTGGGATAACGTATCACTCGCGGTGCTTTCTTTTCGCAGGGCGTCTCGATAAGCGAAGTCAACTCCTCACGGGAATCGGGAGAGAGGATCGTGATGCCCGGCACGGAGGAGAAAAGCGCGACGTCGAAGATCCCCTGATGGGTCGATCCGTCGCCCGGCACGAGTCCGGCGTGCGACAGCAGAAACGTTACCGGAATGCTCTGAAGCGACACGTCCTCGAGTACCTGGTCGAATATCCTCTGCGCAAACGTGGAGTAGATCGCGCAGTACGGTCTCATACCGCCGAGCGCAAGACCGCCTGAAAACGACGCGGCGTGTTCCTCGGCGATGCCGACGTCGAAGAACCTCTCAGAGAACCGTTTCCCGAATTCAGCCGTTCCGCTCCCTTCGGGCATCGCCGCGGTCACGGCGACGACTTTTTCGTCCGCTTCTCCGAGTTTCAGCAGAGCGTCGGAGACAGCAGCGCAGAACGTCTCAGGATCTTTCTCAGCCCCGCGGTCGGGATCGAACGGCGGGACGAAGTGGTAAGCGTCGGGTTCCGCTTCTGCAGGCGGATATCCGAGCCCTTTTTTTGTTTTGAGGTGAACGAGAACGACCTCCTCCCGAGTCTTCGCTTCCTCAAGGACGGAGATCACTTTTGATACGTCGTTGCCGTCGACGGGACCGAGATATTCGATCCCGAGCGCTTCGAACAAATTCGTGTTGAGAAACAGACGCTTTATCGATTCCTTGAAACGGCGCGCCCCGTTGACGAGCGCTTTGCCGACCAGCGGAATCCTCGAGAAAAACCGCTTCAGACCGCATTTGAACGCAAAATAGCGTTCGCTTGTTCTGATGCGCGACAGATGTTTTGAAAAACCTCCGACCGCCTCGGATATCAGCATACCGTTATCGTTGAGGATTATAATGAGGCGGAGTCCCTTTGCCGAGCAGTTGTTCAGCGCCTCGTAGACCATACCGTTCGTGAACGAGCCGTCGCCGGAAATCGCGACCGTATACGTCTCGTCTCCGCGGAGTTTCTTTGAAACGGCAATTCCGAGCGCCTCCGATACGGCGGGGCCGCTGTGACCGGCGGTCACGGCGTCGTATTCGCCTTCGTTTTTGTTCGGAAATCCGGAGACGGATCCGGGAGCTCGGAGCGTCTCAAACGCCGAGCCCCTTCCGGTAACGATCTTATGCGTATAGCACTGATGACCGACGTCGAAAATCAGCGTATCTTCCGGCGCAGAAAAAACGCGGTGAACGGCGAGCGAAAGCTCGACCGACCCGAGATTAGGCGACAGATGACCGCCTCTTTCAGAGACGGTCTTGATAATTTTCTCTCTTATCTCCGCAGCAAGAGCGGGAAGGTCCTCCTCGGGAAGCGCCTTCAGGTCCGCCGGAGAGTTTATCTTTTCAATCATGACGTTCCCCACAAGATGTGATAACGAAAACTATTCTCCGCGTTCTTCCGCCAAAGTGACGAATTTCGTGTACTGACCTACGAATCCCAGCGTCACCTTTCCGACTGCGCCGTGACGGTTTTTCGCCACAATGACGTCTGCGGTGCTCTGGTTTTCTTTTTTGTCTTTGTAATACTCGTCGCGATACAGGAACAGGACGATATCGGCGTCCTGCTCGATCTGGCCTGACTCACGTAGGTCGGAAAGCATCGGTCTTTTGTCAGGCCTGCTTTCGGGGCTTCGCGAGAGCTGGGCGCAGCAGAGCACGGGCGCGCCTATCTCCTTTGCGAGCTGTTTGAGTCCGCGGGAGATCGCTCCTACCTCGTTCACGCGGTTCTCCTGCCTTCTTCCGCCTTCATCGGCGGATATGAGCTGCAAATAGTCGACGACGACGAGGCCGGGATTTTTTATCCGTCTCATTTTCGATCGTATCTGTCCTATCGAAATACCTGCGGTATCGTCGATCAGAATATTGAGGTTGGCAAGCTTTGACGCAGAGTGCGCGATCGCCTGCCATTCCTCAGGATCGAGTTTGCCTGATCTCATCTTGTAACTGTCCACAAGCGCATCGCTCGAGAGCATCCTCGTTACGATCTGTTCCGCAGCCATCTCAAGAGAAAAGACGCAGACCGCTTTTTTAGTTTTTTCGGCCACGGCGGTGGCTATGTTCATTGCGAACGCAGTTTTACCCATCGAAGGACGCGCGCCGACGAGAATAAGATCGCTGTCGAACAATCCGACGATCACGTTATCAAGCGCACTGAAGCCGGATGAAGTACCTTTCGACGCCTCAGGATTCTCACTGATCTCCTCGAGGTGTCGGTGGACTGATACGAGCAGTTCGCCGAGCGGGACGAACGATTTGTTGGATCTCTCCTGAGATATCGAATAAATCTGACTCTCGGCGTATTCCACTAGTTTGTCCGCGCTCTCTTCTCCGAGATACGCCTTTTCGGATATGTCCTCCCCCGCCTCGATAAGACGCCGAAGAACGGATTTTTCCTTGACGATCCTCGCGTAATCCGCCGCGTTTGCCGCCGTCGGAACGCTGCCTGCGATCAGTTTGAGATAATCCTTGCCCGTGTCGCCCTCAAATATATCGTTTTTATTGATCTCGTCCAGGAGCGTGACGATGTCAATGTTTTTACTGTGCGAATACATCGACATCATGATCTTGTACAGTTCCGAGTGCTCTTCCTGATAAAAATCGTCGAAGGTCACTATCTGCGAAACCGTATCGATGCAGGACGGGTCGATCATGATAGACGCTATGAGAGACTGTTCCGCCTCAAGAGAGAACGGAAGGCGTCTTTGAAGTTCTCCGTTCATTTCATCTGCCGCCTTTTTCCGTCACGCGCCGGTGACCACTACGTTGACCGTTCCGGTTACCTGCGGGTGGAGTTTGACCGGAATCTCATATTTGCCGAATTTCTTTATCGGCTCGTCGAGTCCTATCTTTCTTCTGTCAACGGTGATCCCGTGTTCCTTCTCGAGCGCGTCGCCGATATCCTTCGCGGTGACGGATCCGAAAAGCTTTCCGCTGTCCGCCGATCCTGCTTTGACTTTGATGGTAACGACGACGCCTTCGAGTCTCGACGCGGTTTCCTTCGCCTCGGCAAGATCGACCGCCGCCTTATGCGCCTTCGCCGCCTCGCGGTTTTTCACCTCGTTGAGAACGGAACCGGTCGCCTCCGCGGCAAACCCCTTGGGAATAAGAAAGTTTCTGGCGTATCCGCTTGAAACCTCGACTATCTGATCCTTTTTGCCGACGTTCGGCATATCTTTCATAAGTACGACTTTCATTGTATTCTCTCCGTTTCTTTTGATTTGGATACTCCGTTATCGAGATAATCGTCGATCGCCGCCTTCAGCTGCTCTTCCGCGTCGGACGTATCGATCCCGTGCATCTGCGTTCCGGCGGTATCGAAATGACCGCCCCCGCGGAGCCGTTCAAGGATGAGTTGTACGTTGATCTCGCCGGATGAACGAGCCGAGATATGCACCGTCTCTCCGAGGCGAACGATCGCAAACGCCGCTTTAACTCCGCGTACTCCGATCAAACTGTCAGCAACTTTGGACGCCGTTATCTTGTCGCCGCCTCCGCCGCCGTTTTCTCCGCAGACGGCTATCGCGACGCACTGTCTGTAGATCTTCACGCCGGACAGGAAGCGCGCCTCTTTAACGAAACTGTCAAGCCCGGTCTTGAAGAGTTCCTGAACCGTTTCGGGCATCGCGCCGTTGTCGTGCAGATAGAGCGCCGCGCCGTATGTTCTGGAGCCGGTAGAACGAGTGAATTTCTTCGTGTCGAGAGTGATTCCCGCAAGCATCAGACTTGCCTCTCCTGCCCCGATGAAACCCGCAGGAAGAACCTGCTCCATCATCTCGGTTACGAGTTCGCACGCGCTGGAAGACTTAGTCTCTATATATTCGATAACGGGTTCCCTCTCAAACTCGGAATGTTTTCTGTGATGGTCGATCACTGCGTAACTCTTGGGGATAGAAATGAGGTCAGGCGCCTCGGAGATCGCGATATTGTTGACGTCAGCGAGAATAACGAAAGTGTCCGTTCTCACGCTGTCCTGAGCGTCTGCGGATGAAATGAAGAGTTTTCCCGCGCCCTCCCCGACTCCGTCGTAGATCGCGCGGCATCTTTTGACGTTCACGTCCTCCGGATCGGCAACTATATGCGCCTGTACCCCGCAAAACTCCGCGATCTTCGAAAGTCCGACGCAAGCGCCGATGCAGTCGTAGTCGGGGTATTTATGGCCCATGATAAGAACGCCCGACGAGCGCGAAATGTGCATAAGAAGTTCGTTTGAGACGACACGGGAACGGACACCGCTGCGTTTCAGCGACGCGCGCGATCTGCCGCCGAAAAACTCCGTAGAATCGTCCAGTTTCAGAACAACCTGGTCGCCTCCGCGTCCGAGAGCCATATCGATCGCGGCGCGCGCGGCCCTCTCCTTCTCGGAGAACTGTCCCGTTACGGACGCGATACCGACGGAAACAGTGACGGGAAGCTTCTCCTCACCCACGCGGATATCACGGATCCTGTCGAGTACGTCAAATTTTCTGTCGACGTATTTCCCGAGATATCTCTTCTCAAAAATGAGAAAGTATCTGTCTCTCTCAAATTCTTTGATTATTCCTTTGACTTCAGACGCCCACTCTCTCAAATACTCGTCGATCTTCGTGGTCGCCGGACGGAAAGATTCGCTCTCGTACTGGATCATCTCGGTCAAATTGTCGATGAAGATGTATGCGACGACGAGATCGCTCTCTTCGATCTGCGTGCGGAAAAGTTCAAGTTCACCGGCAAGTTCCTTCATCCTCATCGCGGGGACCGCGGTTACGAGAAGATCCGCTCTTCCGTTTCTGACGACGTAAGACGAAGCTATGAAGTAAGAATCTCCGATCTCAATGCCGACTCCGCTTTGCGGCGTCGCCGCTCTCAACTCGTCGACAGTCGCCCCGGTGATCTCGAACACCGTCTTTCCGTACGGCTTTTTGCCGTCCGGCATTACCGAGGCAAGGCCCTCGTTGCACCAGACAACCGATCCGTCGTTGCGGCAGAGGATCATAACGGAATCCGACTTGTCGACCCCGTCAAGTACCGTCCTTGTCAGACCCGCCCTGTCCTCCCTTCCGCGGCTGTTGCCGGGGAAGATCATAGGGATGAAGAATATCGCGGCAACGGCGACGACGTACGCCGCGATCGTGACCGCCCCGACGCGCAGAGCCCCCCAGTGCAGTTTTGCGACGATGAGCGCGTAACAAGCAAGAAGGACGAGCGCGACGATCGCACACGCGATGAGCTGCCACGGTTTTATTACTGATTTTTTCCTGTTACTGTTCATATGGCATCAGATCCTTTACCTTTTGCCGGTCTGAGCGACCGGAAAGCACCGATATACGACAACACGGGGATCATAACCGATATAATTACCGACGCCGCCGTCCCGCCGAAGAAAAACACCGATACAGCGGCGACGATCAGGAAGGGTACGAGTCCGCTTCCCGCCCGCCTTTTCCCGGAAGAACGGAAGAAACTCTTTATTCCGGCGACGGCGAAAATCGCCATCATCACGTAGTCGATATTCAAAACGGCGTAAGACCACGGATCCGGAAAAACCGCCGTCAAAAACGACAATATGGTTACGATAATGTAGATCACCGCGAACGGACGCGGAACGGTAAATCCTCCCGTAAGAAGAAGTTCCCGCGTCCCCGCGATACGCGTTGCGAGTGTAAACAGCGCAATAAAGACCAAAGACGAAATCATAGAAGCGATCATGACCGCGGCAGGCGCGAGCGCCGTAATCGCGACGGAAAGAGCGCCCGCATCGACGGATCCCGCCGGCAATCCGTTCTGTTCCGAAACCTTTATCACTTCTAAGATCACCGCCTTCACCGACCCATAGATACGTTCCACGGCTGCGGTTACCGAAACGCCCGAGCCTGAGAACAGAAGAATGACGAGTCCGGAAAAGACGATGAAGAAAAGTGCCGACGATAACAAAAAAACGTAAAACTTCTCAGCACGGCGAAGGATAAGCACGCTGACGGTCGCGGAAAACAGCAGCACCGCGCTGATCGCGATCAGCGCGAGGACCCTGTCAACGCCCGGAAGCAGTACCGCGAGGTATCCTATAACGAACGGTACAAAGGTGAAAAGAAGACCTTTATGATGAGAAAAAACCAAAGTCATCACGAACGACGATGCAAAAAACACGAGCGCCGAGGGTGCAAAGTACCCCGCGCCGAAGAAATACGCCGCGCAGAACGCGGCCGCAAAGGCGAAGACAGACGACAAAGCGGAACGCGCTGTTCTCGACATACCGCGACGGGAATCATTATATTCTCCGGTTTCCGGAACGTTGTCCACAATACCGCCCTCCCCCTCAAAATAGTTATATATATGCAGTATGGTATTATATCAAAAAAAGGGGCGTTTGTCAATGAAACGGATATCCGCCGCCGCCCCCGTTCAGCGCACCTGATATTTTGTGATTTTTTCATCCGGGCGACACAATATTTGCCGTTTCATACTTGACAATTGCCTAAACATACAGTATAATTGTTATGTATATCGTTTTGCCGTCGTCATACGGCGGAACGGTGTACGTCATTGATAATTGCCTCATCCGCGTGACAGCCGTCGCCGGATGAACGATATATCAAAATCGAATAAGAGGGAGGTACAGTATGGAACTGTATTTCGCCATTCCGGCGATGGTTGTATCTCTCGTGGTTGGGTTGATTCTCGGATACGTTTATCGCAAGAAAAAAGCAGAGGGCCAGATCGGTTCCGCCGAAGCCCAAGCTAAAAAGATTCTCGAAGACGGGATCAAAGCCGCGGAGACGAAGAAGAAAGAGGCGCTCATAGACGCCATGGAAGAGATTCTCAAAGCAAAGAACGACTTTGACGAAGAGATCAAGGAAAGAAGAAACGAACTCACAAGACAAGAACGGCGCATGGCGTCAAAGGAGGAAGCGCTCGACAAAAAGACCGAGTCGATAGAAAAGAAAGAAGAGACGCTCTCCGAAAAGATCCGCGAGACGGAAAAGCTCAACGAATCAGTCGAAAAACTGCGTCAGGAACAGATCGACTCTCTTCAGAGGATATCGCAGATGTCCTCCGAGCAGGCTAAGGAAAAACTGCTCCAGATGATGGAAGAAGAGATCCGCCATGAAAAGGCGATGAAGATGACCGTCCTCGAGGAACAGTTCAAAGAAGAGGCGGACGAAAAGGCGAAAGAGATCCTCTCACTCGCCATCCAGCGCTGCGCCGCCGACCACGTCGCGGAGATCACCGTGTCCGTCGTCCCGCTCCCGAGCGAGGAGATGAAGGGCAGGATCATAGGACGCGAAGGACGCAACATCAGGGCGATCGAAACGCTCGTCGGCGTTGATCTCATCATCGATGACACGCCCGAGGCGATCACGATCTCCTGCTTCGACCCGATCAGACGAGAGATTGCGCGCATAGCGCTTGAAAAACTGATCCAGGACGGCAGGATCCACCCCGCAAGGATCGAAGAAATGGTCGAGAAAGCGCGCCGCGAAGTCGACGCCGCCATCAAACAGGCGGGCGAAAAAGCGACGTTCGAGACGGGCGTTCACGGCTTCTCCCCCGAAATGATAAAACTTCTCGGCAGACTGAAATACAGAACGAGTTACGGTCAGAACGTTCTCAAGCACTCGATAGAGGTTTCACTCCTTTCCGGCATCCTCGCCGACGAACTCGGAGCTGACAGCATGGTGGCAAAGAGAGCCGGTTTGCTCCACGATATCGGCAAAGCGCTGACCCAGGAAGTCGAGGGATCGCACGTACAGCTCGGCGTCGAGGTCGCGACTAAGCACAAAGAGAGCAAAGAGATCATCCACGCGATCGAGGCGCACCACGGAGACGTTGAAGCCGAGACGCTGATCGCGGTGATCGTCCAGGCTGCGGACGCCATTTCAGCAGCGCGGCCGGGAGCGCGTCGTGAAAATCTCGAGAATTATATCAAGAGACTCACGAAACTCGAAGAGATCGCCAACGATTTCGACTGTGTCGAAAAATCCTACGCCATTCAGGCGGGTCGCGAGATCCGCATTATGGTCAAGCCCGAGATGGTAGATGACGATACCATGGTTCTCGTGGCTCACGACATAGTAAAGCGCATCGAAGGAGAACTCGAGTATCCCGGACAGATCAAAGTACATATCATCCGGGAAAGCCGCGCAATCGACTACGCGAAATAACCCGATAAACGGAACACTCCGTATATATGCGGAGCGTTCTTTTATTTCAAAAGAAATACCGGCTGAGATAAGGAAAATTGATATAATCCCAATAGAGTAGACACTTGAAAAAACAAAAAGATTTCAAGGACTACGCTATGGGGGTTATTTATGTCAAGGAGAAGAAATAA
>JAFWTH010000027.1 GCA_017518975.1 Clostridia bacterium
AGTGTTCTCTTCGCGTTAATCTCCTGAATTATTCCAATTAGAAGGTTAACGAGTATTACGACCATAAAGGTCATATTGTTGAACGAACCGACTACTGCAAGCGCGATTGCCAAAACAAAGAAGATGAGATTAAAATACGTGAAAACGTTACTGAAAACGATTTCTTTGACCGTTTTTGTCGGTGACTGAACGGATTTATTGTCCTGACCGTTTCTTACTCGTTCGGAAACCTGAGCTGCGGAAAGTCCTGAGGAGGGCGAGAAATATGTTTTTGAAGGATTAGCACTGCTTTCGCGAACGGGTTTGTTCCGATCCATTTTCCGCTCCTTTCCGACTCAAATACGGTCGATAATTCATACTTCTATATTTTACCACATTCTATCTTATTTGTAAACCTGAATTGATACGATTTACCATACATATCCGCAACGTTTTTTCTAATAATAAAAGCGAAGGACAAAAGTCCTTCAAGCAAAAAACGATCAATATTTCGCCGCCACCGTGCGTGAAAGAACATCCTTTCTCTGCCGGACAGCGGCAGAAAGGATGAAAAGATGGCTCAGAGTAATAAGATATCGGTTCCCGGAGCGAAAAACGCAATGGAACAGTTTAAGATGCAGGCCGCAAGCGAAGTAGGCGTCAACCTTAACAAGGGTTACAACGGCGACATCACCGCGCGTCAGGCCGGTTCTATCGGCGGACAGATGGTCAAAAAGATGATCGAAAGCTATGAGAACAGCATGGGTGCGAAATAAGATCTGATCCCAAAAATCACGGACGTCCGCGTTGATCGCGGACGTCCGTGATTTTCAAAGCCGGTTTTCGATTTCTTTTATCAATAATTTCTGATAAGCACTGACTGCGTCAAAGTTCATCGCCGAACCGTATATACGCTCAAGTTCAAAATGATATTCCGCCGCCTTGCGCAGTTCCCGCTCGGCGTCTTCTCTCATAGAATTCCAACACTTATATGCAAGTCTGATCTCTCCTCTGACCTTTTCAATACGGTCCTTTTTGACAAAGCGTTCCATATTAAGAATTTTTTCCGTCTTCTCAGTTCTGTCATGCGAAAACAGCATTCCGGCACTAGGTACGAATATATCCGAGTTATGACCTGAAAAAAGCGGATCAGGTGAAAAAATGAACGAAACGCCCGAATTTTTCAATTCTTCAGCAAGAACAGAAAAAAAGAGACGCGAAGATCCGTAATGATCCGCAACGCTTATTACGGAATCGGATTTTCTTTCAAGCGTCGGAAGTTTTATCGCGCCTCTCATACCGAATGATCTGATTATGTTTTCGCAAACCGACGGATGTGCTTCGGCTTTTTTTATTTTCCCGACGATTCTCGTTATTGCTTTTCTCATTTTTTGAACATCGACGGAATCCGAAACATCCTCGTTTATCTCATCATAAAGGAGCCTCATTCCCGACATAAATCGATACGCCTTTTTAAAACAACCCGCTTTCTTGCGGGACAAATCAACTATTTCGTCCGAACAGCCGATCAATTTATCTCTGTTCCAAAAATTTCCGAGACAAATTAGTTCAGAAAGCGCGCCGGGATATTCCGCGTCTTTCAAATGAGGCGACGTACCGTCAAGAATAAGCACGCGGCCGCCTATGAGTACCGCATCAAGTGAGTCAGGGTCGGAACTGCAAAGAAATCTCACAACGTCGGCGCCTTTAAGTTCAAAACTGTCCGCGACATTTTTCATAAGAGTGCTTTTCCCGGTTCCCGCAGCCCCTTTTATTATGTATGTCCTTTTGAGTTCGCTTTCCCCGGGAAGTCCGTTCCTGCACCATCTGAAACCATCGGCAGTATTCATTCCGATAAACCTTACGTCCCCTCGCCAAGTATCAAGCGATCTGTAATAATTTGAAAAAAACATAGAAATCCCCTCGCGTCATTCCGTTTCAATAACAAAATATGAAAGCGAGGGGAATTTGCCACGATTATTTAATTATTAAACCAACGATGGGGATGAAATCATTTCTTACCGTGGACGGTACAGTAACTGTTCAACGGATTCGAAACGCCGTAGGTATACCCGTGCTCAAATCCGTTATCCTCAACGAATAACCCGTATTGAGTGTCTGCTACGGGAATACTGATCGGGAAATCGCGTCCGGTCATCTTGACAAGCGCAACCTCGACTACTGATTCCTTTGGACAGTTTTCCGTGGCAAGCATACCGGTCGACTTATCATACTTTACGAGAACGTGTTTGTCGCATACCTTTGTCGGAACGGTCGTACGGGTATAGTATCCGATCTCCGTTCTGTCACCGCGCACGTCTCGCGTACAGTTCTCACCGGCAAGAAGCCCCGAATCTTTACAGTATCTCGCCTCGATGACTCCTTCGGCTCTCTCGAAAGTTCTGAGCGGTTCTGTTCCCGCTGCAGCTCGGTCAAGGTATTTCTGATGTAATTTTGTCATAATTATATCCCACACAGTCAGGGCGGGATTGATCGGGAAACCGCTCAAATCCGAGTTGTTGTCATACCCGAACCAGACCGCACCGACATAGTAAGGGGTGTAACCGACAAAGTATCTGTCGAAATTCGCCGTCGTTGAACCCGTCTTGCCTGCAACGTTCACGGAATTCGTAAGAGTAACGTAAGATCCGGTTCCACCGGGTTCCATAACGTGTTGAAGGATTATCGTCATTATGGAGGCAGATTCTTCACTTATCGCCACCTCGGTGTAATGGGTGTTCTCAAGAACTACTTTACCCGAGCTGTCGGTAACGTAAAGATACAGATTAGGCGATTCATAAAGTCCCTTATTTTGGAATATTCCGTAGCCCGCCGCCATTTCGAGAACAGTAAGTCCGTATGACACCTGCCCGAGCCCGAGTGCAGCAAGACCGCGGTCCGTAACAAACACTCCGCTCGGCGTTGTGTACTCGTCGACAAGGCTGTCAAAATGCAGCGTGTTTTTCATAAAATCAAACGATTTATCGATCGTCAGAAGCTGAAGCGTCTTCATCGCAGTCGTGTTTGCGGACCGTTTGACGCCGTCGTTGATCGTCGTAAGACCGTAATATACGTCGGGAAGATTATGAGGATATGCAGTGATAGTCTCCCCGCCCCATTCGTTCTTGGTTTTATTGAACATTACGGGCGTATCGTCGATAACGTATCCGTAGTTTATTATCCCTGCATCAAGCGCGGGGGCGTAAACAGAAAGAGGTTTTATCGAAGAACCGACAGGTCTCTTCGCCTGTGTTGCCCGATTCAGGATGAGGTCCGCAGTCTTGATCCCTCTTCCTCCCACAAGGCCCAGGACGTCTCCGGTATACGGATCGGTTATAACCATTGCGGATTGAGGCTGAAGGGCTCCCCATGCGTACGGGAAATACTCCGAGTCGTTAACGTAAACTTCATCCATAATATCCTGAACCTCAGGATCCATGGGAATATAGATCTTATATCCCGAAGTATAAAGCTTCGCGCTGGCAACGGCTCGTGTCCATCCGTTCTGCTCCATCAGATCGTCGACGAGTTTGGTCCTCATGGCGTCAATATACCAGCTGTGAATCGTGACACCCTCTTCGGCGCTATCTTCTTCCTCGTCCTCTTCGACGAGTTTAAGTTCTTCTTCAAGAGCGGAATTATACTCCTCCTCGGTTATTTTATCGTACTGTCTCATCGTGAAGAGGACCGTAGAACGTCTGATTTTATTTCCGTCCTCCTGCTCAATCCCGTCTTCGTCGTAATAGGTGAAATAATCATGACCTATCGGTTCATATCTTGGCGGATTCTTGACTATCCCGGCAAGAGCCGCACATTCGACAAGGGACAGATCCGAAACGTTCTTCCCGAAATAAGTCTCCGCCGCAGAACCGACGCCGTAACAGTTGTTGCCGAGATAAACGATATTCATATACATTTCAAGAATATCTTCTTTACTCTTCTCTTTTTCGAGATTCAGCGCCCTGAAGATCTCCTCGACTTTTCGCTGAATGGTATAATCGTCGTCACCCGTCAGGTTTTTAACGAGCTGCTGAGTAATCGTCGACGCTCCGCGAACGGATTCAAAACCGACGAAGAAATTTACAATTGCCTTTGACGTACCTATCCAGTCAACGCCGTTGTGTGTGAAAAATCTGTGGTCCTCGACAGATACGAATGCGTCTATCAGATCCTCCGGCAGTTCGGAATACGGGACCCAAACGCTGTTTTTCGACCCGTAAAGACTCTGCGACTCAAGTTTAACGGGGGTACCGACTCTGTTGATCCTGTCGTCGATAGAATCATATTTTATATAAAATATCTCAGTCGTGGTATCCTGTCCCGCCGTTATGAACGAATCTGCGTCGATCGACAAGTCAAGATTATCTTTGATGTATACGGCAAAAGCCGTCCCAACGATGACGGCGGTAATCATCCCTATAAGAACGACCGTCAAAAGAACATTCAGTACGTATGACGCGATTCTGAGCGCTATTCTGCCTACTTTTTTCAGAACGGAGACAAGCTCTTTTTTCCAGTTGACATGACGTTTATCGTCTCTTGAGATGTTTTCGGTATCAGCCATTCTAAACGTATCCTTTCAAGGGGATTGAACTTATATTTTACAGTTAAAATATGAATAAAGATTGAACGCAAACGTTCTGTTTTTTATTTAGGCACAACATTGTCTTTCCCGAGCATTTTCTCAAGTTCCGAAAGGACAAAAGAAGACACCGAGGTGCTCGCTACACAGCCTTTGTCGTACTCCCCGGTCGATCCGTCGAAAAAGACCACCGGCACCGCCCCCGGAAATATTTCCAGAAGCGCAATCACTCTTTTATACACTTTGTCATTTTTTGACGGAACCCGGAGAAACAGTTTGGTTATCGGAGTATGAGTCTTATTATCCGAAACTTTTTTTTCGGGATTTGCTTCTTTTCCGATATAAGACGAGTTGATTATCAAGGGCATCCCGTCTGAAACGATTATCTTCGGCGACTCGCCGTCTCTTACGGAAAGAGAACCGGATACGGCAACAACGCCGTCGGGCACAAGAACAAATCCGACTTTTTCAAGAACGTCGGAGAAAACGATACACTCAATCTGTCCCGTCTTATCCTCGACGGTAATGAAAGCCATCGGGTCGCCTCTCTTCGTCGTTTTCGCAGTTCTGGAGGTAATTATCCCAACGACAGTTACGCGTTGTCTGTCACGAAAAACGGACGTGAGGTCCGGCAAACCGATCCCAGCGTCAAAAGAACTTTCGTCATCGCTAAATGCTGAAATGATCGCGGATATATCAAAATGTTCCAGCGAAGAGACGTTTTCACTGTAATCGTCGAGAATATGACCTGACAGATAAAGACCGGACGTTTCCTTTTCAAGAGTGAGTTTTTCCCTCACTGAAAGTTCCGGAATATCCGGAAAAGCGATCTTCGGCGAAATCTTTTGTCCGGCATCGGTCGCAAACAGGTCAATTTGCCCCTCGGGGATCTTTGACGACTGCACCGAGTCGAAAACAGAATCAAAAACCGCAAGAAGCTGACTTCTTTTTTTACCGAGCGAGTCCAGCGCGCCTGATTTTATCAAAGTCTCGAATTGTTTCTTGTTTATCCCGATTTCGCGGGTCCTCGAAATGAAGTCGTCGACATCTGAAAACAAACCGTTCGATTCTCTGAGAGCAATCAGAGATGAAATAAACTGCGGACCGATATTTTTAAGCGCTGAAAGACCGAAACGGATATTACCGTTTTCAACCGAAAAACCGCTCAACGAACGGTTGACGTCAGGCGGAAAAACTTTCACTCCCGCTTTTGAGGCCTCAGCAATATATTCCGCGGTCTTTACTTCCGAACCGAGAACAGACGTCAAAAGAGCGCAAAAATACTCAAGTGGGAAGTGAGCTTTAAGATACGCGGTCCTGAACGACAAAACGGCGTATGCAGTCGCGTGGGATTTATTGAATGCATAATCTGCAAACGCAACGATATCGGAAAAGAGTTCTTCCGCGTCTGCCTCTTCCGCACCTCTTTCAAGCGAACCTTTTACGAACGCTTCGTGTTCCTTTTCAAGAACGTCAGCTTTCTTCTTCGAGATGGCACGTCTTACTACGTCGGCGTGACCGAAACTGTACCCTGCAATCTCCCGGAAAATCTGCATAACCTGTTCCTGGTAGACTATGCAGCCGTATGTGGATTCAAGGATCGGATCGATACCGGGTATTTTATATTTTCTCAAAGTCGGGTCACGTCTCGCCTCGATATAACGAGGTATCGAATCCATCGGACCCGGTCTGAAAAGGGCTATTGCGGCGATTATATCGTTGAAAGAAGACGGCTGAAGTTTTGTCAGCATCTGTTTCATCCCGCGGGATTCAAGCTGGAAAACACCGTCTGTTTTACCTGAAGAAATAAGATCATACGCCGCTTTATCGCATGTGTCAACCAGCGTCAGGTCAAAGTCGGGAACTCTTTCTTTAATCAGTTTCTCGGTTTCATTGATGATAGTAAGATACCGAAAAGCAAGGAAATCGAATTTCAGGATCCCGAGATCCGCAACTACGTCCATTGTATACTGTGTGACGACAGTACCGCCCGTCACGGAAACGGGTACGTAATCGGTAACAGGGTGATCGGTAATCACAACGCCTGCCGCGTGGGTCGAAGCGTGTCTCGGCATACCCTCAATCCTTCTTGCCCGATCGAGAAGATCGCGGCACGCGGGATCGGAATCGTACATTTCGCGGAGAGAGGGGTTCTTTTTTAGGGCGTCATCGACCGTGATATCGAGTTCTTTCGGTATCTCACGAACGACGCGGTCAACGTCTGAATAACTCATTCCGAGCACTCTCCCGACGTCCCTGACCGCAGCCCGCGCCGCAAGAGTACCGAACGTTACGATCTGGCACACGTGTTCTTCACCGTATTTATTTTTGACGTACTCAATTACCTCGTCGCGTCTGTCGTAACAGAAATCAATATCAAAATCGGGCATCGAAACACGCTCAGGATTGAGAAAACGTTCGAATATAAGATCGTATTTTATGGAATCAACGTCCGTGATCCCCACGAGGTACGCGACAAGAGAACCGGCTCCGGATCCTCGCCCGGGACCGACGGGGATACCTCTGCTCTTTGCGAAATTCACGTAATCCCTGACGATAAGAAAATACTCATCGTATCCCATCTGATTTATGACGGAAAGTTCGTAATCGATGCGGTCGCGGTATACGCTTTCGGGATGTTTCCCGTCAAATGCAATTCTTCCCTCGGATACTTTTTTATCAAAGCCCGTCAAGGCAAGTTCTTTCAGATAATCCGGCGGCGTTTTCCCGCCTTCCGGGGTAAAACGAGGCAGATACGTTTTCCCGAATTCAAGTTCTACGGAACATCGATCCGCAATTTCACCCGCAGCGCCGATTGCCCCGGGAAATCTATCGAACAGACGCTCCATCTCCGACGTGCTCTTATAGTAAAATTCATCCGTTTCAAATCCAATGGGTCTTCCGTCGCTTAAAACGCTTCCGGTCCCGATGCAGAGAAGAACTTCCTGATCGAGCGCGTTCTTTCTTTCAAGATAATGCACGTCGTTCGTGGCGACGAGAGGGATCGACAAACGTTTTGAAATGTCGGAAAGGGCGTCGTTGACGACGCCTTGATCCGCAAGCCCGTGATCCTGAACCTCAAGAAAGAAGTTTCCTTCTCCGAATACGGAGAGGAGAAGCTTTGCGTGTTCCTCGGCGCCCTTGTAGTCTCCTGAAATAACGGCGCGCGGAACTGCGCCGGCAAGACATGCCGAAAGAGCTATTATCCCCTTATGATACTCTCTCAAAAGGTCGATATCCACACGCGGTTTTGAGTAAAAACCTTCAGTAAAAGCAAGGGAGGAAAGCTTAATCAGATTTCTATACCCGGTCTCGTTCTCTGCAAGTAGAACGAGATGATTCGCCTTGACGCCCTTGCCGGCGTTTTTTTCAAAACGAGAACCGGGCGCAACGTAGACTTCACATCCAATTATCGGTTTTACTTCTTCTTTAACGCACGCCTTGTAAAAATTCACGGCGCCGTAAAGTACGCCGTGATCGGTCAGTGCGACCGCACTGTGTCCCTCAGCCTTCGCTTTCTTTGGGATTTCGGCAACTCTGCACGCCCCATCGAGGAGACTGTATTCACTGTGAAGGTGAAGATGAGCGAAACTGTTACTCATCGGATACGCGCGCTCCTCTCTTTTTTACTTTATCCGCAATTTCGAGAATCCTGTCAAGTCTGTGAAGAAAACCCGATTTTGAGATCGGAGGTTTCGTCTGTCGGGCAAGTTCGGAAAGAGACATCTGAAAGTTCTCCATCCTGATTCGCGCAGCTTCCTCAAGTTCAGGAGGCAGAGTCGAAAGAATACCGTGTGAATCGAGATATTTTATCGCTTCAATATACTTGGCGGACGCGCCGATCGATTTTTTGATATTTGCAGTCTCAAAATTGACAAGTCTGTTTGCGGAATTCTTGATCTCACCGATCATTTTTCGGTTGATGACGTCGAAAACAACTGAATTGACGCCCATTTTCCCGAAAACGTCCTTGATAACGTCACCATCTTTAAAGTAACAAGTAAAGTAACCGTTACGTGTTGAAAGTTTGGGTTCAAACCCCGAAGAAATCAAAACTTGTTTTATAAAATCACGAACGTCGGGATCTTTAGAGACAAATTCAAGATGAAGTTCCTTGTCCGGATCAGCAACGGTGCCGTAAGAAACGAAAAGAGCCTTTAAAAGTTCAGCCCTGCAGTTTTCACATCTGGGCAAAGAGATAAGACGAAATAATTTGTCAGACCCGGAATCATGAGTTGACATAACTGACAAAGCCGTCTTTCTCGTGCGCAGGCAGCAATTCTTTTTAGGCAATTTTCTTTCAATATCATTTTTGACGTTTGCACAATAAGATATTCCACTCATTTCAACTCACGCAGATCATTTCACACTCGAGAGAACAACTGAATCGATCAAGAATCGTTTTACGGATAATTTCAATCAGTTCAAGAACGTCACGAGCTGTCGCGCCTCCGACATTAATGATGAAGCCGGCGTGTTTATTCGAAACCTGAGCGCCCCCGACGGTCAATCCCTTAAGGCCGGCTTCTTCTATCATCTGACCGGTAAAACGACCCTCGCATCTCTTGAAAACGCTCCCTGCGCTCGGATATTCAAGGGGCTGTTTGCTCTGCCTTCGTTCAAGGTAATCTGCCATCCGTTCCTCTATTTCATCGGGATTTCCCGTAGAAAGCGACAACTCTGTCGACAAGATGACTTCATTCTTCCCTCTGAAAACGCTTTCGCGGTAACCGTATTCGTGTTCTTCCCTTTCATAAGTACGAATTATGCCCGTGAAAGGATCTACAGTTCTCGTTCTTTCAACGACGGACGCCATTTCTCCTCCGTACGCGCCAGCGTTCATATATACAGCCCCTCCGACGCTTCCTGGTATCCCGAATGCAAACTCGAGTCCCGTGAGAGAATACCGTGCGACATGACGCGCAACTGCCGTAAGAGAAGCTCCGCACTCTGCAGCAACAACGTTACCGTCGACCGTGACACGGTCGAGAGACAAAGTGCTGACTACTGCGCCCCGGAACCCCTCGTCTGCAAATAAAACGTTGCTTCCCTTACCGAGTATAAATGTCCTGATATCCTCTTCTTTAAGTTTATCAAGAACGAAAAGCAGGTCCTTTTCGGAATGAGGTATGATGAAATACTCGGCGGGACCGCCGATCCTGAACGTTGTATGATTGCTCATCGGTTCATCCGTCAAAACGGACAGTGCCGGCGTTCCATCCGGATTCTTACGGGCAAGCAGTTCTTCAGTCAATTTTCTCTTCATCACACAGCCACCTGACGAATGAATAATCTCGAGTTTTTTCAAACAGTAAACTTATGGTACGTTTTTTTGCCTTTCTTAACGATTACACCGTCCGGAGATTCAAATAACGACCTTTCAACGGTTTTGTCAATCGCGGATATTTTTTCACCGCCTACTACGATACCGCCCTGCTGGATAAGCCGTCTCGCCTCGCCTTTAGACGGAGCGAGTCCCGACACGGTAAGCATGTCGATGACCGAAACCGAGCCGTCGGTAAACAAGTCGTCCGGTATCGCTGTCGAGGGCATATTTTCGGAAGAACCGCCTCCGCCGAAAACCGACTTAGCAGCTTCTTCACACTTTTGCGCTTCTTCAGCGCCGTGAATAAGCGCGGTTACCTCGTATGCCAACTTTTCTTTTGCCCTGTTGAGTTCTGCTCCCTCAAGCTTTTCGTAATTCGATATTTCGTCAAGATCCATAAAGGTCAGCATCTTCATACAGTTTATGACGTCTGCGTCATCAACGTTTCGGAAGTACTGGTAAAAATCGTACGGCGTCGTCTTTTCCGGGTCGAGCCACAGCGCGCCTTTCTCGGTCTTACCCATCTTCTTTCCCTCGTGAGTGAGAAGAAGTTTGAACGTGAGACCGTAAACGTCCTTGCCTTCTTTTCTTCTGACAAGTTCAACTCCGCCTATAATATTGCTCCACTGATCGTCTCCTCCGAGCTCCAGCCTGCAGTTGTAATCGGAGTAGAGTCTGTAAAAGTCGTAGCTCTGCATAATCATATAGTTGAATTCGAGAAAAGTAAGCCCGGTCTCCATTCTGCTCTTGTAACATTCAGCTGCAAGCATCCTGTTCACGGTAAAGTGAGGACCTATCTCCCTGAGAAAGTCGATATAATTTAGGTCGTTAAGCCAGTCTCCATTGTTTACGAAGATTGCCTTGCCGTCAGTCGTATCGATAAATCTGCTCATCTGCTTTTTGAATTTTTCGATATTCCCTTCGATCTCCTCACGGGACATCATTCTTCTCATAGAGTTTTTACCCGACGGATCTCCCACGCGCGCGGTACCTCCGCCGAATACGGCTATGGGACGGTGACCCGCTCTCTGCATATGAGCCATTACTTTAAGTTGGATAAAATGCCCTATATGAAGACTGTCCGCAGTTGGATCAAACCCGATATAGAAAGTCGCTTTTCCGTTGTTCAGGAGTTCTCTGACCGCATCCTCGTCGGTCACCTGCGCTATCATCCCTCTGTTTTTGAGTTCTTCGTAAAGTCCCATTATAATTCCTCCGTTTGATTATTATCTATCGTGCGCGCCGAGCATCTCTTTTGCCGCCGCGATCTGTTTTTCCGTTATTTCGATCTCGCCGATCATCCTTGCGATCTCAAGCGCTCTTTGTTCGCCTTTTATCTCATAAGCCGAACTTTCCGCTCTTCCAGCAACTTCCGCTTTTTTTATAAGATAATGATGGTCGGCGAGAGATGCTATCTGAGGAGAGTGTGTAACGCATATCACCTGAACGCGCTTTGAGAGTTCTCTCATCATTATCCCGATACGTTCCGAAGTCGATCCGGAAACGCCCACGTCTATCTCGTCGAAAACGAGCGTGGGAGATCCCGATTTTTCATTGACGGAACACTTCAGGGCAAGCATTATTCTCGAAAGTTCTCCTCCGGACGCCACTTTATAAAGCGACATCATCGGCTCGCCCGGATTGACCGATATTATCATGTCAACTTCGTCTTTTCCGGTCAAGGAGAATCCGTCAGACCCCGCGTTCGTTCTAACCTCGACTTTGAACCGCACCTTCGGCATATCGAGCTCTTTAAGAGTTGCCGTCATTTCACGCGAAAGCTTCTCCGCTGCGGCGCGTCTTGCAGCTGTGAGTTTCTCCGCGGCGGCGTCCGCAGAGGCGATCAGAGCCCTCTCCTCTTTTTCGAGCCGTGACAGAGCGTCCTCGCCTTCTTCAAGCGCATCGAGTTTTTTTTGCGACTCATCCCGGAACGCTTGGATCTCTTCGAGCGTTGAACCGTATTTCCATTTCAGTTTTTCAATCTGTGAGAGTTTCGACTCTATGAGGTTCAACTGCGCGTCCGGATCGGTTATTTCGTCGGAAGACAGACCGTCGGACGCCCTTTCCGCAACGTCGATGATCATATACCGCGCCTCGTCGAGTTTTTCCGAAAGTTCTTCCGCGTCGGGAAGAACGTCTGAAAGTTTCGATATTGCAGCCGACGTTCTGTTAAGAAGGTATACCGCGCCACCGTTATCCGAGGAAAGCGCTTTATCGATCAAAGCTTTGCTCTTTGCGGTTTTTTCTATATTTTTTATTTTTTCTCTGAGCCGAAGCAGTTTATCGACTTCCTTTTCCGAAGAAATCTTCACGGAATCGATCTCCCTGATCTGATACGAGAGAATATCGCTGAGCATCTCACGGTCTTTCAGCGAAAGACGAAGTTCTTTTATCTCTCCGCGCTTTGCCGAGAGTACTGAGTACTTTTTCCGATAGTCTTCGAGTAACGGATCATCAGAGGCGAACGAATCGAGAAGACCGATATACTCGTCTTTATCGATCAACGTCTGGGTCTCATGCTGCGACGTTATTCCGATGAGATAAGGCGCCGCGTCTTTAAGTTGGGAAACAGTCGCGGGCCTTCCGTTAACGCGTACTGCCGACCTTGAATCGGGGGTCACCGTTCTCGATAAAGATACCTCTGCGTCGCCCTCCTCCCCGTTAAGGAACGAGGCGGCGTGCGGAACGTCGACGAACAAAGCGGAGACTGTCGCGCGTTCCTCACCGCTTCTGATTGAATCTTTATTCGTTTTTGCTCCGATAAGCGAATGGAGGCAATCGATCATCACCGATTTCCCGGCGCCGGTCTCCCCCGTTACGACGGAAAAGCCGCCTTCAAACTCGATCTCGAGTTTCTTGGCTACCGCAACGTTTTCGATCTGAAGATCTTTAAGCATATTTCGCTCCGATAAACGGTTTTTTAACTGATAATATCCCCAATTTTTTTGGATACCGAGGACGCGCTTTCAACGCTCCTTGCGACAATAATAATACAGTCGTCGCCGGCAACGCACCCGAGTATCTCCTCATCGTGAAGACTGTCGATATAAGCGGCAACGGCGTTAGCCATCCCGGGATAAGTTTTGATTACTACGTTGTTGAGAGAAGTGTTGATACTTTTTACTGTCCCGGAAAACGTTCGAGAGAAAAGAGCCTGTCCGCCGTGGGTATCCGAATCGGGTCTAGTGTACTTATACGACCCCGTGCTCATCATAACTTTGAGCAGTCCGAGTTCGCGGATGTCCCTGGATACAGTCGCCTGAGTTACGTTGAACCCGGCAAGGCGTAGTTTCTCAATAAGTTCCTCCTGCGTTTCGACGTTGTACTTGTCGATGATCTCCAAAATCTTGTTGTGTCTCTTAACCTTCATTTCACGTTGTCCTTTCTTATGATTCTGGTCCGGAAAGTTTATTTCTCAGCACTTCGAGAAAACCGCTTGATTTAAGCCTTATGAGGCGTGTCGTCAACGCTGATCTCGAAATTTTCAATGTGTCGCCGGATTCAAGTTTTACTCCTTCTCGTCCGTCCGCAGTAACGAACACCGAGTTCTTTTGACACTGTATCGAGTTAAGTTCGATCACGGAATCTCCGTTCAGAACAGTTGGCCTGCTCTCAAGCGAATGGGGGCAGATCGGTGTAACGCATACAGCCGATAAGGAGGGATCAAGGATCGGTCCGCCCGCAGAAAGAGAATAAGCGGTCGATCCCGTCGCAGTCGCGGCGATCACCCCGTCGGCTCTGTAGTTTCTGAGACGGACCCCGTCGCAGAGAAGATCGAACGAGAGCAGTTTTGCAACAGGTCCGTTTGACAATACAATATCGTTAAGGGCAGTAAGAGTCGCTTTGGAAGAGCCGTCACTCCCCCTGATCTCCGCATCAAGCATCATACGGACATCGAGTTGAAAGTCACCGTCGAGTATTCTTCCGATTTCCGGAATATCCTCGCATTCGAGTTCCGCAAGATATCCGACGGCTCCGAAGTTAACGCCGACCATTGGCACATCCCGACGGCATAAAAGCGAAGCAGCGCGGATAATAGACCCGTCGCCTCCGAAAACGACGGCAAAAGAAACGTTTTCTGGAAATTCGTTCTCGCCGATGAGGACGACCTTCCCGCTTCCCTCCGATCTTTTGATAACTTCACTTGCCGAATCGAACGCAAAAATTCCGACACCTCTTTCAAAGAGCACGTTCAAAAGAGACGTAACGGCTCCCTCGGGTATCGTTTTTCGAGTGTTAACAATCAACAATACGTTTGAATCCATTAAACGATATCTCCTCCGATCAGCGGATCTTAATTCCGTATATAAGATATTCGATGTTTCCGTCACCGCCTGTCAAAGGCGACGGAATAACTCCGATGACGTCGAGTCCGCACTCTGCGGCGAACTCGGAAACTGATCTTACTGCCTCGTCTCTGACCGCCGCGCTTTTAACTACTCCGCCTTTACCGAGTCCGGATCTCCCGCACTCGAACTGCGGTTTTATCAGTCCGACGTATCCTCCGCCTTTTTTTAGAACAGTGAGTGCGGCGGGTAAAATAAGGTTCTGAGAAATAAATGAAACGTCAACGGTGACAAGATCGCACGCCTCCCCGATGGTTTCGGGCGTTAGTGCTCTCGCGTTGAAGTTTTCGATCGAAACGACGCGGGGATCTGAGGCGAGAGCAGGGTCTATCTGCGCGGTGCCCGAGTCGACGGAGTAGACGCGCTTTGCGCCGTGCTGAAGAAGACAATCGGTAAAACCGCCGGTCGAAGCTCCGACGTCGCAGCATACCTTGTCACGAACCGATATATCGAACCGTTCAAGAGCTGATTCGAGCTTTTCTCCTCCCCTGCTGACGTATCGCGGAGGAGATGCGTTGACAGAAACCTCGTCTGAATCATAAACGTCAAGCGACGCTTTGCAGACCGTCTTACCGTTCACCGAGACGAACCCTTTTTCAATAAACTCTTTTGCAAGAGTTCTGCTCCTGAGCGTCCCGTTCCTGACGAGATAAATGTCAAGTCTCATTTTTTACGGGACATAAGCCAGATCGCAAGCTGGCATGGTCCGTCGCTGTCGGCGTAATCGGTCACTGCGTCCACAGCCGAAACGGTCAAGTCGTATTCGAGTTTCTCAGCCGATTTAAGATCACGGAAATAAAGGATCGTTTTCTTGTCGGCTTTCTCGTCGTTTCCGACCGGTTTACCGATGACTTCCGGGTCTCCCGTCACGTCGAGAATATCATCGTGGATCTGAAAAGCGATCCCGAGAAGACGCGCGTATTTTTTTATATCCTCAACAACGTCGGGATTCGGATCGTCACAGGCGGAATAATATCCGAGGAGGCATGCGGCCTCGATCAATGCGCCCGTTTTGAGATAGTAAAGTTCGAAAAGATCGTTTTCAGAGCTGATCTCATCAGAGAGATCGATCGCCTGGCCGCCGCACATTCCACGGTGTGCCGCGAGGTCTGATAACGCTGCCGCCGAAAGTCTGAACGACTTGTCCGAAACGTTCTTATTGTCAGACAGAATGTTAAAGGCGTAAGTCAGAAGAGCGTCTCCTGCGAGGAGCGCCGTCGCCTCTCCGTACCGGATATGACAGGATGGTTTCCCGCGACGCACCGGGCTGTCGTCCATTGCAGGAAGATCATCGTGAATAAGAGAGTACGCGTGGATCATCTCGACCGCGCACGCGAACGGAAGCGCCTTTTCGACAGATCCGCCGAACATCCCGGAAAAAGAGATAACGAGAAAAGCCCTGATCCTTTTTCCGCCTCCCAAAGTCGAATATCTCATCGCTTCTATGAGAGTCTTATCCGGAACATTTTCATCGGTCAGATACCCGTCAAGAGCTTTTTCTGTAAGTTCCGCGTATTCGCGAAGCTTTATCGCAATATCGATCGCCATATCAATCCATATCCTCTTCGACGATTCCGCCGTCTTCGGTCTTTCTGAGTATCCTGACCTTCTGTTCGGCTTCGTCAAGTTTGCCGTTGCAAAGTTTCACAAGGGCAACGCCCTCTTCAAACAGTTTAAGCGATTCCTCCAGCGGAACAGTGCCGGATTCAAGCGCCTTAACCGTTTCTTCAAGTCTTTTGAGCGCCTCCTCAAACGAGAGGTCTTCGGTCTTTTTAACTGCCAAGAAATTACCCGTCCTTTCTGATATTCGTAATCTCGGCGTCCGCTTCTCCACCGCCCGTACGGAACGAGATCGTCTCACCGACGCGGAGTTGATCGACAGACTTTACAAGACATCCGTTTTCGTCAGTGACTGCGCTGTAACCTCGCGAGATCACAGAAAGCGGACTGAGCGTTTCGAGTTTGGCGCAAACAGACGAAAGAGTCGATTTTTTGTCCGAAAGAACTTTATCGAACGAAAACCCGAGTCTCTCGGTACGCACGTCTATGAGGATCCTTCGTTCGTCTATGAGAGTCCGCGGATCGGTGAGCGATCTGTGAGAAGACAAAGCGGAGAATTTTTCTCTGAGCGACGAAATTTTTGAAACGATATATCTCGCTTCCAGATTAACGACGTTCTGGAAACGGATCTTGAGTTCGTCCGTGTCCGGCACGGCAAATTCAGCCGCCTGAGAAGGCGTTGCAGCCCTCTTATCCGCGGCAAAGTCGCAAATCGTGAAATCCGTTTCGTGACCGACCGCAGAGATGACAGGAATATGCGACGAGGCTACAGCTCGTGCGACTCCTTCGTCGTTGAACGCCCAAAGATCCTCGATGGAGCCGCCTCCGCGCCCGATTATAATGACGTCCGCGCGTTCTGTGGAATTGAAATAATCCAGCGCTTCAATAAGTCCCCGCGGCGCGTCCGGTCCTTGAACGAGGACAGGATAAAGAACTACCTCCGCAAACGGGAATCTTCTTCCCGTCACGTTTATCATATCCCTGACGGCGGCACCGGTTGGCGACGTGATCAGACCGACAGAAGACGGAATTTTAGGAATCGTTTTCTTCTTTGAAGCGTCGAAAAGGCCCTCGGCGGCGAGTTTGTTTTTCAACTGCTCGTAAGCGAGGTAAAGCGAACCGATCCCGTCCGGCTCCATCGCGTCTGCGTAAAACTGATATACGCCGTCGCGCGGAAAAACGGATACCCTTCCCCGGCAAATGACTTTCAGCCCGTTTTCGGGTACGAAAGCGACTCTTGACGCGCTGGAACGGAACATTACCGCGCGAATCAGACTGTTTTCGTCTTTCAGTGTAAAATACAGATGTCCGGACGAGTGCGCTTTGAAATTGGAAATCTCGCCTTTGACGCTGATACCGGAGAGAATATCGTCCGACTCGATAAGCGCCTTGACGTACGCGTTAAGTTCGGTAACTGTCAGCGTTTCGTTCGTCACACTGCGTCACCTCCGGATTTTTTATACAAACAGCGCGCAAGATATGCGACACCCGCCGCGTTGTCCGAGGACAGATCGGGCGAGGCGAAATACCCGCGTTTTGCGAGCCTTCTCCTGATATACTTTGAGCTCATGACTCCCCCCGCGTAGATAACGGGAAGTTTTTCATCTTCCGTCGCGCTGTCGGTCAGCTTATCGACAACACGCGATATGAAATCAAGAAGATACGCTGAAACTTCAGTTTTATCTGCTCCCGAATCGAGCATTTTATACGCTCTGTTTTCAAGACCCGACATATTGCAGTCCGTTCCATGGACTGAAATACCGTCTCTTTTTATTTCGCCGTTGAACGAGAGAGCAAGCTCGTCGATCGCAGCGCCGCATGGAAAGCGAAGACCCATTCTGACGCCTACACGGTCAAGGATCTGACCGGCGGATGCGTCGAGCGTTCCCCCGACGCGCGAGACGTCAAAAATCCGTTCCTGAAGATCCGAAGGGTCGATTCTCAGAACTTCAAAAGTACCGCCCGAGACATGAAATGAAATGAACGGCCGTGAAAGAAACCCTTCAACGCTGAACGAATCTACATGCGCAGCGGAGACGACAGCCGCCGCGACGTGACCGTCCTGATGGGATACTCTGAAAAGCGGAACGCCGAGTGCAGCGGAAACAGATGAAGCAAGCGCCTCTCCGACAAGAAAGCAAGGCATATACGAGCCGTCAACCGAACGCGGAGAACCGGAATACGCAACGGCGCGGACAGATGAACCGCTCGCATCTTTGAGCGCTGATCTTACGGCATCGGACGCTTCCCTCGCCGCTTTCACATGAGAGAAAACGGCCTCGCTTTGCCTGAGACCGCGTTCTCCTTCCGCAACCGGAAGCAGTTTTTTAAAGTTTAAGACAAAGCAGTCCGAATCTTCAGAGTAAATCGCCGCAGACGTCGTATAGTTGCTCGTATCAAAACCGAGGAACAGTCCGCCCAACTCAATCTTCCTCCCGTGGATCCGGAACGTCGCCGATCAAACCGTTCTCGCGCGCGATCCTGTTGAGAATACCGTTGACAAAGGGAGCTGCCGACTCATCGTCGTATTTCTTGGATAACTCGACCGCCTCGTTGATCGCGACCTTCGGAGGAACGTCGGTCTTCAGCATCTCGTAGACCGAGAGGTGAAGGATCGCGGACGTCACCGGAGAGAGACGGGCTATTTTCCAATTTTTTGAATCTTTTTCTATGTATTTATCGGAATCGGGAATAAACGCCGAAGCGCCCAGAAACGTGTCTTTGATATAAGCGGAAAACGTCTCATCCTCTTCCGCGATCAGAAGAATATCATCGGGAGACTCGTCCCTGCGGAAAGACGCGGAAAACAGAAGTTCCATCACAGTACTTCGTTCCTCGCGTCTTGTTTTTTTATTCGTTTTCATAAAGATCCGGCCTCGAAGTAATTATCATATTCATCACAATGTATATTATACATTTATAATATTTATTTGTCAACCAATCATATTAACATTAATTCCCTGTATTAGACGGTGGCGGCATGTTCAACTACACGTACCGCGAATGGTATCACAAACTCCTCATAGATTTCAAGTTGATCGGCAGAGATGGTAATACCCTGCTTAGCAGAACATCGCGCCCGACTTTGATCCCGACCTGACGGAAAGGATCCTCATTTACCCGTCAAGAAACATCTATTATTTGCAGGAACTTTATCTGAAACAAAAATCGTGCAACGCTCCGGAAGAAATTGTATCTTCCATCAAAACAGAGGAAGTACTGAGACGCTTGCAAAAAAAGGAGCGGAAATAATCCGCTCCGCTTTATTTGATTATGGATTTTTACTTTGTAATTGTGATCTTGTTTATCACACCCGCGACTTCGGGGTCGATCCCTCTGACCTCGGTCAGTCTGCAAGCGAGAAGCTGGAAAACGAGAACGGTCATAAACGGCGACGTAAGTTCGCAACCGGAGGATACCGTAACGACCTTTTCACAATCGTCGGGTACTAACGAGGCGTCGTCGGTAACTACAATGATATCGGCTGAAACGCCGCGCAGTTTTTCAATAATCGCCGAGGCGTCGTCCTCTGTTTTCCCGGACGGAACGATCACGAATACGGGATCGCCGGGTTTGATCTGAGCGATCGGACCGTGATGGAAATCGGACGTAGCGTAGCCCTTCATCGCTATCTTGTTCGTTTCGAGCATTTTGAGAGCGCCTTCGAGTGCGATCGGATAAGCCATTCCCCTGCCCAGAATGATCGCGCCCTTTATATCGCGATACTTATTCGCCATCCTGTCGATCTGCGGAAGAAGACGATCGATATTTTCTTTTATACGGTCGGGAAGCGTCGACAGATTATCCGAAAGTTTTTTATCCTGCGCCCATTCAGCAGCAATCGAGAAAAGGATAGCCATCTGACTCGTGAAGGTCTTAGTTGCCGCGATAGAAACTTCGGGGCCCGCTCCGCAGAAGAGGCTGTACCTGGCTTCACGCGCCATAGGAGAAGATTCGTCGTTCGTGACGGCAACGGTTATAGCGCCGTCCTCTTTCGCGGATCTCAGAACCGCGAGGACGTCCTCGGCTTTGCCCGACTGTGATACGCCTATGACGAGCTGTTCCGAAAGGTCGATCTTCGCACCGTATTTTGTAAAAACGGACGGCGTTCCGAGAGCGCACGGAATTCCCGCGATTATCCCGAAAACGTACTGCGCTGCGATGCACGCGTGATCCGACGTTCCTCTCGCGCAAAAATAAACGCTCTTTACTCCGCGCGCCTTCGCTTCATCAACAAGCGCCCTAATCTTTTCTTTATTCACGCCGAGAGCGCTTTGTACCGCAGCAGGTTGTTCTCTGATTTCTTTTTCAAGATTTATCATATTATCTCCGTTCCGCCGCAGAAAAAGCGGCATTGTTGCTCAATTATCAGTTCTGAGGTTCATCAGCCGGACCGGCGGTTGCAGAGGCGTCCGATCCGGAAGGGAAGAAATAATCATCTATACCTTGAGCGACCCCCTGAGCGAACTTCTTTTGCCACTCCGGGTTGATAAGATCCGCCGCGTCTTCGGGACTTGAAATGAATCCCATTTCAATAAGAACGCCGCTGCAGGCAATATCCCTTACCAGAGCCAAACTCTGTGTGTCGATAGTAGGTTCTTTAGCATCAGGGAAAACGTGTTTCAGGCTTTCCGCAATAGACATAGACGCTTTTACGTTCTCAGAGGGAGTTTCCGTATAAATCGACTGATCAAAAACATAAAGTTTCGTTCCGCGCACAATCGGGTCGTCATACATATTACAGTGGAGCGAAATACTGTAGTCAGGATTCTTTGAATTGATGAAATCTACTCTTTCTTCGGGATCAAAATAATACGTCTGATAACTTTCGTCGGATACGTACTTTGATATTTCGGGAGTAATTTCACCTTCGTGAGTCATGATGACCTTGTACCCGAGACGTACAAGCTCGTCACGCAGAAGTTTGGCAACGTCGAGATTGACGTCAGCCTCGTTCGTATCCGGTCCTAACTCATGGCCTTCTGCACCTGAACCCGCGTCTCTGAAGCCGTGACCGGGATCAACGCATATCACCTTGCCGTTATCGGGATGCTTTTCTGTACTTTCTGTTTCATCGGCAGTAGATTCCTCTGCGATCCTTCCCGCACCGTTGGAAGGAGGGGAAAACGAAGAACCGCTTTTTTTCGATGAACATGATACGAGAGTTAAAGAAAATAAAAGCAGAAATATTAAAATGACAGAAATAAACTTATTGGTTTTCATAATCCGTTCCTTTGCGTTCGGGTCTGTAAACGTTCTTTCCTTTTTCAGCGAAGAGAGAGGACGTCTTTTTCATAACTGCGGACGTCGGAGATCCATCCGTCCCTCTCGGGGACTCCGCCCACCTCGCACAGACGGTCCCAAACGTCGGAGAACGGGAACGTTTTGAGTTCTTCGAGATATGAAAGCCGTGAAGTGAAGTCACCCGCAAGTTCGAATTCCCGCAGCATATCGACCGGTTCGAGAAGCGCGCCGAGGATCGCTTTTCTCATATTTCTCGACCCAATTGCCCAGCACGCAAGACGATTGATGCTCGCGTCGAAATAATCAAGACCGATATGAACTCTGTCCCAAAAATCCCCGCGATTGATCTCTGCGGCGATCGCCTTCGTCTCATCGTCGAAAACAACGACGTGGTCTGAATCCCACCTGACGGGACGGGAGACGTGAAGAAGAACTCCTTTAACGTAAAGAAGAGAGGAAGAAATCTTATCGGATACGACCTCGGTCGGATGAAAATGTCCGGTATCGAGGGTGAGAAGAGTTCCGTGTTTTATTGCGCAGCCCATATAAAACTCATGGGAACCGATCGAGCAGCTTTCGACGCCGATCCCGAAAAGTTTACTCTCTACTGAGTCAAGCGAGTAATTCTCATCGATCTTTTCCGAAAAGATCTCGTCATACGAGCGGGCAAGATTCTCGCGAAAACGCTTTCTGAACACCGGCGTATCCTTGAAACCGTCAGGGACCCAGAAGTTGTTGCAGGAAACCTCTCCGAGTTCACGTCCGAAATACTCGGAGATCTTTCTCGACGCAATCCCGTGCTCTACCCAGAATTTTCTTTTTCCCTGATCGTCGCTGCTGAGCGTGAAACCGTCCGCGGAAAGCGGATGAGAAAAATACGTGGGATTGAAGTCGAGACCGAGTTTTTGTTCTTTTGCCCAATCCACCCACGATGAAAAATGCGCGGGGGTTATCTCGTTTCTTTCGACTTTTTTCCCTTCAGAATCAAGATAGATCGCGTGAAGGGAGAATTTTTTCCTGCCCGGAATGAGCTGTGAAACAAATTCGAAATCTCTTCTCAACTCATCGATAGATCTTGCTTTACCGGGGTAGTTGCCCGTTGTCTGTATACCGCCCGACAGAGACCCTCCGACGTTTTCAAAACCGATAACGTCGTCGCCCTGCCAGCACTGGATGGATACGGGGACCGAAAGCGCTCTCTCGATCGCACGATCGGTGTCGACGCCTATTCCCGCATATATTTCTTTCGCTCTTTCGTACGCTCTGTTATCCGCCATTTTCGTCATCCTTTCAATGAACTTCCACTTTCTCCGGGAGGGATAGGAATCTGCCGTATGCATCGTCCCACGCGCTCTTCGCATTCCTGTCCGGAGAGTATTCTTTGACCTCGAACGAATTCCTAATTACTTCCCTCGCCTGCCAGATATCGCCGATCTCACCTGCCGCGATCGCCTGCATTGCGATATTACCGGCTGCGGTCGCCTCAACGGGACCGGCACTGACGATCTTGCCCGACGCATCCGCGGCAAACCGGGAGAGAGTCTCTTCCTTCGTCCCGCCGCCGACAATATTGATAACGGGATAACGTCTTCCCGTCATCTCCTCAAGTTTTTCCGCCGTCCATCTGTATCGGAGAGCAAGACTCTCAAAGATACATCTGACTATCTCGCCAACGCTTTCGGGAACATGCTGTCCGGTCGCGCGGCAGTACTCTCTGATCCTCTCCGGCATATTTCCGGCAGGGGCAAAAAGCGCGTCGTCGGGATTTACGATCGACCTGAGAGGAATCGCTTTGCACGCCGCGGCGGTGAGTTCGTCAAATGAATACTTGGTTCCCTCACGCGTCCACTGACGGCGGCATTCCTGTTCAAGCCAGAGACCCATTATATTTTTAAGAAGACGGATCGTACCGAACACTCCGCCCTCGTTGGTAAAATCGTACTTAAGAGCGCCGCCTCCGAGCACGGGTTCCGGATTTTCCGTACCCATAAGAGACCAGGTTCCGCTGGAGATATACAGAAAATCACCTTTCTCGGCTGGAACTGAAAGCACAGCGCTCGCCGTATCGTGCGAACCGACTTTTACAACACGCACTCCGGTCTTCCCGGTCTCTTCTTCGATAAAAGGAAGCAGAGGCCCGAGATCGTATCCCGGTTCTACGAGATCACAGAAAAGCGAAGATTTCAGTCCTACACGATCCAAAAGGCCGTACGCCCACTCCCTCTTTTTCGCATCGAGAAGCGCACCGGTCGAAACAATGGTATATTCGCTCTTCATCTGTCCGGTGAGAAGGTAACCCAAAAGATCCGGCATATTCAAGATTTTGTCCGCAGTTTCGTGAAGCCACGGCCTGTCCCTCATATCGGCGATCAACTGATACAGGGTGTTGAAATTCATCGACTGAATCCCGGTGATCCCGTACAGTTCCTCACGCGGGATCATGTTATTGAAAACGTACTCAGGCACTCCGTCTGTTCTCGCATCACGATAATGATACGGATTTGAGAGCAGTATTCCCTTTTTATCAAGGTATCCGTAATCGCATCCCCAGGTATCGACGGCGAGCGTGTCCGCTCCGCCGTCCGCGGACGACGCGAGCACAGCGGTCTTTATCTCGTGAAGAAGACGGTAGGTGTCCCAAAAAAACCCGCCGACTGTCATTACGGGATCGTTTGAAAATCTGTGGATCTCGGAAAGTGAGATCTTTTTCCCGTCAAACGAGCCGATGATGCCTCTTCCGCTCGAAGCGCCAAGGTCAATTGCCAACATTCTTCTCTGTGCCATAAAAAGGATACCGTCCTTTCTCGCCAAACTAATTTATTATACCAAACAATCCTTCGGATTTCAACCTCTATTTCAGTTCGACAACGGTCACTCCGTAGTCTCCCTCACCATACTGTCCTGCTCTGAATTCACTGATTCTCTTATCGGTTTTGAAAAATTGCCAAAGTCCGGAACGCAGCGCCCCCGTTCCCTTTCCGTGAATCACGGTCACCGATTTGACGGAAGCGACGGTCGCCTCGTCGAGAAACTTATCTACGACGAATATCGCTTCCTCGGACGTCATCCCCCTGACGTCACATTCGGGTCTGAAGGACTTGCTGACCGTTGTTCTGTAAGTCGATACCGGATCTTTTTTCTTTTCAGATTTACCCCCATCCTCAACGAGGCGCAGATCCTTCACGTTTGCTCTGGTCTTTGCGCGTCCCATCAGTACCGTGGTATTGCCGTTCTTATCCGGTTCCTCCGTGACGGTTCCTCTCGCCCCGAGATTTCTGTGGATGACCGTATCTCCCTTTCCGATCGGCCTTGGCGGAACGTAATCCTCATCGTCAAATGACGCCGTATCTTCGAGCGTATCCTCGTAATCCCTCATTCTGCGTCTGACGTCGCGTTTCGCATCGGAAAGCCTGCGTGCAAGGTCTTCCGCGTCGCGCTCTTTTCTTACCTTGTCAAGCTCGCCGAAAACGTATGCGGAAGTCGCCCTCGCCTCATCGAGAAGTTTTCTCGATTTTTTCAGATTCTCTTCCGTTTCTTTTTTTGACGCGGCGTCGCGTCTTTCAAGCTCCGCTTCAAACTCGATCCTCTGTTTTTCAAGCGCGACCCGGATCGCTTGCGCTTCTTCTTTCTCACGATCGAGATCTTCCCGGGTCTTTTCGAGATTCTCGATGACTTTTTCGAATCCGCGGGATTCGTCGTCGATAAGCTCGCCCGCTCTGTCGACAATGCGCGCGGGAAGTCCGAGGCGTTTGGAAATTGCGAACGCGTTTGATTTTCCCGGCGCACCGACGATCAAACGATAAGTCGGCCTCAGCGTCGAAACGTCGAATTCGCAGGACGCGTTCTCAACTCCGTCCGTTTCAACAGCGTACGATTTCAGTTCCGCGTAATGCGTTGTCGCCGCGCACAGCGCGCCGCTTGATTTTACCTCTTCAAGAATGGCAACGGCAAGCGCAGCGCCCTCGACCGGGTCGGTCCCCGCGCCGAGTTCGTCAAACAGCACGAGAGAATCGGGGGTTATGTTCGATACGACTCCTACTATCGTTTTCATATGAGACGAGAAAGTAGACAGCGACTGCTCGATGCTCTGCTCATCGCCTATATCGGCGAATATCCTGTCGAATATACAAAGCGTCGAACCCGATTCCGCCGGGACGTGAAGTCCCGACTGCCCCATCGCGGCAAAAAGACCGATCGTCTTTAGAGTGACGGTTTTTCCGCCGGTGTTAGGACCTGTAATTACGAGCATTTGTCTTTTTCCGCCAAGAGAAACGGATACGGGAACGACAGTCTTCTTATCGAGAAGAGGGTGACGCGCGCGGATCAGCTCAACGACCCGTTTTTCGGAGATAACAGGCCGTTCCGCACCCATCCTGTACGACAGTTCAGCACAAGCGAAATAATACGACAGTTCAATTACGTTGAAATAATTCTCGTCAATATCGTCCGCCCACATTCCGACCTCAGCACTGAGAGTGTAAACGATCCGCTCGATCTCATGAGCCTCTTTGCCCTCAAGCGTCCGAAGTTCGTTGTTCGCCTCAACGACAGACATCGGTTCAATAAAGACTGTGGAACCGGAAGATGATGTATCGTGGACAAGACCGCTGACTTCGCCGCGGTACTCGCTCTTGACGGGGATAACGTATCTGCCTCCCCGGGTCGTAACGATATTCTCCTGAAGATATTTGTTTCCTCCGGTTATATACTTTTGTAAAATATCGCGGATTTTGACGTTTGTCTGCCTGATTTTGCGCCTTATGTCGGCAAGCTCCGCGGACGCTTCGTCCGCGATCATCTCTTCTGAGACGATACATCTTGAAAAAGTGTCCTCAAGATGACGGTTTATCTTCAGTCTTGAAAAGATCTCCCCGAGGGATGACGCCATACCCTCCTCGCCCGCGTAATCAGAAAGAGATCTGGCGCATCTGTACACAGCGGCGCAGTTCAGCAGTTCTCTCAGCGAAAGCAAGGCGCCTTTCTTCGCCCTGTCAGTCGAGTCTCTGACCTC
>JAFWTH010000028.1 GCA_017518975.1 Clostridia bacterium
ATCCGTCGCCTTACGGCGACACCTTCCCCTCAAGGGGAAGGCTATTTAACGTGTTCTTCATTTCGCGTACCGTAGGGAGCGATCCCTGATCGCTCCGGACCATAAAACAACTTTTTAGATTCTTCGACTTCATTCGCTCCGTCTGTAAAGTTTTCGTCTCTGCGAAGCAGAGTGAAATGGGTCGGGTCCCATTTCAAGAAAACTTTATCCTGCTTGCTCCGCAAGCAGACAGAATGACACGGGAAAAGATATTCCGTAAAATACCGAATTCCGGTTTATCCGGAAGAGGTATTTTATCCGTTATTGATCAGCCGAAAGGCGGATCAATGACGACCTGAGCGAGCGCAGCGAGTCGAAGGATCTGCGTGATCCGAGCCTGTGTTCAGATTCTTCGATTTCATTCGCGTATGAAATATTGAAATACGCCCCGTCCTCCTGGAGAGGACGGGGCGCATGACGTACCGCTGCGCGGTGTGTCAATAACGACCGATTTTTTCAAACTCGAACCCGTCGAATCCCTCGCCGGATTTGACGCTGTAGTCGCCCGCTGTTCGCGAACGAACAGCGGGCTTTTTCGTTTGCTTCAATATCTTCCCGCGCTCATGAAATCGACATTCGCGCAGTCCGCTCCGTCCTTCACGCGGTAGTCGCCGCGGGTCGGGTTGACGAAGAACGGGTTTTCACGGGTCGTGAAGCCGAGGTTGTCCGCGACCGTCGAGAACTTCAGGAGCGCCTCTTCGCTCACGTCCCATACGCTCGGGACTTTTCCGTCCGCGTTTATGAAACGGTTCGAGACGACCTCGTTCACCACGTTGATACAGAACTCCGGTTCGTTCCACCTTGCGACGTCGTACGTGCGCTCGAGGAGCCACGGGGCGTTTTCTTCGACCGCCGCGAGCTTTTCGGGATCGGAGCGGATCGAATCGAGCAGCTGCTTCCAGGCCTTGTAGTTTTCATGTTCGAGGACCGCGGAGAAATCGCCGGTCCTGCCCGCCTCCGTCGTGAGCGCCGTGCAATGCTCTTTGACGGTGATCGACGCGGGCGCATAGGAATTGATTATGATATTGCGATTCGCCTTGTTGTCGCGGTTGCCGTTCATCATCACCGCGATCGCGCATTCGAAGATAAGATTTTCGGAGAAGTCGGTTCCCGCGGAGTTGTCAAGGTACGCGCAGTATCTGCCGACGGCGCCTCCCTCGCCCGCGAGGAACACGTTTTTCGCGACGCGGTTGTGCGTCGTCTCCGGAGAGTTATACGCGTTGACGGCGCCGGTGTCGTCGCCGTTGTAGCAGATCCGCTCGAACACGTTGTACTCCGCCGTCACGAACGATGATCCGCGGTAGTCCATGCCCTCCCACGCGGTGCTGAAGAAATAGTTGTGGGTGACCGAGGCGCCCGACGTCAGCAGACGCAGCGCGCCGGTGTTCGCCTCGCGCAGATTGCACTCGGTGAAATAGTTGTTGTCCACCGTGACGTTCGCCTGACCCTTGAAGATGTTTGCGTTCCTGCGGCATCCGATGACGCACAGACCGTTGCCTGCGGAGTTTCTGAATTCGCATCCGCGCACCGTCGTTCCGATCGCGGGACCTTCCGCGTTCGCGTTCTCGGGGATATCGAGGCGGACGGTCTCAACGTCGCAGCATCCGGAGAAGACGCAGTCCTCAACGGTGATACCGTCGCCGTCGGAGCGGATCATCGCCTTGTTCGAGTTGTAGAAATCAAGTCCCTTGATCGTGACGTGACGGACGCCGTTCATCGTCACCATTCTCTCGGCGCCGGAGACGAAATAATAGTTTTCAGGTTCACCGAAAACGTACATTTTGCCCGCCGCTTTATCGATGAAGAATTCGCCCTTGTAATCGAGTTCTTCCGACACGTTGACGAGAGCGAGGTCGACGTCGTCCTTGCAGAACACGTTGCCCTCTTCGTCGACCTCGTATCTGAGTCCTCCCGTGAAGTCGACGGAACGCGCTTTTTTGTAGTCGGAGATGAACATGATGCCTGTGTCGGGATCGTACGAACCGACCGACAGCGTCTCTTTATACCATCCGAAGGTCAGAAAACCGTAAATTTTGAGATCCGTGATGTCGTGATAACTCTCGATGCGCTTTTTTACCACGGAGCTTGTGACGCGCATCGTCGAAAGACTCGCCGTCTCGGCGGCGCGGAGAAGACTGTCGGTGTTGTCCTCGTATTTGTTCGGATACCGCGCGACGGTCATCTCCCGGGTATCGGAGAATACGATGGTCTCCACGTTGTAACCGTCCAAACGTCCCGAGACGTCCGCGACGTAGATATTATCGGCGACATGTTTTCTGAAATTCTGCTTTTCGCTCTCGGGGACCGGTGAGAACTCATCCGCTTTTACCGTCACGCCGTCGTCGAACACGACGTCTCCGTCGCCGTATTTAACGTACGTTATCGGGCATTCGGGCGTGCCGGAGTCCTCCGCGTTGAGCGTGACGGAGAGAGGACCGTAGTCGCCCGCTTTGAACGCGACGGTGATACCGGTCCGACCCGTTTTGTCGAGCGCGCGCACCGCCTCGACCGCTCTCTGCCACGTTCTGAACGGGTGATCGAGCGATCCGTCCGCCCCGTCGTCGCCGTCAGGGGCGACGAAGAAATCGGCGTCGTTCGCGAGCGGGTATTCCGGCTCGGTGTACGCGTTTTTCAGCGCGGGTGCGTTGTATTCGAGGCGGAACGTCCCGTCGTACCTCTCGATTATCGCGGCGAACTGTTCGCGGGTGGCGTTGCCCGAAGGTGCGAGACGGTTCCCGTCCGTGCCGTTGATCAGTCCCGCTTCGACAGCCCATTCGAGGGACTCTTTCGCCCATGCGGACGTTTTCTCGTCGTCCGCGAAAGGGGAAAGATCCGCGCGCTCCGGCACGGAGACGGGAGCGGTCGACGAGAAGCGGAAAAGCATCGTCGCGAGCTGCTCGCGGGTGATGAAAGCGTTCGGGGCGAACGTTGTCGCCGTCATCCCGTTGACGACGCCGGTTTCCTTCGCCCACGCGACGGCGTCGGCGTACCACGCGCCCGCGGGGACGTCAACAAAGCCGCCCGGCGCGGTCGGCGCGGGAGATCCTTCGCGCCGCCACAGAACGGTCGCGACCATCCCTCTGGTCAGGGGTCCCGCGGGATCGAATCTCCCGTTCCCGACGCCGTTCATATAGCCGTTATCAACGGCGTATTTTATCGCGGACGCGCTCCAGCGGGTCTCTGCGACGTCCGAAAAATCGATCTTCGCCGCCCCCGCGGGTATTGCGGTGATGAGCGAAGCCGCGAGCATTATTGTCGCAATG
>JAFWTH010000029.1 GCA_017518975.1 Clostridia bacterium
ATGCGACGGGACGTCCGTCGCGCTCGGAAGCTCCGGCAATCTCAATTTCATTGAATATAATCTTATCCACGATACGACGAACTACGCCTCCGACTGCGGGTCGTTCTACAACGGCTCGTCGTGGACGTCGGGCGGGATCGTCATAAGGTACAACTGCTTTTACAACATCGGTTCGGATCAGGTCAACCCGTCCGCTATCTTCTGGGACGACGGAATGGCGTATCAGACGGCGTACGGCAATCTGTTTGTCGGCGTCGCCGCATCCTCCGCGTCCATAGGCGGGGGATTCGGGACCGTTATGGTGAACAACGTGATCGTCGACACCGGCGCCGCGCCGATCTTTTACGACAAAAGACCTCAGGACGGATACAAGAGCGGCGCGGACTTCTACCGGATCGGAGGCTTCCTCTGGAACCTCTACAAGAGCACTCCGTACATGACGTCGGTGTGGAAAGAGCATTTCCCTCTTCTGAGTCAGATATCCGGCAACGAGAGCGACACCGTCGACCCGCACTTCCCGTACAATCCCGCTTTCAGTCTCTTCGCGGACAACGTCTTCCTTAACGCCGACGGGAAGAACGTCTCGATCGGCGCGACGAGACCGGATTACAGCACGAGGATCGACAATTATATCGGAACGCTCGACGAGGCGGACGATATCTTCGTCGATCCCGGAAACGGCGACTACAGGATCCGAAACGACGCGACCGTATGGAACGTGCTGTCGGATTTCGAACCGATACCTTACCACCTGATCGGAAGATATTGAAAAAACCCGCGGGTTTCACGGCAGCGTGAAACCCGCGGATCTTTTTAAGTTTTGTCTCTGAGAAAGAAAGTTACGACGTATTATTCTGCGATTCCGGCGCAGCCGGAAACTTTATCAAGTCGCGTTTCTATACAGAAAAGTGACGATTTGCCCTCTCGTACAGGTCGCATTCGGTGAAAACTCAGTCTTTGAAGTTCCGTTCGTGATACCCTCTTTCACCGCCCACAGGACCGCGTCGAAGAAGTAGTCGCCCGACTTCACGTCGCGGAACGGATTCGTTCCGGGCGACAGCGCGGGACTTTTCTCAAACCGATACAGAAAAGTGACGATCTGAGAGCGTGTGCAAAGCTTACCGGGCGAGAACTCCGTCTTTGACGTTCCATTCGTGATACCCTTTTCGACCGCCCACAGAACGGCTTTGTAAAAATAGCTGTCTGCGCTCACGTCGGCGAAAGGACCGTTTGCGCTTTTCGGCTCGGGCGAGCCCGCGGCGCGCCACAGGAACGTGACCGCCTGCCCTCTCGTACATCCCGCGTCGGGTGAGAAGAGACGATCCGAAGTTCCCTTCGTTACGCCGTAGTTCACCGCCCACCTTACCGCGTCCGCGTAGTACGCGCTTTCTTCGACGTCGTCAAAGGATACCGTGACCGTCCCCGCCCCGATCGTTTCGTCCGAGAGTATATAAGTCACGTGATCCGCCTGACCGGCTGAGACCAGCGGCTGATCCATTGCGTAGCAGCGGTCGCCGAGAGCCACCCCGTAAAAATCGGAGTAATCGTCGTCCTTCGTCGTCGTGCCCGCCATCGCCGAAAGCGAGAACCGCAGGACCGAGCCCGCTCCGCCTCCGTTTTTGAGGAACACGTCTACGGGGATTGACCACTCGATCGTCGAAAAGCCGTCGTCGCCGTACGAAATGATATAGTCGACGCCTTCCTCCGGATCGTACGTTCCCTGAGCGCCGAGCTGGCCCCACTGACCCTCGAGATACGCGCCGGTATCCGTCCGTTTGCCGAGAGCGAAATAGATCGTTTTTGATGCCGGATTGTCCGTTGCGCCGTTTAAGTTGTACGCGGTGTTGTGAAGAAAATCGTCCTCGGTCTTGATACCGTTTCTCTCCCTGAGCAGCTGCTGGATCACATGCGGCTTGTTGCGTATCGCGATGTTGATCCCGTGCTCTTCATCCCAGGAAAAGTAAAAATCGATCGTTTTTAGCATATCAAGAGCCTGCCTCAGATTGTCCGAACTGACGTAGGGTAAAACGAGCGGGGTCGTGTCTTCGTAACGGTCAAACTCGAGTCTGTCGTACTCTCCGTCTCCGATCATACCGTCTTTGACGACTTTCCCGGGAGCGGCGCGCCTGACCGTAACGGTATCGTCCGGATCCCAGCCGGTACCGTTCGGAATGTAACACCCCGCGGCAGAGGGCAGCGCAATAACGCTCAGCAGCATGACCGCGGCTATACAAGCAGATAAGATTTTTTTCATCGGTTTATACTCCGTTCCCGCCGGCGCATCACGCGCCCGCGCTTTTCCTGTTTCAATATTAGTAATACCGCGGTCCGTTTTCAAGGACAAAAGTGTTAAAAAAAAGCAAACAGACGATAAATGGCGGGCTCGCGTGTCGGAGAACAGCGAAAGCGCGAAGATCGGCCCCCGATAAACGTTATTTCCGATGAATTGCATTATCGTTCGGAATTCAGTATAATAAAAAAAGACGTCGGGGGCGCCCGCAGGACCGGGTTACACTCCGATGGGACCGGGAGTTTCGGAATAACGACGGTCTTCAATCTTGTTTCAAGGTTTGTCCGTATAATGGCGTCGTAACGGAGGGCTGAAGATGAAAGTTTTACTTGCCGAAGATGAAAAAAGAATGAACCGCGCGCTGTGCGAGATCCTGCGCCAGGAGGGATACGAAGTGACCTCCGTGGACAACGGCGAGGACGCGCTTTACGAAATAGAAAGCGGCGTTTACGATCTTTGCGTGCTCGACGTGATGATGCCGGGAATGAACGGTTACGCCGTCGCAAAAAAAGCGCGGGGGGCGGGGGTCCGGACGCCGATCCTGATGCTGACCGCAAAAAGCGAGCTTGACGACAAGGTCGAGGGACTTGACAGCGGCGCCGACGATTATCTCACGAAACCGTTTATGACAAAAGAACTTCTCGCCCGTCTGCGCGCCCTCGGGAGGCGCAATCTGCCGACGAACGACGGCAGCCTGACCTACGAAGATCTGACGCTCGACGTAAAAAACGCCGTCCTGAAATGCGAAAACGGGCAGAGCGTGCGCCTCGGAGAAAAGGAGCTGCGGATCATCGAGTATTTAATCGCAAATCAGGGCAAGGTCCTTTCCCGCGAACAGATCGCGCTGAAGATCTGGGGCTATGAAAGTGATTCTGAATACAACAACGTTGAGGTATATATGTCCTTTGCAAGAAAAAAGCTCGCTTTCGTGGAATCAAAGTGCGAGATCAAGGCGCTGCGAGGGATCGGGTACGAATTGAGGTGTCGGGATGTTCAATAAGACAAGAAGAAAGATCGTCTTCACCGTCGTGTTTTCACTTCTCGCGCTGATGACCGTCACGCTGACTACGATCTATATCTCGAACCGGATCGCGCTCGACCGCGACAACCGCGAGATGCTGAAAACTTTTGCCGAACGGTACTCGATCGAAGGGCAAACGCCTCCCCCGGACGGAGAATTCCGCCCGGACGACGCCCCCGACGTAAGACCGGGAGACCGGAACGGTCCGCACGGGGACCGACCCGGGAAAGACGAGCGGGAATTCCGCCTCTCGACTTTCTACTCCGTCGCTTATTCAAAAGACGGAGAGGTGCTTGCGGTTGACAGCGGCAACAGCGATCTTCAGAGCGAGGAATCTCTTCTTGAAACCGCCGCGGCGGCGCTCGATAAGGGAACTGAAAGCGGCAGGATCGGGAATATGACCTATCTCGTCGATGAACGTGAGGATTATACCCTCGTCGCAATGATCGACCTGACTATCAGCGACAACAATCAGACAAGACTTTTTTACCAGATGCTTGTCATCGGCTCGGCGGCGCTGATCGTTCTCATTGTAATGTCGGTCTTTATCGCCCGACGGATCGTCCGTCCGCTCGAGGAAAGCGATAAACGTCAGAAGCGGTTCGTATCGGACGCCGGGCACGAGCTGAAAACGCCGATCGCGGTGATCTCCGCGAACAGTGAGCTTCTGAAACGCGAGATCGGGCAAAACGAATGGCTCGACAACATCGACTACGAAAACGAGCGTATGTCCGATCTCGTCAAGCAGCTTCTCGCGCTGTCCAAAGCGGAAAACGGCGAAGTGCAGAAAGAGACGCTCGACTTTTCAAAACTGGTGGACGGCGAGGTACTTCCCTTTGAAACGCTCGCTTACGAAAAAGGAAAGAATATCGTATCGGATATCGAACCCGGTCTGTTTACGGAAGGAAATCAAAGTCAGCTCCGTCAGCTGGTATCCATACTTCTTGACAATGCTCTGTCCCACGGCACGGGGAAAACGATAAATCTTTCTCTGCGCAAAGAAAAGCATAACGCCGTGCTGACCGTCTCAAACGGAGCGCCCGAGATGAGCGCCGAGCGGTTATCCCGTCTGTTCGAGCGCTTCTACCGTGCGGACGAGGCGCGCGGAGAAGCCGACGCTCACTACGGACTCGGCCTCTCGATTGCCAAAGCCGTTGCCGAAGCGCACGGCGGCAGGATAGGCGCGAATTATAAAGAGGGAAAAGCGGTGTTCACGGTAACTGTCCCGATCAAATAATTTTTTCAAAAACTTAATATCATTCAATCTTTCTTCAATCCTCATCCGATATGATGTGTACAACGACAGCGGATGAGGGTTGTTGTTTTATGAGCAAATCGAAAAAAGGAGATACGGAAAATGAAAAAGATAATTGCGGTCATTCTCACGGCGATCCTTGCGCTGGGACTCGCCTCGTGCGGAATATCGGAAAGCGGAACAGTCGGCAGCGGAAGCGGTTCCGTAACGAACGAAACGGCCGATCCGACAAGCGAAGCGGTCGAACCGGCCGTCGATGATCACGTCACGGCACGAGAAGTGTCCGGAGCGTTTACGATGACGACGGCGGACGGCGCGTTTACGGATTCCGGAAACGTTTATACGATCACCTCCGCGGGAACGTACACGGCGTCGGGCCTTCTTGAAGGACAGATCGTCGTTGACGCCGGAGAAGAAGACGAAGTCGTTATCGAACTATCCGGCGCGACCGTCACCTGCGGCGACGATTCCCCGATCAAGGCGCTCTCTGCCGGCAGCGTCGATATTTCCGCAAAGAGAGACACGGAGAACGTGATAAACGATACCCGCGGTACGAAAACGGCAGACGACGAAGGTCAGGGCGAGGGCGCGATATACGCGGCCTGCGACCTTAAAATAAAAGGATACGGTACGCTTGAAGTCAACGCATCGTACAACAACGGCATTCACACGACCGACGACCTTGAAATTCAGAACCTGACTTTGAAAGTAACGGCGTACGACAACGCGCTTAAAGGAAACGATTCGATAACGGTTTCGAGCGGTACGGTCATCGCGATCTCCACGAACGGCGACGGCGTGAAGACCGAAAACACCGACGTCAGCAAGAACGGAGTGACCAGAGGCGACGTTATCCTTTCGGGCGGTACCATCACCGTTTACGCGGCGGGAGACGGATTTCAGGCGGCGCATGATTTTGAAATGACCGCCGGCGAAGAAGGCGCGGCTCCGACCGTTACGATCTATACCGGCTCATACAGCGGATACACCGCTTCGGACGCTTCGACGACCTCATATAAGGGCGTCAAGGTGCAGAACGAACTGAACGTCTGTGACGGAACGATAACCCTGCAGACCTTCGACGACGGACTTCACGCCGACTACGGAACAGCATTCGACGACGGAACGACGGGCGCGGGTACGATCACTATTTCCGGCGGTACGGTCAGTTTGAGCGTCTACGCGCCTGAAAACAAGACCGCCGGCGGACGTCCGGGACCGGGCGGATGGGGAGGACAGCAATCGGTCGCCGGAGCCGACGCCATCCACGCCGACAACGTTCTGAACATCTCCGGCGGCACGATCGTGATCGACAGCGCCTACGAAGGGCTCGAGGCGAACGTCATCAATATCTCCGGCGGCAAAACGACCGTCTCTGCGAACGACGACGGCGTGAACGCCACGAACGGTTATTCCGCCGCGCTTATCAACGTGACGGGCGGTTATCTCGACGTGACAGTCTCCCCGAACGGCGACACCGACGGTATCGACAGCAACGGATACTACACACAGACCGGGGGCGTCGTCATCACGAGAGGTCCGAGCTCTCAGATGGCTGCGGCGATCGACGCGGACGGTTCCGTCAGCATCTCGGGCGGCACGCTGATCGTCCTCGGATACGGAAGAGTCACCGCGAGCGGCAGCGTCAGGACGGTCTCTCTGTCGCTCCACTCGTCCGGGAGCCATACCGTGACGGTCGACGGGACCTCCTATACATTCACAAACGCAGATTCGTACGGAGGCACGACCTGCTACAGTGACGCGACGGTTTCGTCTTAAAAGAGAGGAAAAACCCATGAAGATCTTATTTGCCGCGCCGGACAGAGATCTGCTCGAGTGCTTCAAGCAACTGCTCGCGGGCGAATTCGGAGAGACAGTCACGGCGTTCGACGGGACGCAGGTACTGACGCTGCTTTCAGCCGAAAACTTCGACGCAGTGATACTCGACCGCGCGCTCCCGCGCGTCGATCACAAAACGCTCGTTGCGAGGATAAGAGAAAAGGATCTCCCCTCCGTCGTTCTGACGGATGAACCGGTAAGCGCCCGTCTGTTGACGGACGAGGTACTCCCGAACGAATATCTGTCATACCCGTTCGATGCGAAAAAGCTTTCCGCAGTCATAAAAGGAGTGCTTGAAAAATCTTCTTCCGCCGAACGGATAAACGTCGAAGACGTCGGGATCACGGTCCGTGAATTCCGGATAAAAAACGGACCCGGACTCACCGCGGGAGAGATCGACGTCCTGAAATCTCTTATCGAAGGAAGGCCGGTTACGACGTCAGACGGCGCGTATATCAGCGCGCTCAACGCAAAATTCGCCGGGGTCGGATCCAAAGTGAGGATCAGATACAGAGCGAAGAAAGGATTTATAGCGGTGACGGAAAATGAATAAAGCGGAAAAGAAATTCAGAATATACGCGATCGTCGTGGTCTTCGTTCTCCTGACGGTACTGCTTTCCGTCATCAACGGGGTGAACTTCACAATGGCGGCGTCCGACGCGGACGAGCTGACGCAGATGATCGCCGACAAACGAGGCTCGTTTGAACGCAAGGAAAACGCGCCCGACGGAGAGCAGATCCGTTCGGGTCAGCCGGGAGACGGCGATTTCAGAATGGGTCCCATGGGTCCCGAATCGCCGGAAATGAACGCCTCGCTCCGGTATTTCACCTTCGCTTTCCCGGAAAAAGGCGAGAAGATCGAGACTGTGGCTTTCAACGTCTCCGCGGTGACGGAAAGCGAAGCGCAGGAATGGGCCGCCGGGCTGACGAACCAAAAGACGGGCTGGACGAGAGGCACCTACCGTTACCGCGTGTATAAGGATCACGGTACGACCTACGTGACCGTGATCGACCAGGGACGCGAGCTGCTCCCGTCATTTCGGATCCTTATCATCTCCGCTGTCGGGGAGGCGCTTGCGCTTGTGATCGGCTGGTTCGTTCTTCTCGTTATCGGCAGAAAGATCTACGCGCCCCTCGAAGAAGCGGACAGAAAGCAGAAGAACTTTATCAGAAACGCCAACAAAGAATTCCGTCTTCCCCTCACGGTCATCGACGGAAACACGGAACTGACGGAACGCAAATACGGACCGGACGATCTGACGCGTTCCACGCACCGTCAGATAGCAAGGATGAACGAGCTTGTCGATAAACTCGGCTCCGTCGGCATATTCGACGAAGAAGATATGAGCCGCGCCAAGGTGCCTCTTTCGGAATACCTGTCCGCCGCGCTCGACCGCGAAGCGGAGAACTTCTCCTCCCGGGGGATCGAGCTGACGGCTGACATAGCGCCGGACGTCGCGGTCGACGCCGATCCGGAAGCGATGAACAAGCTTATCGACGAGCTCGTCGGAAACGCGCTGAAGTATTCTCTTTCAAAAGCGTCGTTCGTTCTTCATGACCAAAAAGGCGTCGTTCTGCTTCAGGCGGAAAACGACACGGATCTTCCGGACGGACCGGTCAATCAGGTATTCGACCGCTTCACCGTTCTGGAAAACGCGAAGGATGACAGCGCGGGGCTCGGCCTGTCGTACGTAAAACAGACCGTAAAGGCGCACAACGGACGCGCGTCGGCGTCGGTCGCGGACGGGCTCTTTACGCTCCGCATCACTTTATGACGGGGGAGGCGATTCCATGGCGGTCACGGTAATGAAGCGGTACGAGCTGAAATATACGCTCGACGCCGCTCAGACGGATTTTCTTCGGGAGAGGCTGAGGGGCCATATGGAGGTCGATCAGTACGGAAAGACCTCGATCGCCTCGCTGTATTATGACACCCCGTCGTATCAGCTGATCCGCACAAGCGTGGAAAAACCGGAGTTCAAAGAAAAAATACGCCTGCGTTCCTACGGGCTCGCGACGGATGAGTCCCCCGTGTTCCTCGAACTGAAGCGAAAGGCGTACGGAATCGTATATAAGCGGCGCGTTCAGACGACGATCCCTTTGGTTAAAAAGTTCTTTTCCGCAGAAGGCGATATATGCGCTCCGGGACAGATAAACAGGGAGATCACGGCCTTCCGCGACCACTACAGAACGTTGGTCCCATCGTGCATGATCATTTACGACCGTGTCGCGTATTTCGAGCCGGACGGAGACCTTCGTCTGACGATCGACGAAAACCCCAGGTATCGCACGAACGATCTGACGCTCACAAAATCAATGGACGGGATCTCCCTTCTTGACGAGGGGTCGACGATCCTCGAGATCAAGGTCCAGGAAGCGATGCCGCTGTGGTTATGCGAGATACTCTCCGCGGGCGGGATACGTAAAAGCAGTTTTTCAAAATACGGAGAGGCATACCGCCAGCAGCTTCTCAAGGCACAGAATTTTTAAGAAGGAGAAAAGAAAATGTTTGATTCGATCTACTCTTCCACGGTCACCCCGTCGCAGTTCTTCATTATGACGGCGGCCGCTCTCATAACCGGCTTTCTGTACGCCTGGATCATGAGCTTCCGTATCCGTTCAACAAAACGGTTCTTCATCGTCACGGCGCTTATCCCGTTCGTCGTCGCCGCCGTTATCACGTTCGTCAACGGCAATATCGGCGCGGGAGTCGCCATCGGAGGAGCGTTCAGTCTCATCCGATTCCGCTCGGCTCAGGGCAGCGCGGACGAGATCGCCGCGATCCTAGTGGCGATGGGCTCTGGTATCGCGTTCGGTATGGGGTACCTCGGTTACGGCGTCGTGATCCTCGTCGCGCTGGCGCTGTTGTTCCTTCTTCTCAGCTTCGTGCCTCTGTTCGAGCATAAAAACGCGGCGGCGGATCAGCTGCTCCGCATCACGATCCCGGAATCTCTCGAATACAACGGCACGTTCGACGATATATTCGGTCACTATCTGAAAAAGATCGAAAACGCGGGCGTCAAAACGACCGGTATGGGCAGTATGTTCCGGCTTTCATATAAGGTGCAGTTGAAAAACCCCGCCGAGGAAAAAGCGTTTATCGACGAGCTCCGTACCAAAAACGGGAACCTCGAGATCGCGCTTCTGCCGTATACCGAAACGCAGAATCAGCTTTAATACATCATAACGAATCGCTTTGCGGCGGGGTTTCGAGCCCCGCCGTTTTTACCGTAAAACTGTTTTTCCTTTCTGTCCGCTTTCAATCATATATCCGATCCCCTGTTTCGTCCCCGTAGGTATTATTCCTTTTCCCCGCCTTTCTTTGCGGTTTCTTTGAGTCACGATGAAGAAAAAAATCGGCGGATTCTGTTTTCTTAATTGCATTATCGTTCTGAGTTTAGTATAATAAAGACGGTGAAAAATAGACAACCCGTGATTCGCAAAGAATGGATTTATTGTGAAAAAGATAAGGGGGGAGAAACAGATGACGTTTTACAGGTGCGCTCATTGCGGAAACATAGTCGTTTACATCCGCGACTCCGGCGTCCGCGTTCGCTGCTGCGGAGAGGAAATGCAGAAGATCGTGCCCAACACCGCTGACGCCGCGGGTGAAAAGCACGTCCCGGTCATCGAGGTTAAAGATCAGACCGTCACCGTCGCCGTCGGCTCCGTCGAGCATCCGATGCTTGACGCTCACTTTATCGAGTGGATCATGCTGGAAACGAGAGAAGGCCGTCAGCGCAAAACGCTGAAACCGGAAGACCGTCCCGTCGCCGTATTCTCTCTCGTCCCCGGCGACGAGGCGGTCGCCGCGTACGAATACTGTAGGGTAACAGGAGTTACCCGAACCCGCCCGGAGTGGCGCCTATACGGCATATTTTCGTTTCTCGTCCTTGCCTTATGTCTTATAAGGCGGCGTCCTCGGCGCGAAAATCTGCTCGTATAATCATCCGCTCCGGGTCGAAGAGTTTTGCCGGAGATGATTTTTGTCCCGGCAAGGCAGTGCCCGAAGCAGGTAGCGACTCCTACCTGCGAGGGTGATAACGA
>JAFWTH010000030.1 GCA_017518975.1 Clostridia bacterium
CTTGGCTTTCATAGTTGTGATTTTTTAGAGGGTTTGACTTCTGTTTTTGTGTTCACCTTACCACAATACCAAAACCGTACGAACGGCAACAGCATCGTGATCGCGGAAAACGACGGTCTGTTCTATATGCTTCACGGCGATATCACGTACGTTGACGAGGCGCTGTATGAAAACAAGCTCTCCGTGGTGTTCGAAGATCTTGACGCCGCGCGTGAAACGCTCGACCGCGTCCGTGAATTCATTCGCCTCAATCCGACCGTCTATTGCGGAACGCACACTCCGCAGGGATATGAAAACCTTGAGGCGAAACGCGTGACGGATCTCTCTCATCCCGTTCCCACGGTGCTTGCCGAGGTCGATTTCTCCGGGATGCAGACCAGCGGGAAATACGTCTGCTCGGTTTGCGGATACGTTTACGATCCCGACGAACACGACGGCGTCGCTTTTGAGGGTCTTCCGGACGACTGGAAATGCCCGCGCTGCAAACAGCCCGCAGATAAATTCAACAAGGCGTAGTTCGTGACGTCAAACGGTCCCGACAAGTCCGGGGGTGCCTGTCCGGTTCTCCGGAAACGTTTATCGTTTCCGGACGTTTGATCAGGAACCGGGGCGGGCAAGACGGGACGGAAAAAGAAAAAACGGAACGCGCCGCGCTCCGCTTTAAAACCGCATTGGTTCTTGATTATTTCAAAAACCGGAGCGTCTCTCAGACGCTCCGGTTTTGTTTACGCTTTTTTCATTCTTTTCTTAATAGCCGATTTCAGCGCGTCGAGCTTCAGGAGCCACGCGACTGCGACGAAAACCGCCAGCGAGACGATCCCGACAGCTCCGCACTTGGCGATGAGCATCAACTTGCCGTCCGACTGACTGACGAGGAGGAGTTTTAGTCCCCACGCCGCTCCGCCCATGGCGGCGGATGCGACGATGCTCTTCAGAATGTCGGCGACGTTTACGATCTTCTCTCCGTGGAACAGGATTATGACCGTTATGATCGCCCCGACCGTGAGCGAGACGGCGGTCGTCAGCGCGAGCAGTGCGCCGGAGAAACCGAATACCATATTCAGGGCGAAGTTCGACGCGATGATGCCGAGCGAGACCGCGAGCGGGACCGCGCGCTTGTCCATGGCGAAGAACGCTTTTGACAGAATGTCGATCGAACTGAATCCCGCCATTCCGAGAGCGTACATCGTGAAGATCGACGCAGTCGCCGCGGTGTTCTCCGCGGAGAAGTTACCGCTCTCGAACAGTACCTTCAGGATTGGTGCGCCGAATACGATAAGCAGAACGCAGATCGGGAAGACGATGACGAGCGTATTCGACAAAAACTGCCACACGTATTTCAGATAATCGCGCCGCGACGCTTTGGTGTACTCCCTGTTCATTCTCGGGAACATGACCGCGCTGATCGAGTAGATAAACGTGGTAGTTAACGGGGTGAAAAGCTTGTCGGCGTAGTAAAACGCGCTCGTGATACCCTCCCCGAGACCCGCGGCGCGGTTCGCGTCGAGAAGGTAACAGAAGAGGTACATGGAATTGGTCACGACGGTGACGATCCCCGTTTTGAGGAACGACGACATGTCGACGCCCTTGAAATTCAGCGTCGGACGGAAGCGATAGCGTTCTTTGACGACGTACGGCAGACACATCGCGAACTGGAGGATCCAGCCGAGCGACACGACGGCGACGTAAGCTGTGATGGGGAGCTTACTGCCGAAGATCAAAAGATAGCCGATCAGCAAAAACGAGTAAGGGAGGGACATGCTGCCCTGAAGGGCGTAGTGATCCATCGACTGCATCAGAGCGACCATCATATACGCCGTCACGATGATCGGCATTGAAGCCGCCATGATGCGGATGAACGTGAGGATCTCCCCATCCGCGGCGCCCCACAAAACCCCGTTTGCGCCGGGTATCAGCGTGAGGATCGCCCAGACCGCTCCTCCGACGATCGAGAACAGCAAAGTCAGGGTAATGAGCGCGTTCGACGAGTGTTCTCCGTGCTTGCGGTCCTTTGCGAACGCTTTCGTCATTATCGGGACCGCCGCGACGCACATCGCGTAAGCGACCGTGGTGAATATATAGATCGTCTTGTTGTATGCCGCGTAAAAAGCGTCCGCCGCGCCGAATACGTTTGCCTGTATCGACTCGCGCAGGATACCGAACATCCTTGCGAGGACCGTTACGAGCATGACGAATCCTATGATTCCGCCCGCTCCGCTTTTTTTCTTTTTCTCCGGAGCGCGCGTGACGATCTCGTAGAGCATTTCGTCGTTCCGGTCGAGAAGTTTTATGAGCCCTTCGACTTTTTCGCGATCGGGCGTCAGGTCCGAAAGATCGGAAACGCCGCGGTAGCGCTCTTCAAATCGGTCCGCCGAGAATTCCGCGGTCGTTGAAAGCGGTTCCTGACCGACCGATTCAAGAAAGGCGTCGATCTTCGGATCGTACGAGATCCCGATGCACGGCACGCCCATGACGGCGGCGTATATGAGCGAGTGAAGTCTTACGCCGACAAGCAGATCGAGGTTGCCGATAACGGAAAGCATATCGTCCGACAGGTGCTTGTCCGTCACGGTGTAAACGGAATCGCCCAGCCGTGCCGACAATTCCTCAATCGCGTGAAGGTCCTGTTCGTAATGGAAAGGGATCAGGACGCAATCCGTGTTCTCATCACGGGCGACACGCCTGATCGCTTCTTCGAACTCATTGAAGAATCCGGGAGCCGAGGGGTCGGACTTTACCGCCCATCCGACGATGCGGCGGCCGGGGGTCTTCTCCAGCCCGATCCCTTGAAGGATCTCCCGTCCGCGGGTAAGATCCGCCGGCTGCAGACGGAGAACGGGGTCTGCCGTAATGTTGACCCGTTCGGGCGGAACGCCGATCTGCTCGAGGAATCTCGCGGACTGCTCGTCCCTGACTGCTATCAGGTCGGCGCGCTTCAGCGCAAACGCGGTGAGTTTACGGTTGAAACGTCTGCGGATCGGGCCGATTCCCTGCGAGTAAACGAAGATCCGCTTTTTGAAGATCGCGGCGAGGATGATGATGAACAGATAGTATAAGATACTGATGCGGCTCGTCACATCCTGAAGGAGAGATCCGCCGCCGGAGATAACGATGTCGCTCGATCGGACCGCTTTGATTATCCTGAAAAAACGCATCCGCGGCTGCGCCTCGACTCCGTACTTCTCCGCCGTTTCTTCCGGTGAGTTGGAAAGCACGGTTATCCTGCTGTCGGGGATTGTTGCGCGGGTGTGCTCGATCACTGTGCGGAGGATCGCGTCGTCGCCTATGTTGCTGAAACCGTAATAGCCGGAGATCAGAATATCAGCCATTGATCTTCCGAGCCCTCCTTTTCGTGATTTGACGATAGATCAGATCGGCGACAAGGACGAACACGACGCCGATCGCGAGCCCGATCGCGTATCCCGAGGTGATGCGGACCATGCTGAGTACGATGGGGGTGCGGATGTGAAGGAACGTGTTAACGACGCTGACGAACGCGCCGACCACCGCGCAGGCACCGAAAACGAACGGAAGGACCGGCAAGCGGCGGCGGACGGACCAGACGAACAGAAGGACGCAGGGCCATCCGAAGAGCAGTTCCTTCGTGCGGGGACGCACGACGAGGACTTTTTCAAGGAAGTTTCTGAAGATAAGCTCAAACGTACTCACGTTCTGCGTATTGCCCGTGCGCTGTATGTAATAGACGCCCACGCCTCCGAGTATAGCGAGAAGAAGAACGATCCCGATCGTGACGACGACGTCGCGGATACTGACGGTACGCGTCATTGTGTCGCCGAGTTTCGCGCGTACGCTCTTTCTCTCTTCGCGGCGGATATCGCGGTTCTCTCCGCAGACTCTTCCGTACTTTTTCTCCCAGTAGAATATGATCAGATAAGCGATAACGAACAGCGCGAGGGGAACGAGCTGCATGAATTTCACTCCGCGGTAAATATCCATTTCAAGCAGGAATCCGGTATCGCTCAATGCCGCGGCGGAGGAAAGCGCTCCGATGAAGCAGAGTCCCATTGCGACAAGCGAGGCGAGAACGCCGCGGAGGATGGTCGGCCAGACTTTCTCTTTCAGGTCGGCTCCTTTTTCGGAAAAGAAACGGCATAACAGCACCGCGGCGAGCGACGGGTACGCTATCCCCGCTCCGTTGGACAAAACCAGTTTCGAGGTGTTCGGCGCGATAAAGAACGCTGCGGCGACGGCAACGGATCCCGCGGCGCAGAGCGCGATCTTCCATCCGAACGGGATCGTGAACAGGACGGAGAGAAGCAGCACCGCTGCGGCGACGGCGCCGATCCCCACCAGGATCCTCAGAAAGATCGAGGGCTCGTAGGGTTCGATCGGTTTTACCGTTCCGTACGTATATCCGAGAGAACTCATGTGGGAATTGAGCCCGCCGATCAGCGTATCGTAATGAACGGGATCGGTAATATAGTCGGTCTCCGATTCGGGTTCCAGGATCATCTTAAGGTAAACGATCCTGCAGTTGCGTTCGGCAACGGCGTGGTACAGAGCGTTTACTATCTCTTCGGGACCCGAGTAATTGTACTTTGCAAAACTGTTCTGGATATACGTCCACATTGTAAATGCGCGGACGGCATTATATCCGGATTTCGGAACGAGTTCCTCCATTCCTTTGACTTCAAGGTTTTTGCTTTGAAGCGTTCTCTCGATCAGGCAGTAAGTTCCGCCCGTCTCTTCAAGATAGCGGATCAGGGAATCGACCGCCTCGGGATTGTCCTCGAAGCCGAGGATACTCAGACCGCCGTCGAGAAGGTACGGACTTTCGTATTTTCTGAACTCCGCCATCACCGCGTCTCCGAACGCTTTGGAATTCGTATTTTTGACGACGACCGTTCTCGGGATGAGAACGAATCCGTGAGAGACGATATTGTCGGCGACGGCGTCCTCGAGACCTATGGGCAGGGTCGCCCACGTCATTCCGTCGGCTTTGCCTTCACCGTGGAGCCAGATATATCCCGTACCGTCTTCAAGGAGACTGTTCATAACGAGATCTTCGCTCTTACGGGTCTCGAACCCTTCTTTTACGAATCGGTAAAGATCGGAGTCGTTGAAGATGATAAGAGCGTCGCGCTTGTCTCCGGTGGAGAGGACCCATTCGGCGACCTGGTCGGGGAGCGCGGTTTCCCATCCGTATCGGCTCATAAGATCTGAGGTCGAGGAGAGGTATACCTTCCCGTCCATCCGATCGGCGAGTTTTCTGGCGTTGATCTCATGAAGAGCAACTTTGGTTATACCGGCGTCGTGAAAAAATGAAAGCCAGTAGTCGATATCCTCGTCGGACTGATCCGCCATCTTTTCAAGATCGGCGTAATCGAGCACGATGTCGTAGCTCCGTCCCTCCGTCTCGGCGACACAGCGACCGACGATAATGACGGCGACTGCGATAACTCCCACGAGCATCAGCGCGAGCAGGACGATATTATTCTTGAACCATTTTTTCATCGGTGTACCTCACTCTCGGGTATATTCGTATTATTATATCACGAAGAGCCGCTTATTGCAAGAGACGAGGCGTCCGTTCCCGCCCGTTACGCTTTTTCACCGCGCGCCGTTTTCTGTCGGTTTCGGATCCGGAAAAGCGGGATCGGGGACAGAAAAGGGGAAAAATGAAAATGCGAAAAAGAGGTTTTCCGCTTGAATCGGGGGAGAAAATATACTATAATTGATAAGACGGACGTAAACGTTGATATCATCGGGGAAACGGAGGAAAGATAAGTGAACGAAGCGCGGTTTTACAGGACGGTCTGTCGCGGAGTGCGTCTTTTTTTTCGTCCCGCAGTGACGGAATACGAAGTCGAGCCGGACGGCCCCGCCGTCTACGTGTGCAATCACTCCTCGATCCGCGGCCCGGTCATTATGACGCTTTATTTCCCGCGGGCCCACAAAACGTGGGCGATCAGCCACGCCGTTGCCGGCGGACGGCAGACCGCGGTTTACGCATATCACGACATCCTTTTCGGCAGATCGAAAAAGTGGAAAACGCCGTCGCGCCTTATCGCGAAAATCATATCTTACACTTTGCCGCCGCTTCTGCGCGAGGCGGGAACGATCCCCGTTCATCGCGATCTGAAGATCAGGGAGACGCTCAAAGCGAGCGTCGACGCGCTGGAGAGGGGCGAGGATATCGTCATTTTCGCGGAATCGCCGCGCAGGTTTTCCGAGTACGTCAACGAGCTTCAGGAGGGTTTCGTCCGCCTCGGGATGCTGTACTATCAGAGGACAGGGAAAAAACTGAAGTTTTACCCCGCTTACGTTGAGAAGAAGAACAGAAAGATCTCCGTAGCCGCGCCAGTCGAATACGATCCCGACCGCTCCGTGAAGGATCAGCGTTCGGAGATCTGCGAGGCTCTGCGCGATTCGATCGAACGCAAGGCACGCGAGATGAAAAAACACAAGCCGGTGCCTTTCCTCCCGCCGCGCTGGTACGGCGCGTACGGGGAATTCGAGGACGATTTCGCCGGATACTGGCAGATGATCGACGACGAGATAAAGACCGATAACAAAGACTGAACCCGGCGGGCGGATCCCCTCCGGGTTTACGAAAACGCGGCTTTCCAACCCCCGGTTGGAAAGATAAAACGCCGTTCCAACCAACGCGCCATTGATTTCCGGTGCGGCGGACCGTATAATATGGACGCAGCTGCGAAAAAACAAAAAGCGAGGATTTGCGACGATGATAAAAATCAATGAACAGATCTCACAGTTAAGAAGACAGGCGGGCATGACTCAGGAGGAACTTGCGGCAAAGCTCGGCGTGACGAATCAGGCGGTCTCCAAATGGGAGTCCGCGCAGTGCTGCCCCGATATCACGCTTTTGCCCGATATCGCCCGCCTTTTCGGGCTGACGATCGACGAGCTTCTGACCGGCTCTCCCGCGGAAAAATGCGCCCGGGGCGATCTTCCCGACGTTCTGAAAAACGACGGAGTGATACGCGTTCTGCAGTTCAGAGGTCGCGAACTGATCAGGTGGGATAACAGAGAAGAAAACGGCGAGAAAAATACGATCAAGCTTTCGTTTCCGGAGAACGGCGGCAAAACTCAAATTGAGATTTACGGCAGCGTGGAATCGGAAGACGCTGTGGCTTGCGCAAACGTCGGCGGTTACGTTGAGGCGGACGGATCCGTCGCTTGCGCAAACGTCGGCGGTTACGTTGAAGCGGGCGGAGACGTCGCTTGCGCAAACGTCGGCGGTTACGTTGAAGCGGGCGGAGACGTCGCTTGCGGAAACATCGGCGATTACGTCGAAGCGGACGGAGACGTCGCTTGCGGAAACGTTGACGGGAACGTTAACGCGGGCGAAGACGTGACGGCCGACACGGTATACGGAGATGTAAGTGCGGGCGGCGACGTTAATGCCGGCACGGTAAACGGCGACGTCAGCGCGGGCGGAGACGTGAGGTACGAGACCTTAAACGGCGACCGGGATTGACAGCAAAGGCAAAAAACGCAGAAGGAACGGAATTATATTCCGGCGGAGGCGCAGGACCTATGTATCTTGACGTAAGGATTACGGAAGGATTACTTGACGTGGCTTGTTCGGTTCGAGTCGGGACCGACGAGGTTTTCTTCTCGCTGGCTCATTCCTTTTCCGTATATGCCGTAACGGACGGAGGAGAACCGATCTTTTTTGAATCTGTTCCGTGCGAGCAGGATCCGTTCAGGCCGCAAAAGAACGGTTACACGGTACGGAACGTGAAAAACGGGGATATAGTTATCCGCTATCGCGGGACCGTCGACTGGTATTTCGGATATTTGCGCGACGATTTGATCCACTTTTCTTATTACAACTGTTGGTATCCGGAAGAGTTTATGTTTGAAGACGGCGCCGAGGTTTCAATCCATATTGACGACACGTGGACAGTTGTAGGCGGCACGTATGACCCCGGGATGGAATTATGGCGATATCACACTCCGAAAAAACAGCGAATAAATGACTGCAACATTCTTGCTTTGAACCGGAAGTATTATTCGGCTGTCGACAGCGCCTATTTGAATGTTTTCTGTAAAAAAGGAAAGGAAGATATTTGTCAGGGGTACATATCGCTTTTTCGTTCCGTCTGTGATTTTTACGTTTCCCTGTATGGAAAAAACAAGGTTGAGAAGACGAATCTGGTCTTCATCGACGTTCCGGATCGTCACGGAGCGTATTTCCGCACCGGGCTGATCGTGAATTCGAATCCTCCCGGGCTCGTACCCGGCGAGAGACACGGGCTCGCTCACGAAATCGGTCACGCATACGGCGGCGGAGCGGATACGAACAGCTGGGAGGATTGGCTGAACGAAACCACGGCGGAGTGGTCCGCCTTGCTTTATGATAAGGAGCATGACCCGGAGGCGTATGAAAAAGCGTTGAATGAGCATCGGCAATGGCACGGAAACGGACCGCTCCGTCTGCGTGAAGCGGGGGACGCAAGACCTGACAACGTGCATGAGACGGGAACGTTGATATATGAGATAATCTATCGGCAGTATGGAAATGATGCAATAAAAATTCTTTTGAGAACTTTTGATTCGTTGAAAGACAAAAATACGGATAGTTTTCTTGACGCTCTCCGTTCCGGTGGCAAAGACGTGTTGGCTGATATTATCTGTTCGTTTATGAGTTGATCCGTTAAGCCAATGTTCAAAAGGCAGGGAAAAGGTCGAAAGATATGGAACGGTACATTGTCCTCCGAAAAAAACAATAAAACAGTTGCGGTGCCGGGAATAATTCCCGGCGCCGCAGTCTTTTTTTCTTTATTTGAATTCTTCAAGCATTTTGAAGGTTTCCGGGTGACCGCGCAAGACAATATATTGGGGAGCGCTTGATTTTTCGATTTGGTCGACATGCCACGCGACAAGACTGTCCGTTTGATAAGTTTTCCTGATCAGTTCCGTAAGAGCCTCGTCGTTTTGAGCTGCTCGCATCATCTTTTGGGCGGATACGAGCAGCATTTCGTTTACTCGCAAAGACGATTCGACGTCTGTGCAGTCAAAGAAAAACATCCCCGCGGCGACTGTAAGCACCGAGTGTTCCGCAATACAGTAAAGTGCCATACCGGTTTTTTGCTGAAGTTCGGAAAACGCTTGTGCGATCCGGCATAACTTTTCGATTTTTTCATCGAATGAGAGGGTCGGGTCATAGCGGACGATGCGGGCGAATTTGATCGCAGAAACGTCGATAAGTCCAATGGCGTTGCGTCGATTCCAATAGCGGTATTCCTCCGTATCCTTGGCAAAAAGCTGTTCCATCATCTGCGGGGAATACCATTCCGGCAAAGTATCAATCAGTTTTATTGCCTCCTCGGTCTTCCCCTCGGCGTGAAGCACCTTGGCTTTGACGGTTATCGCGGAGGCGCGCAGTTTGTCCTCCGTACAGTTTTCAAGTATACAGTCGCAGATCCCTGAAAGCTCGTCTTTGTGCTTCACCAGTTCCGACGGGTCGTTGTCCGCAGAACCGCCTGCAAGATGCCACATATATGTGTTCATTATCCGGAAGTCGTGCGGGTACGTTTTTCTTGCCTGTCTGATCAGTTTATCGCGCGCGGCGAAGTCGCGCTTTCTGCCAAGCGCAAGATATTCGGAGATAATCGCGTCAATATCCGTTTTTTCCTTTGCTTCATCATAACCCATAAGTTCATCGACGCTTACTCCGAAAAGCTGCGCAAGCGGGAACAGCAGCGTTATGTCGGGATAGGTGTTCTGCGCCTCCCACTTGCTCACCGCCGCGGTTGAAACCGACAGCAGTCCGGCGAGTTGTTCCTGCGTCATTCCTTTTGCAAGGCGAAGACGCTTGATGTTTGTTCCGATATTCATTTCCATTTGCATTACTCCTTTAAAAGCAGTAAACTGGCCTGTTTCTGACTTTATTATATCAGGAACGCTCGAACACGCAAGCGAATCGTATTAAAAATTGATTTAACCGGAGGTTAATTTATTTTAGTAAAACGAAAATGCTTTTGACAAAACGCCGGAAGCATGATTCTTTTTTCTAAAGAGAAAAGACAGGGAAGCCCCCCTGTCTTTTTCCTGTATTTCAGAGAACATACGTTATTACCTATATCGGTTGAAACCGGTTCATTCATTGGTTTTCTTCTTGTTGAAAGGATTATTCAGTTATCTTCCCAAAACAGTTCGTCAAGCGTAACGTCGAGGGCGCGGCAGATTGCAACGCACAGTTTGACCGTCGGATTATAGTCTCCCTTTTCGATCGCGTTTATCGTCTGACGCGATACGCCGATCAAGGAGGCGAGTTGATCCTGCGACAGCCCTTTTGCCGCGCGCGCCGCTTTCATTCGTAAATTCTTCAATCCGCCCTCCATTTTTGCCATTCATATACGATGTGTTTAATTACCGCGATGATAATGATACCGCAAAGCGCGGCGAACGGAATTATAGTGCCGCAAAAATGAAGAATATACATTTTTAACGGTTCGCTGTTATGCAGCAATACGTCCTTGACCACGTATATCCACATAAAGGCGGCGTACGGAACGGCAATCACCATTAGAATAATGAATCCCGCCGTGCTTTCCGACGAAAAGAAGGACCCGCGCATGATCTGCTCAATGATCAAAACACAGATCGCGATAAGCATCGCCGTAGTTGCCGCTCCCTCCGAGAGATATCCCTCACCGCCGTAATTCCATTCGACGGTCATATAATTATCTACTTGCGATAGAATCAAAAACAAACACACGAAAACGACGAACGCGTGCTTATACGCCTGATTCCGGATCGTTTTCTGTCTTTCATCACGCCTGCGCCGCGTGAATATTTCCGCGACGACGAACAAAACGATCGGAACAATAGCCGGCAGTAAATAGTCAATAAAAATCGGAAACTCAAATCCGTGCACTATATCGACCTCCTTTGCAACCTAATTGTAATATATTCACGTCATATTGTCAAGTATATCTTACAAAAAGATAAATTAGAGAGGGGTTGAACAGAAGACAGGAGACTGCCCCCTGTCTTTTCATAGTTTTCCTTTCAAAAAAGCGTCCTTTATCGCCTTCTTTTCGGCTCCGGAAGCTCGTCGACCGTTTCCGAGAGCAGCGTTTCGAGAAAATCACGCTCGTCGATCCTGTCGACGAGGATCATCTCTTTCGCGCCCTCGTACGGAGTCTCGAGCGGCGCGTCGGGCATCAGACGCCTCGCCGCCTCGGTTTGCTTGACGAGAAATCTGTCGTCGTAGATCCCTCCGACGATCTTCCCGCGAAAGTAAATGATATATTCTCCCATCATCGGCTTGAAGGCGACCTCGCCCGATGAGGGCAGCTGATCGAGAACGAAATCGAGGTATTCTTTTGACGAAGCCGTTTTCATCATCCCCTCGGTGAGCCCTGTTACCGTAAGTATAACATAATTCGGAAACGTTTGAAAGAGGGAAACGCGTCCTTTCGGCGGGGTATTCTTCTTGTTGACAATCCCGTCGGTCCGCGGTTATAATAGATTTACCGAAATATGATCGGAGGATCGAATAATGAAAATGAAATTCCGCCTTTTCGCCGGCGTCCTCGCCGCGATCATGATCATCCTTGCCGTGCCGACGTATGCTTCGGCGTTCTCGGACGTACCCGACAGTCGCTGGAGCGCGGAGGACGTAGCTTACGCGGTCGAAAAAGGGTATATGAACGGCACCGGAGACGGGAAGTTCTCGCCCGACGGAACCATGACCCGCGCGATGGTCGTCACTGTCCTGTGGCGACGCGAGGGTTCCCCGAGGGTCAAATACAGTCCCGATTTTTCCGACGTGGGCGAGAATGAGTATTACTCGTCCGCAGTTATCTGGGCGAAGAGCAACGGCATCGTCAACGGGACCTCGGACAAGGAGTTTTCTCCCTCCGCGAACGTTACCCGCGAACAGCTCGCCGCAATGCTCATGAGGTATACTTCGTTCCTTCATTACTCCGTTACCGCGCGTACCGATCTCAGCGTTTATTCCGACGCTGCGAAGGTTTCCCCGTACGCCGCGGACGCCGTGGCGTGGGCGGTGAAGACGGGACTCGTCACAGGGACGACCGCGACGACTCTCTCTCCCGGCGCTCACGCGTCGCGCGAACAGTTTGCCGCTATCCTCAGACGGTATGACGGAGTAAAATTTGAATATACCAATCTCAGAGGAACGATCGATCTTGTGTATCCGGAGGAGGGGGACGAGATATCCGTGCTCAATCCTCTCATGAAGACGTTCGTCAGACGGTTTTACAACGGCGACTTCGATAATCTCGAGGTCCTGGAGGACGCTTACAACTGGCTCCCGACCGAGGACAACGATTATTTCAAGAGCGGCGTGCACGATCACACGTATCCGGTCGTTGTGAACTTCAGATGGACGTGCGACAATCCCATACGTATCATGAAACTCCAGATCTCCGAGAGGGAGGACTTCGCCGTACCCGCAAGCGTCACGATCGGAGAGGTTTTCTCCGTTTCGGAAGGGGTTTACTCCTGCAGCGCGACGAATTTCAAAGTCGGAACGACGTATTACTGGCGCGTCAGATCCGATTTCGCCTCCAGAAGTGAAGTCCGTTCCTTTACGACGGCGCCCGACAGATACCGTCCGATCTACCTCGAGGGCGGCTCTAACGTCCGCGATCTCGGCGGATGGGTTAACGCAGAAGGCAAAGAGATCAGACAGGGCGCGATCTTCCGCGGAGCGGAGCCGGAATGCTATGACTTCGAGGATCCGCATCACTTCCTGTCGGCGGAGGGAAGGCGCGCGCTTGCAAAAGACCTCGGAGTAAAAACGCGAGTCGACCTTCAGGAGGAATCGCTCGAGGGTCTTCATCATCAGGGAGAATGGTACGGCATCGAGTACGTCCTGACGCCGAGCAAAAAATGGGAAGAGTGCTTCGGTGAGGACGGGCCGGAGTGGATGCGCAAGGTCTTCGACGCGGTGCTTGATACCTCCAAGTATCCGCTCTATTTCCATTGCTACGCCGGAGCGGACCGCACCGGCACGGTCGCCGCGTGCCTTGAATGTCTGCTCGGTATGGATATGAAGGACGTCCGGTTCGACTTCGACGTGACTACTTTGTCAATCTGCTCGCCGAGAAGCTGGCCGAGAGACAGAGACGGAAGCCGTATTCAGTTCGTCGATGGTCTCGCCGAGATGTACCCGGAGAAAGAGACTACTCAGGAGCGCGTCGAGGAATTCCTCGTATCGATCGGCATCGCCCGTGAGAAGATCGAAGCGTTCAGAGATTATATGATAATTGATTGAATCACGCCGGTGGACTTTTGAAAAAGTCCACCGGACCCCCCAAAACTTTAAATGAGCCGACGGAATTCCCCGTCGGCTTTGGCTTTTTCTGAGTGCGCCGCTTCTGAGGTTTCTCCTTGAAGGGAGCAAAGCGCGGGATCCGGTATCCTCACTCCGAAGACCCATAGGGAGTCATCCCTTTGATGCCTCCGTGTTATAAATTTCAGTTACTGCACTTTGAACATGCCGTCCCTTCGGGACGGAGGTTTGGGGCTTCCCCTTGAGGGGAAGCTGTCACCGAAGGTGACTGATGAGGTGAAAATCGTGGTTTTCTGTATGCCTAACATTCTGCTCCTGCAGAGCAGGAGCAGCGGGATTCGTTCTCGCCTGCGGGCTCGGTCACGCCCGGCTCTGACAGCCCCCCGGGCTGTCATTCACTACCGGGCGCCTTCGAATCCCTATGTAGCGAAAAAATGAGAGGCACGCATCGCGTGCCTCTCATTTTTTCAGCGGAATAGGGATTCGAACCCCAACAAACAGAGTCAGAGTCTGTCGTGCTACCGTTACACAATTCCGCTTTGCAAATGGCATTATATCAAATCGGGGCGGGGTTGTCAATACCCAAAAATCAAGTTTTTTCTTTTCCTTCCGGTTTTTCCCGTCTTCCGTCTCCGCGGCGCGGGGAATAATAAAACGGGAACCGATCACCGACAGGAGTGAAAAAATGAAAAAAATAACAGCCGCGCTGTGCGCCGCGGTACTCGCCGCGTCCTCGGCGCTTTACGCGCTAGCGGAAACGTACACGGTCGTTAAAGGCGATTCGCTTTGGAAAATCTCGCGCCGGTATGAGATCGGTCTTTCCGAGATAATCGACGCGAACCCGCAGATCAAGGATCCTTCCTTAATCTTTCCCGGAGACAGGGTGAATATTCCCGCGCGCTCCTCTTATACGTCGTACGAGGACGAGGTGATCTCACTCGTTAACGCCGAGAGGACGAAACGGGGTCTTCAGCCGCTTTCAAAAAACTGGGAGCTCTGCCGCGTCGCGCGGTACAAATCGGAGGATATGATAGCAAAGGGATATTTTGCCCACAATTCGCCGACTTACGGGTCTCCGTTCGATATGATGGAGTCGTTCGGGCTCCGCTTTACCGCCGCCGCGGAGAATATCGCGTACGGACAGCGATCGCCGTCAGAGGTCATGAACGCCTGGATGAATTCCGCAGGCCACCGCTCGAATATCCTGAGCGGCAACGTGTCCGAGATCGGCGTCGGAGTAGCCGCGAAACCCAACGGAGTCCTCTTTTGGACTCAGATGTTTATACGACCAGCCAAATAAGACTCTCGCCGCCGCGCAGGATGCGCGGCGGCGACTTGTTTACAAAAAAATGATAAAATGATATAATATCAAGTAATCTGAAACGGAGGACAGTATTCATGAAAATGAAAATTGCTGCTTTGATCCTCGCATGCCTGATGATCGTTCCTTTCATCGCCTCGTGCGGGCAAAAGAACGAAGGCGCGGGCAGAAACACCGACGTACAGACGACGGACGCCTCGACCGGCGGTGACGAAACGGAGGACGATTCCGTTACTGCGTCCCAGGCGGAGATAAAAGAGATCATGGATTATGTGAACGACGTCGCTTCGAAAATCGAAGTCGGCGGGATCGACTTCACGTGGTTCGGACCGAGTAACGTTGCCGTCAACGCTCCCGAAAAAGACGAAGAGACCGGCGATATCATGAGCGACGCCGTCTATTACCGTCAGAGGGATATCGAGGAGATCTACGGCGTCAAGTGGCACAACGAATGGGGCGAGAACGGAGAGGACGTCGCCGATAAGGCGGAGAACGAGGTTATGGCGGGAGGCGATTCCTACGATCTCGTTTACGGCTCCGTCCGTTCGGCGGGTACTCCGATGCTGAACGCCGGCATTTTAAGGACCACGAACGATCTTGAGTACGTCGATCTCGACCAAAGATGGTGGCTCGGAAGTCTTCGTGATACTTTCTCGATCAACGGACGCCTGTTCTTCCTCATCGGTCCGATCGTCGTAAACAGTTATACCGATACGAATATCATTCTTTTCAACAAAGACGTGACCGCGATGTTCAATATGGACGACATCGAGATCTACGATTCCGTCAAGGACGGCAAGTGGACTATCGACAGGATGCTCGAAGTCGCCTCGAAGATCCCTGAGAACGCGTCCGGAACGGGCGTTTACCGCTACATAGAACCCGTCGGATTCCCGTTCCTCTTCTCATCCGGTCTTACGATTACGAAGTTTGACGAGGAAGGCACGCCTTACGTTGAAAGTACTCTTCCGAAGGAGTATTCCGACCTCGCCGACAAACTGTGCGCGGTTTTTTCCGATGAGAGTCAATCGATGTTCGCTTACTACGATAAAGAAAAGAAGGACTTTATCGAAAAGTACGACATAGATCAGGAAGACGCGTTCGCCGACGGGAAAGGTCTGTTCTATTTTGTCAACGCGGCCGACGCGCTGTATCTGCGCAATTACGACGTCAGTTTTGGGATCCTTCCGATGCCGAAGTTGTCTGCGTCGCAGAAGCAGTATTATTCGTTTGCAAATTCATGGCTCGGAGGCGCCGTATACTTCCTCAAAACGGTGAAAAACATATCGATGTCGGATTCGATCGCCGAGTCGATGGCGGCGCTCTCACAGATATACGTCAAGGACGCGTACTATACGAAGCTCCTGAAGAGTCAGGCGATCTTCGACATGGAGTCGCGCGACATGCTCGATATCATTTATTCAACGAAGATATATGATATGGCGGACCTCTACGCGGGCGGCAATCTCGACAACTGGGGCGAGATCATCAACGTTATCGACAAGGCGATCAGGTACGACTCGTCGACCTTCGCTTCGGATTACCGTGCGAACGCACGGGTCGCCTCGATGAATATCAGAATGCTTATCAAAACGCTTGATAACGATTGACGCTTTCGTTAACTGAAAAGAAAAACGCCGGGGCGGTTTTTGAAAAAAACTGTCCCGGCTTTTTCGGCGCCGTCACCCCGGCGTGGTCAGTGTCCGACGGTAATAACATTATATGCCATATCCCGCGTTTGTATACGGTCGCGGGTTATTTTTCGGGCTCGTCCTGCGCGGCGAGCGCGGCTCCTATCACAGTTCCGAATCTCGAGTATTCGGGAATGACGAAATTCATCCCGAACAGTTTGTTCAGCCCGTCGAACGTCGTCTTTGCGAGTTCCATCCCGGAGAGGTTCCCGGTGAGGACTACGTCGCGAAGACCGTACGTGCGCGCTGCGAAGATAGAGACCATTCCGATCGTCTCAAAGACCATATTGACGATACCGAGAGCGATATCCGCCTGTGTGGCGATGTCGCTTATTTTCCCGAAATTCGACGCGGTCGTGTTTTCGGTGAATCCGGGGATTATGTCGTGATTGATGATATCTCCGATCTTGAGGTCGACCATATCGAGAGAACCGCCCATCGCGAGTTTTTCGATATGTTCGATCGTATCCATCCCGAGCAGTTTTTTGGACAGGCCAACGAGCGTGCCTCCGCCGACGCCCGTGCCGCCGAGGTGGCGAGGCGTGCCCCCCTCTTTTGCGTGTACGAGGGCGGTGCCGGTGCCGAGCGAGGCGACGATAGCCGTCTTATATCCCGAGAGATACAGTCCGCCGAGACCGATGGCGCGGAACTCCTCGACCTTGGAGCAGGGGAGATCGTATATCGGGTTCGTGATGAAAGATGATCCCGCACCCGTTATCATTACCCGCCCGACGTCGTCGAGCGTGAGCGAATTGTCGTTCAGAAATTTTCCGAAAGCGCCGAACGTCGACGTCACGGGGTCCGTGGCGCGAACGAACAGCGGCTCGATCAGAGACGATTTGTCAAACGAGCCCTTGAATCCGACGATCTTGGTCGTGCTTCCTCCGACGTCTATGCCGATAACCGCTTTTTTCATTATGAAAGACCTCCCTTCGGCTTAACGGACTTATTATAACAAATAACCGCACGTATTTCAACAAGAAAAAACTCGCCGGGTGATCCCGGCGAGTTCCGTTTTCTTTTTGTCAATGGAGAATGCAGCGCTCCGTCTCTTTGTCGAAAATGTGGATCCTCGACATATCGAACGCGATGTTGCAAACGTCTCCGGCGCGGGTCTTCGATCTCGGCGACACTCTCGCGATGAGGTTGGTATCCTCGGAGGAGAGGTAGAGGTAGATCTCCGCGCCCATAAGCTCGGTGACTTCGACGTCCGCCTCGATGATTGCGTCGGGCATGACCTTGAAGAATTCCTCGTCGTCGTGGATGCATTCCGGACGGATACCGACGACGACTTCCTTGCCGATATATTCCTGAAGCTCGGGAGCGGACGCTTTGTCCTCGGGAAGCTTCAGAGAGTTGGAACCGAACGTGACGTACGTGCCGCCGTTCTTCTTCTCAAGCGTGCAGGTGATAAAGTTCATCTGCGGCGTGCCGATAAATCCGGCGACGAAGAGGTTGACGGGGTTGTCGTACAGACTCTGAGGAGTGTCGACCTGCTGGATGATACCGTCTTTCATAACGACGATACGCGTCGCCATCGTCATAGCCTCGACCTGGTCGTGGGTAACGTATACGAACGTGACGCCGACTCTCTGGTGGATCTTGGTGAGCTC
>JAFWTH010000031.1 GCA_017518975.1 Clostridia bacterium
GGGTACGCAGTCGTAAGATACAATTATTACGGACCCGTATCCGCGGGATCAGTTGGGCGTTTCGCGCACTACTGCGACGAGGGCGACTGCGGGACCGTCATGTACGGTAATATTTTCTATCAGGGCGGAGATTTCATGCTCAACGGCCCCTGCAGGGACAACGACGTCAGCGGCAACGTTTTCATCACTCTCTCGGGCAGCGCCAATGGAATCAGAATGGGTCACAGTACCTCCGGCATCATCGAAAACGGCGAAGCACCCGAAAATTATGACCTTAGCAGATGGCGGCAGATACTGAGAAGGTGCGCCGAGGTTGAGGGATTTGCGGAAGCACTGGAAGCGCGCAGGCCCGGAGCGTCGACGATCTCACTGGATTTTGCCGACGTAGCCCGAAAGAATTTCGCACTTGCCCCGACCAATACGTTCAACAACAACGTTTTTATCAACGACAAAAAGGAGATCGGTATATATATAGGCGGCAACGGCGCGGACTACGCCACCGTTGAAGGCAACGCGGCGTACGGACTCGATGAAAACCCCGTGTTCGTCAACCCGACGAGGGGCGATTACCGCATCCGCGAAGGCGTTGATTTCCCCGATATCAGGTTTGATCTTATCGGGCGCTATTGACCGTTCTGCGAGAGTGGATAACGAAAAAGTTTTGAAAGGATACTCTTATGAGAAAGTTTCTGTCATTTTTGCTTGCGCTAACCATGATCGCGCTCGCTTCCGCGGCAGCCCCCGCGCCTGCGGCACGCGCCGAAGAGGGGGATTCCCCTTTCGGTGACGTCGATCCCGGTGACTGGTACTATGACGCCGTGACTTACGTATACGAACACGGGATCATGATCGGATTGACGCCCGGCACGTTCTCCGTTTCCTCAGCCACGACGCGCGCTCAGCTTGTGACTATCCTGTCGCGCCTTGACAACGCAGACGTCGGCGGAATGGGGAGCGGAAACGGATTCACGGACGTGAAAAGCGGCGATTGGTACGCCGACGCCGTCGGATGGGCAAGTTCCCTCGGCATTGTCAGAGGATATACCGACGGAACGTTCCGTCCCGGGTCGCCCGTGCTTCGGCAGGAACTCTGCGCGATGCTTTCCCGGTTTGCGGAGCATCAGGGCATGTTCTACGATGAAAAACCGCTGACGGACGGCTTCAGCGACGGCGGAAAAGTTCCGGACTGGGCAAAGGCGCCCGTCGAGCAGATGCGCCGCGCCGGGATCGTCGGCGGAAACGAGAAGAGAGAGTTTTCCCCCGCATCCACCGCAACGAGGGCAGAGATCGCAGCGATGATAATGCGGTACCTGAAAAACGACCCGATGTACGACAGAATGGCGAACGTCACGAACTACGCGGCGTGCAGGAACGGAATGATCGACGTCTCTCTCCCGTTCCGCGACAGGGTAATCGGCTCGGGTACCTCGACCTCCCTCACAAATCAGCTTTTGCCTCAGATGGGACTCAGCACCGACACCTACGAAATCCTGCTGGAAGAGTCATGGCGTGAAAACCTCGTCAACGACACCGACTGCAGCTTCACAGGCGACGTCGTGATGAACAACAGGTCCGAGGAAAAAAGCGCGAACATGGGTGTCGCGAGACTCGCGATAAAAAATCTCGTCACCGGAGAGGTGACGCCGTATAAGAGCGTACGCCTCTGGGTGATGCGGTATCTCGGTGAGGAGAACATCGATCCCGACGACTGGGAACCCGGTCTGCCCGACGGGGCGCTCGATGCGATGATCGACGCGTCGGTTTACTCCACGGGAGACGTTTCCAGATATGCGAGATTCTTTGAAAAGGCGGAAAGCGGAGAGGACCTCACCGTCGCCCTCATCGGCGGTTCGATCACCGCCCGGGCGTCGGGCGGCGATCTTCACTGCTACGCCAAGCAGTTTTTCAACCGAATCGTTAAAACTTACCCGCGGTCCGATTTTACGTACGTGAACGCCGGTATCGGGGGAACAGGCTCTTTTTACGGATCGTTCCGTCTCGAATCGAACGTTCTGATCCACAAACCCGATCTGTTCGTCATCGAGTTCGCGACAAACGACAGTCCGACAAACGAAAATCGCGAGGCGTTCGAGACCATCGTACGCCGTGTTATGTCGCTTGACAACGATCCCGCCGTTTTGATACTTCTTGTGGGGGTCTCGAACGGGGAAAACTGCGTCTTCATGAAGGAACTTGCCGACAGATACGGGCTCGCCGTTTCCGACTGCAAAGCCGCGGCGGATCTGGCGCTTTCCGAGGTGTGGATGTACCCTGTTGAACTCGGCTGGGACGGAGTCCATCCAAGAGAATGGTTTCACTCTTTCATGGCTCTGTCGCTCGTCCGGGAACTCGATATGATCCGGGAAAAAATCGGCAACGCGTCCGCGAACGAACTTGTGACGAAGCCGCTTCCGGAGAGGTTGACGCCTGCCGTGTACGAAAACCTGACCGCGCTCCTTCCGGGCAGAGACGAACCGGATTCAAACAAAGGGTTTACCGTCTCGGAAGGACTCTTCAAATACGACAAGGGATGGCAAGCGTCGGACGGGACCGCGGAATTGAAGTTTAAGATCCGCTCGACGAACGTATACGTGACCCTTCTCGACAATGAGGGAGTGACTGTATCCGTGGACGGGATAGAAACGAGGATAAACGATTACGAGGGCGCGTTCACCGTATTCTCCGGTACGGCGCCTGAGGATCACACCGTCGTCATCACCCCGGTCGGCGACGGCTCGCTCGCGTCGGTCACCGGAATTCTGTTCAACTGAAAAAAGCTTCCGCTCAGGGTAACAGGAGTTACCCTGAGCGGAAAGTTTTTTCTTGCAATACGACATTCTGTTTGTTAAAATATAATCAATATGGATTTTGGGGTAATTAAGGCGGTAGCCGATATGAAAAAACTGTTCTCGATCATTCTTGCGGTCTTTATGTTCACGGCCTCTGCAGCCGCGGCGATACCCGCGTCCGCTGCCTCCTCCGGATTCCCGGACGTCAGTGAGAACCGCTGGAGCGCGGGGGCGGTAAAATACGCCGTTGATAAAGGATATATGAACGGCGTCGGCGACGGAAAATTCGACCCCGCGGGGTCCTTGACCCGCGCCATGGTCGCCACCGTTCTGTGGCGCCGCGAGGGATCCCCCGCACCGACCGCGCCGAGCGGATTTTCCGACGTACCGTCGGGCGCGTGGTATGCGGACGCCGTCGCGTGGGCGAAGGAGACGGGCATCGTCAACGGGATGACGGAAACGACGTTCGCTCCGAACGCATTCATCACCCGTGAACAATTAGCGACGATGCTCTTCCGCTTCTCGTCGACCGCTCCCGTTTCCGTGCCGGAGCGCGCGGATCTCTCCCCCTTCGCGGACGACGAGAAAACGTCCGCCTGGGCAAAAGAATCCCTTGAATGGGCTGTGGAAGCCGGTCTGATCAACGGCACGGACGGCAACCGTCTCGCGCCCGGTGGTCTCGCCACCCGCGAGCAGTTCGCTGCGATAATAAAAAGATACGACGATACTTTCCGGCTTTCGTTCACGGAACCGGTCCTGCGCTCGCACTATACGGAAAAAGAATACCCGCTCGTCGAAAACGCGGATATATACGTCTCGGTTTCGGGCGACGATTCTGCCGCCGGTACGAAAAGCGCACCGATCCGAACGTTCGCGCACGCCGTCGAAATGGTCAGAGCTCTTAAGGAAACGAAAGACACCTCGGTGGTGGTGGCTTTCTTCGCGGGCGATTACGGCGATCCCTGCGTCACAATGACAGCGGAGGACTCCGGAACGAGGGAGGCACCGGTCATATATTGCGCGTACGGCGACGGCGACGTGGTTTTCTCCGGCGGGACCACTGTTTCGTCAGACGCATTCACCGATCTGACGGACGAGGATAAGGCCGCAATGAATTTCCCGCAAAGGGCGTACGATAAAATCAAAAAAGCCGATATGAACGGGATCATCTCCGGTTTTGACGTTGAAAAAGACGTTTTGTTCAGCGACACCGGCGTCATGTCGGTCGCCCGTTTCCCGAGCAAATTCGAGGATGGCTCCGACAGTCTGATCCATGCAGGATTGACGACGGACGCCAATCATATAAGGATCAAATCCGATCTGTTCAAAAAAAGGATCGAAAAATATCACACGACGGATGGAATGTATCTGTTCGGGTATCTGACGACGGGGTGGTACAAAGACCTGCTTCTGACCGACGGATACACGGTCGACGAAGAATCGGGAGGATTTGATTTCCTGATCCCCAACCCGGAAAGCGCGATATTCGGATATCTGCGGCGCGAACCCGAGTTCGCGTCAGAGGCAAACAACCTTGCGGCGGTCGTCAACGTTTCCGAAGAACTTGACTCAAGCGGTGAATTCTTTTTCGATAGGAGCACTAAGACCCTGTACGTTTACTCTCCGTCGGGAACGTACGGTCTGGCTCAGAAGGAACGGTGCGTTTCAATGGACCAAACCGACTGGATAACGTTCCGCGGGTTGACTTTTTCCCTGTTCCGGGACTCAATGATCAGCGGAAACTTTTGTCACGGGATCACCGTCGACCGCTGTAAGATCACGAAATGCGCGGGAGACTGCGCCGTCGACTTCGCCGGATGCGAGCCCGGCAGAGATTTCGACATCACCGTTTCCGACTCCGAGTTCAGGGTGTTTGCCTGCCGGGCTTTCAGAGCCGAGGGATGCAATACCGGTGCCAACTCCTTCAACGGACGCGGAAACGTCGAAGTCCGCAATAATCTGTTCGCATACGTTAATCTGATCGATGAAGGCGGGCCGGACGGCGCCGCGGTCACCGTGACGCGCGTCAACGCCGCTCACGTCCATCACAACGAGTTCGAGTATGCTTCCCGCGGGGCGGTCTCATACTGCAGGAGTAAAAACCTGATCGCGGAATACAATTCCTTCAGCAAGTGTATGTTCAATTCTTCCGACGGCGGCGTGTTCTACGCCAACGAATCGCAGGAAGACAGGAACAACGTCATAAGGTACAACGTTTTTTATCCCAGCGCGTGGTACGCCGCTTATATCGACGACAACGAACCGGGGACGGTGATGTACGGAAATCTCTTTTATAATATTATCGGTGCGGTCATCCACGAGGGACGAAGCAACGTCCTGAACGACAACGTCCTGATCCGCTGCGGTCTCTCCGTCACTTCCGGGGTCCGTGAATACGTCGAGAGCGCGATGGCAGCGGGAAACCCCGACGCCGTATCCTCGCATTATTATTACAGGGATTGGCAAAGGTTTTTCGAGACACTGGAAGAAAATCCGGAAATGAAAGCGGGATTTGAGAAGTACTACCCCGAAGTTTTCGAACTCTCGCTCGACCTTGCCGACGTCGATTCTCCTTCTTTCGTCCTGAATCCGGTAAACGAAATACACGGGAATTACTTTTTCGAAGCAAACGGAGTGCATCATACCGAAGAGACGCTTACTTACGAAGGCTCAGTCAGGTGGTGCGATATCAAAGACAACCGTTTCCTGACGCTTGAAGAGAACCCGATCTTCGTCAACCCGACGAAGGGAGACTATCGCATACGCGACGGCGCAGATTTCCCGGATATCCGTTTTGATCTTGTCGGCCGTTATTAAAAATGATAACAGGCAGTCCTGTGCTGCTTCTCTCTTCGGAATTGCCTGACAGGTAAAACACCGTTTGAAACGATACCCTTCGCATCTCATCCTGCGCCGCCGGGATCGCGGAATACAGACGCGGAACTCTGAACGTTCCGTAACGCTCATTTCCCATTTTATTTGTATTTTTATTCGGAGGACGTGTGTAATGAAAAAACTCACCTCTATGCTGATCGCGGTACTGATGCTCGCGTCGTGCGCCGCCGCCGTTTTCGCGGCTTCGTCAGGATTTGTTGACGTCGCGGAGACCCGCTGGAGCGCGTCGGCGATCAAGTACGCCGTCGACAAAGGTTACATGAACGGCGTCGGAGACGGAAAGTTTGACCCCACGGGATCGCTCACCCGCGCCATGGTCGCCACCGTTCTGTGGCGGCGCGAGGGATCTCCCGCGCCTGCCGCGCCGAGCGGGTTTGTTGACGTACCCGCGGGCGCGTGGTACGCCGACGCGGTCGCGTGGGCAAAGAAAACCGGCGTCGTCAACGGTATGACCGAGACAACGTTTGCGCCGAACGGCTTTATCACCCGCGAACAGCTCGCAGCGATGCTCTTCCGTTTCTCGTCGTCCGCTCCCGTCTCCATACCCGAGCGCGCGGATCTCTCCCCCTTCGCGGACGATGAAAAAACGTCCGGATGGGCGAGGGAATCTCTCGAGTGGGCGGTAGAATCGGGACTGATCAACGGAACCGACGGAAACAGACTCGCTCCCGGGGAGGGCGCGACCCGCGAACAGTTCGCCGCAATAATCAAAAGATACGACGATACGTTCAGACTCATATACGTCGATCCCGTTCTCCGCTCCGGATATACGGAAAAAGAGTATCCGCTCGTCGAGGGTGCCGACGTTTACGTCTCTCCTGACGGCGACGACGGAGCGGCGGGCGATATCGGTCATCCCGTCGCCACCTTTGCGCGCGCCGTCGAGATGGTACGCGCGCTGAAGGATACGGTCACGGACAGAAGCATCGTCGTGGCGTTCAAAGCAGGCGTGTACGAAACCGAAAACGTCACTATGACCGCAGAAGATTCCGGAACGAAAGAATACCCCGTGATCTACTGCGGATACGGCGACGGCGAGGCGATCATCACCGGAGGCGTCTCCGTGTCGTCTGACGAATTCGAACCGGTCGACGAGGATAAAAGAGAGTGGTTCGAGGCCAAAGCGGTCGATAAGATAAAAAAAGTATACATAGGCGATATCCTTCCGGGCTACACCCCGAAGGACGTCATTTTCAGCGAGAGCGGAGTTCTGTGGCTCGCCCGCTTCCCGGACAAATACCCGGACGGGACCGACAATCTTTACAAGTATGCCGGAGAAACGGTCAGCGATCACGAAATCAGGATCAAGAACGTTATAATGCAGCGGCGGGTCTCGCAGTATCACACGCTTGAGGGACTCAAGCTTTACGGATACCTTACGACAGGCTGGTTCAAGGACACGCTCGACGTCAGCGGATTGACGATCGACGAGGAGACAGGCGGGTACGACTTCTACATCCCGAATCCCGAGACCGCGAGGATGGGGTCGCTCAGATACGGTGAGTTCCCGTGGTCGGTATGCCATGAATCGTGCTTTATGAATATGACCGAGGATCTGAACGCCGACGGAGAATACTGGGTCGACGAGGACACGCTCACTCTGTACGTGTACGATCCTCACGGCTCCTACACGTTCCCGGTGAAGGACTACGGCATAATTATGGACAGGTGCGATTACGTCACGTTCCGCGGTCTCACCGTAATGGGATACCGCGAGAATTTGCTGAAAGCGAGCGCCTCCGTAGGTCTGACGCTTGACCGCTGCAAATTCTCCACGTGTACCTCCACCATGGCGATGACCGTCGGAGGACGCGCCGGGGTAGATTTCGATACGAAGATCACGAATTGCGAATTTTCGGTATTCGCGGGCAGAGTCATATCGGTCGGAGGACCCTGCGGAGTCCGTCAGATGTTCACGGAGCGCGGCAACTTCCTGTTCGACAACAACCTGATAACGCTCACCAATCTCGTCATGGAATGGAATTCAGCGGTTTCAGTCGGCGGGTGCAACGAGGCGGTGCTCTCTCACAACGAGTTCGTGGACTGCAGCTATATGGCGATAACCTACGGCGGCTCAAATCTCCTCATTGAATACAATGTCTTCAAAAACTGCATGTTCAATTCACATGACTGCGGCGCGATCTACTGCGGGAACAGCCAATCCGACTGGAACAACGTGATAAGATACAACCTGTTCTATCCTCTCGTCGGCGACAGATACGCCGTCTATCTTGACGACGACGAACCCGGCGCGGAGATATACGGCAATATGTTCGTGGAATGCGCGGTCACGATACACGACGGACGGAGCAACAACGTCCACGACAACGTGGTGCTGAGGAGCGGAGGCGTCAATCTTTCCGGCGGTGGTGTGATGGAACCTCTTGAACAATATCTCGAGACGGGAGACCTCGACGCATTCATGAAAAACGATCGCACCGGCGCCTTCTACCCGAGGTGGGTCAACTTCTTCAATACGCTCGATTCCGACCCCGTTCTCAAGGAGAAGTATTTCGAGATGAGCCCCGAACTGGCAACGCTGACCGTCGATCTTGACCGGGCGGGCGAGGAAGGATTCGTTCTCGCGCCGCGCAACTACGTCCGCGACAACGTATACTTCAAGAATAATATGTCCGAAGTGAACGCGCCCGACAAATACAGCGTGGTTGAAGGCAACAGATGCTTCACGATGGACGAGAATCCCATCTTCGTGAATCCGACGAGGGGAGACTACAGGATCCGCGAAGGCGCGGATTTCCCGGATATCCATTTTGATCTGATCGGAAGATACTGATACAGTCCGATTTCATACCGCCGTAACGAAGTTGCGGCGGTATGTCATTTTGTAAAATCTTCATTTCGTCATCCGTAGGGACGCCTCTCAGGCGTCCAAACCTTGGATCTCGCGCCCGCAGGCGCATTTGATCAAATCGCGGCGAATAAAAGCTTGTTGAATAATCCACCGCCTTTTGATATAATGAACTCAAACAAAGAAGTTCCGGAGAGAAAAAACATGAAAAGATTTCTTTCGCTATTCTTCGCGCTTCTCATGACCGCGTCGTGCGTCACCGCGATATCCGCGGCTTCGTCCGGCTTTTCGGACGTCGCGGAGACCCGATGGAGCGCGTCTGCGATAAAGTACGCCGTAGACCGAGGCTATATGAACGGCGTCGGGAACGGGAAATTCGATCCCACCGGCGCCCTGACCAGAGGGATGGTCGCGACCGTTCTGTGGCGGCGCGAGGGATCTCCCGCGCCGACCGTCCCGAGCGGCTTTTCCGACGTCCCCGCGGGCGCGTGGTACGCCGACGCCGTCGCGTGGGCTAAGAGCGCGGGAGTCGTGAACGGAATGACGGAAACGACGTTCGCCCCGAATGCTTTCATCACTCGTGAGCAATTAGCGACAATGCTTTTCCGTTTTTCGGCGACCGCCCCCGTCTCCGTACCGGAGCGCGCCGACCTTTCCCCGTTCTCGGACGATGAAAAAGCGTCCGCATGGGCGAAA
>JAFWTH010000032.1 GCA_017518975.1 Clostridia bacterium
CATTAAGCGGTCCTTTCTTGATTAAAAAAAGACGCCGGAGATAAGGATCGCGATAATAAGTTTTTTTCTTTTACTCCTTGACCCCGGCGTGCGTTTGTAGTACAATATCGCGGGACTGAAAAAAGAGAGGTGAGAAAGCAATGGAGAAGACCGTGAAAGGGACGCAGGGTACGCTCGATCTGACTTCGGGTTCACCGTATAAACTGATGATCCGTTTTGCACTCCCTTTGATGCTTTCTCAGATTTTTCAGCAGCTTTACAACACCGCCGACAGTCTGATCGTCGGAAACTGCCTCGGAACGGAAGAACTCGCCGCTGTCTCGTCATCGGGTCCTATGATCTTTCTTCTGATCTCTTTTTTTGAGGGTCTGTTTATGGGCGCCGGGGTTCTCATTTCGCGTTATTTCGGAGAAAAAAACGAATCCGCAGTATCACGGGCGCTGCATACCGCTTTTGCGGTCGCTATCGCAAGCGGAGTCTTTCTTACCGTGCTCGGTATCGTTCTCACTCCGGTTCTTCTGCGTCTGATAAACACCGATCCGGACGTCATGCCTCTCGCCGTGTCGTATTTTCGTGTCTATTTCACCGGATCCATGGCGTTCGTCCTTTACAGCGTCAGCCGCGGGGTAATGATGGCGGTCGGCGACAGCAGACGCCCGCTTATCTATCTTATCGTTTCGTCTCTTCTCAATATTGCGCTTGATCTCATCTTCATCAGGGGCTTCGGCTGGGGAGTATGGGCGGCTGCTTTCGCCACGGTCATATCGCAGGCCGCCAGCGCGGCGCTTTGTATTGCGCGCCTTATGAAAAAGGGCGGGGTAGTGAGACTTGACGTCAGAAAGATACGTTTTCACCGCGACATGATCGGAAAGATCGTCCGTTACGGACTTCCGTCTGGCGTTCAGAATTCCGTTATAGGTCTCGCGAACGTTATGGTTCAGTCGCAGATCAATTTTTTCGGGAAATACGCAATGGCGGCTTTCGGAACGCACTCAAAGATCGAGGGATTCGCTTTTCTTCCCATAACGAGCTTCAGCATGGCTGTCTCGACGTATATCGGACAGAATCTCGGGGCGAAAAAATACGATCGAGCGAAAAAAGGCGCGCGTTTCGGCATTCTTTCCGCCGTGATCCTGTCTGAATTGATCGGCGTTCTGTATTTTGTTTTCGCTCCGCAGCTTTTCGGACTGTTCGACAGATCGGCGCAGGTTCTGGAGTTTGGTGTAAGGCAGGCGCGGATCGTCACCCTGTTTTATTTTATTCTTGCTTATTCCCACTCCGTCGCGGCTGTTTGCCGCGGGGCGGGGAAAGCGTTCGTTCCCATGTTCGTTATGCTCGCCGTATGGTGTGTTTTCAGGATAGCGTATATCTTCGTCGTTATGAACGTTTTCCATGATCTCAACTACGTATATATGGCTTATCCGATAACGTGGGCGATAAGTACGGTAATTTATTTCATCTATTATCATACGTCCGATTGGGTCCACGGATTTGAACGTGAACGCTCAAAAAAATAACGTCCCCTAAGGACCGAAACGCCCCGTGCCGATCGCACGGGGCGTTTGCTGATCGTATTACGATCATTCTTGATTTCTCAATTCTTTTATCCTGTCGCGGAGATACGCCGCTTCCTCGAATCTGAGAAGTTTTGCCGCGTCTTTCATCTCGCCCTCAAGCTGCGAGATCAGGCGGTCTTTTTCTTTCGCGGCCGCAGGCGCGGGTTTCCTCTCTCCGCGCTTTCCGCGACCGTTCTTTCCTCGTTTTCCATCCTCCGCGGCGCCGATCGAGATCAATTCTCTCACGTCTTTTCTTATCGTCTCGGGCGTTACGCCGTGCTTTTCGTTGTATTCTGACTGTATCTTTCTTCTTCTCGCGGTCTCGTCGATCGCTCTTTTCATCGAATCGGTCACGCGGTCTGCGTACATGATGACCTTACCTCCGACGTTTCTTGCCGCGCGTCCGATCATCTGTATCAGGGAAGTTTCGCTCCTGAGAAATCCTTCCTTGTCAGCGTCAAGGATAGCGACGAGAGTTACTTCAGGCAGGTCGATGCCCTCGCGGAGCAGATTGATACCGACGATCACGTCGAACGCCCCGAGCCGAAGATCGCGAAGTATCTCCATTCTCTCCATCGTCTCGACTTCGTGATGGATATATTTGACGCTGATATCGTGACCCTCGAGATAGTCGGTCAGGTCTTCCGCCATCTTCGTCGTCAGAGTCGTGACGATAACGCGTTCCCCGCGCGCGACTCTCTCACCGATCTCTCCTATGAGATCGTCGATCTGAGTTTCCACCGGGCGCACCTCGACTTCGGGATCGAGCAGTCCGGTCGGTCGGATTATCTGCTCGACGACCTGATCGGCGTGCGACAGTTCAAATTCCGCAGGAGTCGCCGAAACGCAGATCACCTGACCGAGTTTTTCCTCGAATTCCTCAAAGTACAGAGGTCTGTTGTCGTATGCCGACGGCAGACGGAATCCGAACTCAACGAGATTCTTCTTTCTTGCCGTTTCTCCGCCGCTCATTCCTCTCACCTGAGGGATCGTGGCGTGGCTTTCGTCGATGAAAAGGACGAAATCGTCCGGGAAATAGTCGAGCAGGGTATAGGGAGTCGACCCGGGCTCTCTTCCCGCGAATATCCGCGAATAGTTCTCGATCCCGGAGCAGTATCCGATCTCCCGTATCATTTCAACGTCGTATCTCGTCCGTTCCTCGATACGCTGCGCCTCGAGGAGTTTTCCCTGCGAGCGGAAAAACTCGACGCGTTCGTCCATCTCGATGAGGATCTGCTTCACCGCGTCCTCTTTTTTGTCGTGATCGATAACGTAGTGAGTCGCGGGATAGATCGGAACGTAGTTGAGATCCGCCGTGACCGCTCCGGTAAGCGGGTTGATCTCGGAGATCCGGTCGATCTCGTCGCCGAAGAACTCGATGCGGAGCGCTTTCTCGGTATAACCCGAAGGGTAGACCTCGAGCACGTCGCCTCTCATTCTGAAATTGTTTCTTACGAAGTTCATGTCGTTCCGCTCGTACTTGACGTCGACAAGCCTCGCGGCGACCTCGTCGCGGCTGACGTTCATCCCGACGCGCAGACCGATCACCTGCCGCTTGTATTCGAGAGGAGAACCGAGCGAGTAGATACACGATACGCTCGACACGATGATGACGTCCCGCCTCTCGAACAGAGCAGACGTTGCACTGTGGCGCAACTTATCTATCTCGTCGTTTATCAGGGCATCCTTTTCGATATACATATCTTTCCCGGGGATATACGCTTCGGGCTGATAATAGTCGTAATAAGAGACGAAATACTCGACGGCGTTATTCGGGAAAAACTCGCGGAATTCAGAGCAGAGCTGCGCCGCGAGCGTCTTGTTGTGCGCGAGGACGAGCGTCGGACGGTTTACGTTGGCGATCACGTTCGCCATGGTGAACGTCTTGCCTGATCCCGTTACTCCGAGAAGGACCTGTTCTTTGAGTCCCGCTTCAAGTCCCCGCGTAAGCGCCTCTATCGCTTCCGGCTGATCGCCCGTCGGCGCAAACGGCGAGTGAAGTTCGAATTTATCCGTACTCTCGCCTCCTTTTTCAATCATCTGAAGTATATTATACCAAAAGGGACGTCCGTTTTCAATCAACTATTGTTCTCGCAAAGAATATTTGATAAAATATAAAAAAGGGGGACGCGAGAATGGACGAAATCAAAAAACTGAAAGAGATCATCGAAGGCAGCGACAATATCGTGTTTTTCGGAGGCGCGGGCGTCTCGACAGAGAGCGGCGTTCCCGACTTCAGAAGCGCGGACGGCCTTTACAACACTCCTGACGTCCGGTTCGACGGTTACCGTCCGGAGTATCTTCTCAGCCGCGAGTGCCTCGAGAGGGAACCGGCGGTTTTCTTTGAATATTACAGACAGAAGCTCGACGCGCGCTCAGTCGAGCCCAATTTCGCTCATAAGTATCTTGCGCGTCTCGAAGAACTGGGCAAACTCCGCGCCGTAGTCACTCAGAACATTGACGGTCTGCACGGCCGCGCGGGGAGCAGGACCGTTTACGAGATCCACGGAACGACGGAGCGGAATTACTGTTCCCGCTGCCGCCGTTCGTTTCCCGCGGATTATATTTTCAACAGTAAAGATCCGATCCCGCGCTGCTCATGCGGCGGTGTCGTTCGGTGCGACGTCACGCTGTACGGTGAATCGCTTCCTGAAGACGCCGTCGAGGGTGCGGTCCGCGCGATCTCCGCGGCGGACGTTCTGATAATCGGAGGCACGTCGCTGACCGTATATCCGGCGGCGTCATACGTCCGTTATTTCAGAGGATCTCATCTTGTTATCATCAACCGCGACCGACTCGATTACCCGCTCCGCCCGGAACGCGATCTGTTCGTTCAGGGCTCGATCGGAGCGGTGTTCTCA
>JAFWTH010000033.1 GCA_017518975.1 Clostridia bacterium
AATAATTTTCAATACAAAAACAAAAAAACCGAAAAAAACATCCCGCCCCACAATTACGCGGAGCGGGACATACTGCAAAAAACCGTTTTATCTGCCCATTAGACTGTTCATCGCGCCCTTGAACTTGAATATGGTGATACCAAAGAAGATATTCGCAAGGGATGAGATCAGAGCCGATATGCCTCCGAAGACAGCAAAGCGAGCGAGAAGAATCTCGATAACTCTGTAATTGATACTGGTCTCGCGGCTTATGCTGTAGAGCAAATTACCGAAAACAGCGGAGCCGAACAACATGATGAGAGCCGAAGTAATACCGCAAATACCGGAAATGAACAGCATAACGGCAACGAAACCGGATGCGCCTCTGTTCGGCATGCCGGTCGCGGCGACCTTCTTTGCCGCACCTATCGTCTTGATGACCTTGATATAGTATATCAAAGCAAATACGAATACGCCGACGAGAATCAAAAACGCGACTAGGAGCCCAACGACGGCGGCTCCCGGATTGCTCGATCTGCTGCCGACAACGATCATACCGATGATGCTGGCAATGATGAAGATCCCGAATACGATGCACATCCCGATCAGACCGATTATCTGAATGACCTTGATGATCGTAAGACCGGCGGTCGACATACGGTCGTTGTTCTTATTGCCCGCGGCTCCGATAGCAAGCCAAAGACCGAGTATGACGAGAACGGTCGGAATACTTGAAATAACAGCGGAAACGACCGATGAGACATAGTTGAACTGAAGGAATGGGATATCAGCGCCCTGAGACCTTAAAAGATCATAAATCGCATAATAGATCGAGGGAGCGGCAGCTACGGAAAGGATTATGGAAACAACAGCCGCAACCGTATACAGAATGGCTCCGATTATGGAGGGGGCTGAAGTCGCCGTGCGCTTCAACGCAAGAATCGCAGGGTTGAGACCCGTTTCTTTTACGGGCGAAGCATAGAACTGTGACGCGGGTTGAGGCGCCTGATACTGAGGCTGAGGCGCGGGGGTAAACTGAGGTTCGGGTTGAACGGTTTCCTGAACCGCCTCGGTGTTCTGACCACAGCTCGGGCAGAAAACGTCGGCGTCCTCAAGCTGCTGACCGCAGTTAGGACAGAATTTCATTTACATTCCCTTCCTTTGTATTTAGATTTTTGTCTATTGCTCGAAACTGATATCATTCGTCTTCAGCGGGATCGGATTTATCGGAAAGATCAGGTTCTTCGGCAGAAACGGATTCGTCTGAAAAAACGGGTTCTTCGGCAGAAACGACTTCTTCCGCTGCAGATACGGATTCTTCAATGTTTTCAGGGATAATCGAAGACGCGGGTTCTTCATTTTTCGGCTGCTGAGGCTTTGCTTTTTTTCTGTCTTCCTCAGCTTCTTTAGCAACCTTGGCGCGGAATTCCTCGATTTTTCGTGCCTTTTCCTCGGCGAGTTTGCGGAGTTCCTCAGATCTGACGTTTATCGTTCTGTTGACGTTTTCAACTGCAAGATCCGAATCGGCGCCGTAGTTGATATACATTTTGAAAACGCATTCTCCGGCGGAGTTGAAGAGTTTGAAAATGTGAAGCGGAACGTCGACGTCGAGTTTGCCCGCCTTACCCTTGAACGTCCTCTCTTCAAGTTCGGAATGGCTGAGGTCGGAATACTTATAAGATACGGAGTTTACCTCATTGTGAGATTCGTCGGTCAGAGAGAAATGTCTGGAATAAATATAGACTTTCTCGCTCGTGAAAATGAGGCTTGCGCCCATATAATAATTCGTTCTGTGAGTACCGTCGCGTCCCCTTCTGTAGTGGAAATCGGGAAGCGATTCGTCAAAATCGAAACCGGTAAGATGCAGGGGTTTCATCGTTTTGAGAAAATTCTTTTCATAGACCTCGTTTTTCTTCATGGAGTCCTCTTCGAGGTCTTTCGTGAATTCAACTGCCTGGAATTCGATGTCGGTGTCGGTCGCCTTGCCGCCGGAAGTGAAGACCGCGATCCCGAGACCGATGATCAAGGCGATGATACCTATGATCCTGGTGCTGGGGAAGAAAATCAATACGATCGCAACGACGGAAATGATCAAGCCGATCAGAGTTGCGATCGAGATTGGAGGAGCGATAAAATAATTAAGATTTCTTTTTGTTTCCATAAAGCGACTGCTTCCCTTTCAAGATTTCAGCCCGTCCTCGAGCAAACAGCGCGCGAACTGCTTTATTTATGATATCATTATCTGTTATAATTGTCAATAAAAGGACTTTAAAATCAGCGAATTATTTAGGCCCGCCCTTTTTTTCCTTATTCTTCCCAAGAGCGAATTTCCCTCCGAGAATCTTGAAGTTTTTAAGGCCGAGAACATAACCGACGGTGCAGACCGCAAGCGACGGAAGTATCATCAGAAGAAAAATTACCGGATTGTTAGGCGAATACAGAGTTACGAAGCTGTTGTACATCGACTCCCAAATAAGCGCAGCGGATTTTGCGACAACGTACAGATTCCCGCCCCATTCCATCCTGAACGCTCCCGATTTGTTTCCGAAAACGTATCCGATCAGAATGAGAATGAAGAGAATAAAATTCGGGATATTTGCAAAAAGAGAAATGTAAAGACCTCTCAGCGGTTTATACTCCGCTCTTCCGCCGTCTATCCTGATTTTTTCGGTCGCTCCGGCTTCCCACATGACCATATAGATCAGGCACAGATAGAACATAACGGTCACGATACCGAACAAAAGAGTAAATATCTGCGCCAAATTTGAAGAAACAAAACTCAGAATAATACCCATAAACGCCGCGGCAAACTGATATAGCCAAAGTCGCGAAATAGTCTTGGAGTTCTCTTTCCAAAAAGATTTCATCGGTCTTTAAATCCTTTCAAACGTCATATGTTCGCATATATATTGTATTGTTTTTTTAAGCATAACACAACACCGAACTAACAAAATTTACAAACTATCCACTATTTCATAACAGTATGAAGTATAATATTAGCAGAAAAAGAAAGACGGGAGGGTGCGTGTTTGAGTTCTCCGGACATTTCTGAATTCCCCGCTCCGGTGCGGGAATTTGCCATGTATAAGCGGTCCATACAGGGCTGTTCGCAGAAGACTGTCGACGAATATCTTCTCGATCTGCGTATGTTCACCCGTTTTCTCGTTTTCAGGGAGCGCGGTGAGAAATTCACCGACGCGAAAGCCGAAAAGCTCGACATCAGGGATATCGGTCTTGATTTTTACAAAAAAGTTACTACGGTCGCGATCTACGATTTTCTGTATTTCCTTGACAACGTCAGGCACGACGGCAATACGACGAAAGCTCGGAAACTGTCAAGCGTGAAATCGTTCTACAAATATCTGACCGTCAAAAAGAACTATTTTGAATCCAATCCGTGTGTTAACATCGAAACGCCTAAAAAGAAAAAACAGCTTCCCAAGCATCTTTCTGTCGACGAAAGTCTCGATCTTCTCGACGCAGTCCGTAACGATCGCGAAAGCAAAACCGTCGAAAGAGATTTCGCAATTCTGACTTTGTTTCTGAACTGCGGTATGCGTCTTTCAGAACTCGCGGGGATAGATATTTCTGATATCAGCGACGATTTCAAATCGCTCAGAGTCGTCGGAAAAGGGTCGAAGGAAAGGATCATATATCTCAACGACGCCTGCCGTGACGCCCTTTCCGCCTATCTTCCGAAAAGGATATCGATCAAAGAATCGAAAGAAAAAAACGCCCTGTTCCTTTCGGAACACGGGAGGTACAACAGACTGAGCGTCAAAACGATCCAGTGGATCGTTTACAAATATCTCGACCGTGCCGGACTTGAAAACAAGCATTATTCAACTCATAAGCTCCGTCACACGGCGGCGACTCTTATGTATCAGACCGGGCAGGTCGATATCAGGGTGCTCAAGGAGATCCTCGGCCACGAACAGTTGAATACGACGCAGATTTACACGCACGTTGCGAACAAGAATATGGAAGAAGCGATGGCTAAGAATCCGCTCGCAGGAGTCAAAGCCGTAAGAAGGAAAATAAAGAAAAACGAAGACCGTGACGAAGGGACGGAAGAGGAATGAGAAACGGTATACTGAAACTGAACAATCCCGCCGACAACTGGGAAAACGCGTCGCCGCTCGGATGCGGTTCGATCGGCCTTATGGTATACGGAAATGTACGGACCGAAAGACTTTCTTTCAACGAAGAGACTATCTGGGCGGGCGGTCCGCGCGATACGTTTGTTCCCGGATATATGGACAAGTTACGTACTCTCAGGGAAATGTTCCTCGAAAACAGGTGCCTTGAAGCGGAGAGGTGGGCTCACGCTAATTTTGAGGACGCCTTTTTTGAGATAGACTCATATGAGGCGGCGGGCGAACTGTTCGCAGACCTTCACGGGGACGTTGATTTCGATAACTATCAAAGGAACCTCGACCTTTCGGCGGGAATTCTGAGGGTAGATTATTCGGTAAAAGAAAAGAAATACTCACGCGAGTATTTCGTCTCTCACCCCGCGAAACTCGTTTGCATGAAGATCGGGTGCGACCCGGAGACCGACGCGTCTTTCAGATATAAGCGGGAAAACGTCGATGAAATAGAAACGCATGAAACGGCTGACGGGATCAGAATGGATGTACTCTCCTCGACCGCGGTCGGCGAGGAGAAATTCCGTTTTTCTCTCGCCGTTAAAACGGACGGGAAAGCCTCGGGGAGTGACGACGGATCGTTTACCCTTTCGGGAGCTACATACGCCGAGATCTTCGTTTCGATCGTTACGTCATTCAGAGACCCGACGCTCGACACGGATAAGTATCTGCTGAACGCCGAAAAAGGATATGACGTCCTCAGATCCGAACACGTCTCGGATTTCTCCGCGATCATGGAGCGTTCCGACGTTGAGCTCGGAGAGGAGGACCCCGCGCTTGAAGAGAAGACAGTCAGCGAACGGCTTGCGCGGCTCTCTGCCGACGAAAACGCGGAAGATCCCGGTTTGATCTCACTCTACTTCAATTTCGGAAAGTATCTGCTCGTCTCCTCGTCGCGTGAAGACACGTTCCCCGCAAACCTTCAGGGAGTATGGTCCGATGGGATTAAAGCGCCCTGGAACGCGGACTATCACACCAACATTAATCTGCAGATGAACTATTGGCACGCCGAAGTGGCAAACATTCAGGAATGCTGCGGCGCGCTGTTCACTTATATGAACGAAGTCCTGCTGCCCGGAGGACGGAAAGTCGCGCGTGAGAATTACGAAGCCGAAGGCGTCGTAGTTCACCACGTCGCTGATATCTACGGATTTGCCGCCGCGGCGGACGGTCTGTGGGGTCTCTGGCCGCTCGGCGGCGCATGGCTGTGCTATCACATGTGGGAGCATTATTTGTTCACCGGAGACGAGATTTTCCTAAAAGACGTGGCGTATGAGTTCATAAAGGAATCGGCTAAGTTCTTCACCGAAATAATGTTCGAGGGCCCGAACGGCGAAATGATGACCGGTCCGTCGACGTCACCCGAGAACGCCTATGCTGAGACCGATCCCGAAACGGGAGAAAAGTGTTTCGTTCATCTGACGGTATCTCCTACTATGGACGTTCAGATCGTCGGAGGGTTGTTTGACATCTACTGCGAGACGGAAGATATACTCGGGATAGATCCGGGGCTCCGCAAAAAAGTTGCGGACATCCGCGCAAGGATGCCTAAAATGAAAATCGGAAAATTCGGGCAGCTGATGGAGTGGATCGAAGACTACGAGGAATTCGAGCCGGGACACAGACATATTTCTCACGCGTTCGGGCTCTACCCCGCCGCGCAGATCACGAGAAAGACGCCCGAACTTTACCGGGCGATCAGAGTCACTATGGACAGAAGGCTGTCACAGGGCGGCGGTCACACCGGGTGGAGCCGGGCGTGGCTGATCAATCTGTTTGCAAGGTTAAGAGACGGTAAAGGCGTTGGGGACAATCTGCGTGCGCTTTTGACAAACTCTACCCTGCCCAATCTGCTGGATAATCACCCGCCGTTCCAGATCGACGGAAATTTCGGCGGCGCCGCCGCAATAGGAGAGATGCTGATTCAGAGTCACGAGGACGTGATATCGATCCTTCCCGCGATCCCGCCTTATATTAAAGACGGATCATTCAAAGGTTTGAGAGCAAGAGGAAACGTCACCGTTTCGGCAAGCTGGGGGGACGGGAAACTCGAGACGCTGACGCTCGACGGAGAGCGCGGAAAAGAGGTAAATGTCGAGCTGCCCGAGAAGATCGCGGTACTCACGGACGGCGTAAAGAATTATCTTACGGAAACGGGTGAAATCACGCTCGTTTGCGGAAAAACATACGCTTTTTTATAAGGGATTATTTTCTTGAAAAAACAGTTGACAAATAAAAAATCGTATGATAGAATAGTTAAGCGCGTCCGGGGACAGTCCGGTCGCGTCTAACGGCGGAATAGCTCAGCTGGCT
>JAFWTH010000034.1 GCA_017518975.1 Clostridia bacterium
AAATCCGAGCGAGTAGTTTTTGAGATAATCGCTGATATCGGGATCAACTGCCGCGCCGAACGCGTCGGCGTCCGCCTGCGTCTTGAAGAAACCGATATATTTCACGACGAATTTGCCGTCGCCCTTATAATTTTCCGCGCACGGCGAGAAAATTAGATTCTCTATCTGTGTCGTCCTGTCGACCGTGTGAGAGGCGAACGTCGCCGAAAGGTCGGCGGTCGCCGTCTTCATTCCGTTCTCGTAGGCTCCCGGCGCAAGGGCGAGGTATTCCGTGAAGCCTCTTGCGGTCTGGGTGCTGTTCGTTCTGTAAAACGCCGTCGGGACGGTCTCTTCCATTCCGTCGAACGAGTAACAGATCTTGATGAAGGGATACTCCTCCGGGAAGAACTCGGCGAGACTTACCGAGATGCCCGTAGTATTGGGAGAGAGGTACGTCGCGAACGCCGTGGTACCGTTCATCGCGAGGGTGAGAAGCGGATACTCGCCCGATTCGTCGAGCCCGCGCTTCATACCGCCGGCGAGGACGGATCCGTTTTCAAACAGGTATTTCGCTCCGAAAACGAGGCAGTCCGCGCCCGCTGCCGGCAGATATCCCTGCCATGCCGAGTCGATTGCCTCTTTGAGCCGCATTACGACGGTAGCCGCCTCGGCACGAGTGGTGTTGCTCTTCGGGTTGAATCTGCCCGCAGTATCTCCGGAAAAGATACCGATTTTTTTCAGATTTCCGACGGAATCCTGCGCCCATCCGGAGACGGTCGCTTCATCGGCAAAGCTGAAGATCCCGCCCGCGTCGATCGTGTTGAGTCCGACCGCAGTCAGGAATCTGTCTGTCGCCGCCGCCATCTGTTCGCGCGTTATCGCCTCGTACGGACGGAACGTTCCGTCCGGGAATCCGTTGACGATCCCAAGACCGGACGCCCACGACACGTAAGCAGAATACCACGTGTCCGGTTCCGTGTCGCTGAACGGGGAAGGATCGCCGCTTTCTGCGCCGACGAGACGTCCTATTATCGTGATGAACATCGCACGGTTGAGCTTTTCGCCCGGAGAAAAGGTTTTCGCTCCGGTCCCGTTCATCAGACCGTTTTCATATACGTAACTAACGGAAGGATAGTACCACGCTCCTTCTTTAACGTCTTTGAAGGGAAGTGCGCCCTCCGAAAAGACGGCTGCGGGGATCGCGCCGAAAATGACGACGGCTGCGATCAGGAGCGATATGGTTTTTATGATCTTTCTCATGCGGCTTGTTCCTTTCCGGGACCATATAAATATTCAATATATATAATATCATACAACACTATTCCTGTCAATGAAACGCGCGTTGTGCAAAGTGCGGGGGACCCCCTTGAATACGGTAAAAATGAGCGTTTATTTATGATTGACACGGGATAAGTAATGAGTTAAAATATAGAGTAATATATTTCGAGTAAAGAATTCACAAAACAGAGGTGTATGGGAGTGGCTTCCGGAAGCCGTGAAAACAGGATAATCAAGGTCGGGGCTGCGGGGATCGTATCGAATCTCGCGGTATCCGCCCTGAAGCTGACGTTCGGTTTTCTCGCTCACTCGATCTCGATCATTCTCGACGGAGTGAACAACGCCGGAGACGTTCTCTCGTCAGCCGTAACCGTTGCGGGTACGAAGATCGCAGGGCGGCCGGCGGACAAGAAGCATCCGCTCGGTCACGGACGAGTTGAATATATCAG
>JAFWTH010000035.1 GCA_017518975.1 Clostridia bacterium
ACGCCAAGTGCATAGGTCTCGACCGCGAGAAAGAGCCGCAGATCTACGACGCGATCAAATTCGGAACGCTTCTCGAAAACGTCATCGTCGACGAGAAGGGCGTGCCCGATTACGACGACGCTAAACTCACCGAGAACACCCGCGCGGGGTACCCGGTCGACTACATCAGCAACGCCGCCATCCCCGGAGTGGGCGGCATCCCGAAGACGGTCATCTTCCTGACCGCCGACGCGTTCGGCGTCATGCCTCCGATCTCGCGCCTCGACGAGAATATGGCGATGTATCACTTCGTCTCCGGCTATACCAGCAAGCTCGCCGGAACGGAGCGCGGCATCACCGAGCCGACGGCGACGTTCTCGACGCTCTTCGGCGCGCCGTTCTTCCCGCTCAACGCGTCGGTCTACGCGACGATGCTCGGTAAAAAACTGAAAGAGACCGGAGCGAAGGTCTTCCTCGTCAACACCGGATGGTGCGGAGGAGCCGCCGGAGACGTCCCGAGAATGAAACTGAAATACACCCGCGCTATGGTCACCGCGGCGCTTGCCGGAGACCTCGATAACGTCGAGTACGGAGTCGACCCGGTCTTCCGCGTCAACGTTCCCAAGACCTGTCCCGGCGTGCCGGACGAGGTCCTCGATCCCGTCAACCTCTGGGGCAACAAAGAGAAGTATATGGAGTCGGCAAAGAAACTCGCCGAACTCTTCGAGAAGAACTTCAAGTCAAAGTTCCCGGATATGCCCGAGAATATCGCCTCCGCGGGTCCGAAGGCGTGATCTCCTTCAACTTTACTGCGAAGCCGTAAATCATAACTGCGGGCAGAGCTCGCATCATAACTTGTCCGTCAGGACAATCATTGTTCTAAACTGAAAAAGTCCGGATCGAAAATCCGGACTTTTTTCGTTAGATTTCGCAAGTCCCGACCGTACGCGGGAAGGGAAGCACGTCGCGGATATTGGGCACTCCGGTGAGATACATGATGCATCTCTCGAATCCGAGCCCGAACCCCGAATGACGCGCGGAACCGTATTTGCGCAGATCGAGGTAGAATCCGTAAGACTCACGGTCGAGCCCCAGCTCGTCCATTCTTTTCGTGAGCTTGTCGATATCGTCCTCACGCTGGGAACCGCCGATTATCTCTCCTATACCGGGGACGAGACAGTCCATCGCGGCGACGGTCTTTCCGTCTTCGTTCAGCTTCATATAAAACGCCTTGATATCTTTCGGGTAGTCGGTCACGAAGACGGGACGTTTGAAGACTTCCTCGGTGAGGAATCTCTCGTGCTCCGTCTGCAGGTCGACGCCCCACGAGACTTTGAAATCGAATCTGTCGTTGTGTTCCTCGAGGATCTTCACGGCGTCCGTATACGTTATTCTTCCGAAATCTGAGTCCGCCACGTGGCGTAACCTTTCGACAAGTCCTTTATCGACGAACTGATTGAGGAACGCTATCTCCTCCGGAAGCGTGTCAAGCACGTAGTTGATGATATACTTTATCATATCTTCCGCGAGTTCCATATCGTCCTCGAGATCGGCGAACGCGATCTCCGGTTCGATCATCCAGAA
>JAFWTH010000036.1 GCA_017518975.1 Clostridia bacterium
GGAAAAAGATTATCCGCTCGCAAAGGACGCCGATATCTTCGTCGCGCCGAACGGCGACGACGGAGCCGACGGATCCCTCGCACATCCGCTCGCGACGTTTGAGGGAGCGGTCGCGGCGGTCCGCAGACTGAAAGAGACGAAGACCGAGGGCGGCATCAAAGTCGCGTTCATGGCGGGCGAGTATCCGGCTCCCGTAGGGATTGAGATGACGGACGCAGATTCCGGAACGGCGGAAAACCCGATAACCTACTGCAAATACGGCGACGGGGACGTCGTCTTCAACGCGGGCGTTACCCTTCCCGCCGACGGATTCGAGGCTCTTGACAGTTCCGACCGCGAGATGTTCCCCGAAAAGGTCCGTGACAAAGTCAAGCGGATAAACGTCGCCGATTACGGCATCGCCCCCGGGGAGCTGACCGCGGACAATCACGTTTTCAGGGGGACCGAACGGCTCGATTCCGCGCGCTGGCCGAACAAGAGAGACGACGGATACGACGCTTTTGTCGATATTTTCGCCTCCATATCGGAAGACGAAAAGAGCATGACCCTCCATACCGTCACGAACAACCGCATAAAGAAGTATCACAACGTCGACGATCTGTATATGATGGGCTATTACGAATACGACTGGAAGGCGTCCGAGGGCCCCGTGCTCTCCTACGTCCCGGAGACCGGTTTCATTACCCCGACGGTCAACGGCAGGATCCACAGGACGTCGGACGGCGGCGCTTGCCCTTACTTCTACTTCTTCAATATCCCGGATGAGCTCGACAGAGCGGACGAATACTACATCGACAAGAAGACCGGATATTTCTACATTATGGATCCGGACGAGGATTTCACGATCGCGAAGACGGGTAAGATGTTCACGATGACCGACACGGATCACGTGTCGTTCGTCGGGCTCGAATTCTGCTTCGGATCGGACGATTTTCTCAGGGCGACCGATTCGGACTGGATCACGTTCGACCGCTGCCGCTTCCACAACATCCGCGGCTGGTGCATCTACATCTACGGCGATCACGAAACGGTCCGCGACTGTGAATTCTACGACATCGGCATGAGATGTATCGATATGTGCTCCGGCGACAGGGTGACGCTGACGCCCGGAGGATCCGTCATTGAGAACAATCTGTTCGATCACTTCGGATCGGTCGGAAAGACCGGAATGGCGGCGGTATACGTGTGGGGCTGCGGCATCACGATAGCGCACAACGAGATCTGCAACTCGACGAATATCGGAATCTTTTACAGCGAATATATCTGGGCGAGCAACTATATTACGATCGAGTACAACTATCTGCACGACGTTGTGGAGCAGACGTCCGATTCGGGCGCGATCTACGCGGGGCGCAATACGATCGGTCACGGCTCCGTCGTGAGATACAATCTCGTATGCGACGTCGGAGACAGAGAGGCGGGCCAGAATTCGCTCGGGCTGTATCTCGACGACAATATGTCGGGACAGGAGGTATACGGAAATATCTTCTACAACACCGCGAGCCACGCGATCTTCACCAACGGCTGCCGCGAAAATCTGATACACGACAATATCATGATCAGCACCTACGACGCCGAAAGCCCGCTGGCGCTGCTCGGCCAGTCGACTTATGATTACGCCGAGGGGATCTCGGAAGGATTCACGAAGCCGATCGACTACGCTTCGCACAACAATTTTCCGATCCTCGATCTCGTTCCGTACAGAAACGAGCTGTGGAGCAGCCGTTTCCCGAGACCGGCGCAGTACGTTTTCGACCTCGATAACATGGCGCCGTACGCCGATAACCCCGACAATCCGATCAACCCGTCGTACAACGAATATTACGGAAACGTGATAATCGCGCGTGAGGACCGGATCGGAAAAGGCGATATCGAAACCTTTGCGGAGCGCGTGATCCGCTTCGGCACGCGGATCGAGGAAAGCGTAAAGTATACGCTCGACGAAAACCCGTTCTTCGTCAACCCGACAAAGGGCGATTACCGTATCGATCCCGAAAAGTCGAATATAGAGATTCCTTACGAGCAAATAGGTCGTTATTGATCGATAAGTGGTTTCTTCATTCTTTCTCCGTAGGGAGCGATCCCCTGATCGCTCCGTCCTCAAACGCCGTATGTCATTCACGGATGGCTATCCTCTTTGCCGTACCGGCAAAGAGCGGGATGCCTCCCTACTCATCACCTCATCCGTCAGCTTCGCTGACACCTTCCCCTCAAGGGGAAGGCTTGAGATTCTTCGACTTCGCTCAGAATGACACGGAACAAGCACCCCCGTAAAATACCGATTTCCGGTTTATCCGGAAGAGGTATTTTATCCGTCATTGTCTGCCAAAAGGCAGATCAATGACGGCCTGAGCAAGCGAAGCGCGTCGAAGGATCTGATTAACAGCTAACAAAAAATCCGGAGAAGTTTGCGGCTTCTCCGGATTTTTCGTTTTGTCGGATCATTTAAAGAAGAAAATCGTTGCTTTTCTCCGTTTTTTGTGGTAATATTAACTTGCTACACAAATTTCATATCATTGATTTACACAGGGAATGTGTTTTTGTTTCGGCAAAAACGCTTTCTCCACTTTGGCATTCTCTGTGTATGTCATGAAATTTGTGTAGCAACAAACGGAGTTATGCGTTTTTCGTGTGTAGCTTCGTTTGAAGCTACACATTTTTTTGTTTAAGGAGGTATGATTATTGAAGAAAATGTTCTCCGAAAAAACAGTAGAATCCAAATAATTAAAGACTGCCCTTTTCCCCAATTCCTTTCCCCAAAATTGAAAACGTTTTTTGATCAAGGAAGAAACGTGTTCTTTCTGTGCAGGTAAATCAGCTGTATTCCGAAAAAATGCCTCAAGAAAGGAAAGCTTAAAAGGAGAAAAAAGCGAAATGAAAATAACCAACAGAACGATTTCAATAATCTCACTGGTCTTATCTTCAATCCTTGTTATTTTACTTTGTTCTTGTGGAAATTCAGCAAGTCACAATTCTAAAACCGTTTCCCTCACCCCAGAAAACATAAATGACTATATTTCTATTCAAGGGAGATATCTGAACGGGGATTATCATTCTGCGCTGATTTATTACATATCAACTGCTGATCTTGAATTACAAGCGTACAATACGGCAGCAGGAACATTTGATAATGTCGAAATAACGGTAGTGGCAAACTTAAGTGACAGAGGGGGAGCATTAAATGAAAAATGGCATTTAGACGGCGAGGAAAGCACACAGGTTTTAATCTCATTCAAAATGCCTTCATCCGGACAATTCTCTTCAACATACAGCATTGAGTGTTTAAGATGTACTGATAGATTATCCGGTCCCGCTGACATCTCCATTAAATCAGTCAGCGGAACGTTCACACCTTCAAATTAAACTTTCTCACTACTTGTTTCCTTTAATAGGAGGTAAAAATGAAAAAAAGCATATGTATTTTCGAACTTGCATCTCATTCTTTACTCGCAGTTTTGCTGTTCGTGCCGGGTTTTGCAAATTTATTGTATTGGAAATATGATTCGAGTTTTGTATATCATGGGCAGAGAACACTTAAAGTAAAAGAAACTATGTCTTTGTTGGATGGAACAATGCACGTTTCACGATTCGGATGGGTTTACATTGCATTTCTCGTATGTGCTATTGTTTTCGCATGCTTACTCCTGTTTAACAAAAGAATCCAAAAATTTCCAGCTGTTTCACTTATTATTGCCTCGGCTGAAACGATAGCATATGTTGTGACTCTCATTCTTCTGTTCTCCAACGTAACAGACACGGAATACTTCAGAATAGATACTGAAGCTGGTTCCCTTGTGTATATTTACAGTTTAATTCTTTTAGTTTCAGTGATCTTTTGGGTCATCGGTTTTATTACAAGGAATAAAAGGCCTGTTCAAGAACAACCCATTCTGAACAGTATGACCAGTGAAAAATAAGGAAATAATAAAATGAAAAAAGCTGTCGTATTATTACTGATTTTCGTATTATGTTTATCTACTGTTTCGTGTGGGAATTCCGCTGATCGAAAAAGCGCTGAAGACTACGCGGTGAAAGAGGCAGATTCTTTCTACGAAAAATATCTTGAATACAGATCTTTCGACGGTGGATTTGTGTGCGACCATGAAACTCGAATCAGTAATACTAAATTTTCAAGCGGAAACTATACAGTCACAGTTGACCTTGTTATCAAAGGGAAGTTGTCGGACTCCACGTTGGTTATGCCGTTGCATACGATGAAAATTACTTACACTCTTCAAGTCACTAACGGTTCTGTAAAACAACTTGACGTCAATTATCAAAATTAACATCACTGGTTGTTATTTATTGACCAGAAAAATCAAAAAAGGAAGGAATCATCGTCCTTCCTTTTTTGATAGCGTTTTTTCATTCATTAAGTCGAAGATGATCACGGATCACTCGACTTTTCAAGTTGTTTTCATGTTACTATAATTTAGGGCACCTCTGAAGGGCACTTTTACCTTCTTTTGAGAGGGTTAAAAATGAAAAAGGGCACCTTTTGGGCACCATTTTAAGAAAAAAATGAGAAAAAAAAAAGACGGAGCGAGGATTTATCCTTGCTCCTTCGCAGACCCTTATTATACAAGAGTTTCGGGCTTATTTAAAATACCTCTCAAGCAGACCTTTGAGCGCCTTGCCGTGTCTGGCCTCGTCGCGCGCCATTTCGTGGACGGTGTCGTGGATTGCGTCGAGGTTGAGCGCCTTCGCACGCTTGGCGAGGTCGGTCTTGCCGGCGGTCGCGCCGTTCTCCGCCTCGACTCTCATCTCGAGGTTCTTTTTCGTGGAATCGGTAACGACCTCGCCGAGCAGTTCGGCAAACTTGGCGGCGTGATCCGCTTCCTCGAGGGCTGCTTTTTCCCAGTAAAGACCGATCTCGGGATATCCCTCCCTGTAGGCGACCCGCGACATGGCGAGGTACATTCCCACTTCGGAGCATTCGCCCTTGAAGTTGTCTCTGAGGTCGGCGATGATGTCCTCCGGCGCGCCCTGAGCGACGCCGACGACGTGCTCGGCAGCCCAGCTCATCTCACCGGACTGAGCCGTGAATTTCTCAGCGGGAGCTCCGCATACGGGGCACTTTTCGGGAGCGGAATCGCCCTCGTGGACGTATCCGCAGATCTGACATACGTATTTCATGTTTTAATTTCCTTTCGAAATAATTTTCTGTCTGAATTTTACCAAAAAAAGACGCGTTTGTCAAGCGCGGTCCGCCATTTTTGAGAACTGTTGCCGGTTCTCTTTTTCGATAAAAAACCTTTACTTTTCGAGCCGTTTGTGATATGATATTTTATGTATGGGCATATCCCGTACAGGGTCTTCAAAAATACTTTACGGAGGATATAATACATGGCAAGAAAAAAGATTTCCATGGACGGCAACACAGCCGCGGCGCACGCTTCCTACGCGTTCACCGAGGTCGCTGCCATCTACCCCATCACACCCTCTTCCGTGATGGCTGACGTCACCGACACCTGGTCGGCGGGCGGTCTGAAGAACATCATGGGAGATACGGTCAAGGTCATCGAGATGCAGTCCGAGGCCGGCGCCGCGGGCGCGGTACACGGCTCTCTCGCGGCGGGCGCTCTGACGACGACCTACACGGCGTCCCAGGGTCTGCTCCTGATGATCCCCAATATGTACAAGATCGCGGGCGAACTCCTTCCCTGCGTCATCCACGTTTCCGCGCGCTGCGTAGCAAGCCACGCGCTGAACATCTTCGGCGACCACTCCGACGTTTACGCGTGCCGTCAGACCGGCTTCGCGATGATGGCGGAGAGCAACCCGCAGGAGGTCATGGACCTCGGCGCCGTCGCCCATCTTTCCGCAATCAAGGGACGCGTTCCCGTTCTCAACTTCTTCGACGGCTTCAGGACCTCTCACGAGATCCAGAAGATCGAAGTCTGGGACTACAAGGACCTCGAAGAGATGGTCGACAAGGACGCCATTGCCGCTTTCCGCAAGAGAGCGCTCAATCCGGAACATCCCGTTCTTCGCGGCTCCGCCGAGAACGGCGACATCTTCTTCCAGCACAGAGAGGCGTGCAACAAGTACTACGACGCCTTCCCGTCTGTCGTTGAAGAGTACATGAATAAAGTCAACGAAAAGATCGGCACCGACTATAAGCTGTTCAACTACTACGGCGCACCGGACGCGGAACGCGTCATCGTCGCCATGGGTTCGATCTGCGACGTCTGCGAGGAAGTCATCGACTACATGCTCGCGGCGGGCGAAAAAGTCGGTCTCGTCAAGGTCCGTCTTTACAGACCGTTCGTAGCGGCAAAACTCGCCGAAGCGATCCCGTCCACCGTCAAGAAGATCGCCGTCCTCGACAGGACGAAAGAGCCCGGCTCCCTCGGCGAACCGCTTTACCTCGACGTCGTCACCGCTCTTTCCATCACGGGCAGAGGCGATATCAAGGTCGTCGGCGGCCGTTACGGTCTCGGCTCCAAGGATACTCCTCCGCAGTCCGTCTTCGCCGTTTACAAGAACCTCGAAGCGGACGAGCCGCAGCCCAACTTCACGATCGGTATCGTCGACGACGTGACCGGTCACTCCCTGCCCGAAGTTCCCGCTCCGGATACCTCGGCGAAGGGCACGATCTCCTGCAAGTTCTGGGGTCTCGGCGGCGACGGAACGGTCGGCGCGAACAAGAACTCCATCAAGATCATAGGCGACCACACCGACAAGTACATTCAGGCGTACTTCCAGTACGACTCGAAGAAGACCGGCGGCGTCACGATCTCGCACCTTCGTTTCGGCGACAACCCGATCAAGAGCCCGTACTACGTCACCAAGGCGGACTTCGTGGCGTGCCACAACCCGTCCTACATCGTCAAGGGCTACGAGATAGTCAACGACATCAAGCCGGGAGGCAAGTTCCTTCTGAACTGCCAGTGGACTCCCGAAGAGGTCGAGGAGCATATGCCCGCGGCGGCGAAGAGATACATCGCCGAGAACAATATCGAATTCTACATTGTCGACGCTATCGACAAGGCGCGTGAGATCGGCATGGGCAAGAGGACGAACACGATCCTGCAGTCCGCGTTCTTCGCGCTCGCGAACATCCTTCCGATCGATCAGGCCGTCGAGTACATGAAGTACATGGCAAAGAAGTCCTACGCGAAGAAGGGCGACGCGGTCGTCGAGATGAACTACAAGGCGATCGACGCCGGCGTAGACGCGATCGTCAAGGTCGAAGTTCCCGAGTCGTGGAAGACGATCGATCCGACCGCTCCCGCAAAGGTTGCCGAGGGTCCGAGAGCGGATCTCGTCAAGTTCGTCAACACCGTCGTCACTCCCGTCGGGATGATGGCGGGCGACAAGCTCCCCGTTTCCACGTTCACCGATTACGTGGACGGCACGTTCCCGCAGGGCGCGGCGGCTTACGAGAAGCGCGGCGTCGCGGTCGACGTTCCCGTCTGGCATCCGGAAAACTGCATCCAGTGCAACCAGTGCGCGTTCGTCTGCCCGCACGCGACGATCCGCCCGTTCGCAATGACCGAGGAAGAGGCGGCGAAGGCTCCCGCATCCGCGAAGTTCGCCGAGAAGCCGATCCTCAAAACGGAATACAAGTTCATGATGGGCATCTCGCCGCTCGACTGCATGGGCTGCACGCTCTGCGTCAAGGCTTGCCCGACCAAAGAGGACAAGAGAGCGCTCGAGATGGCGCCGCAGGAATCCCAGCTCGAACAGCAGGAGGCGTGGGACTGGGCGATCGCCAACGTCGAGGAAAAGAAAGACATCATCGGCACCACCGTCAAGGCGAGCCAGTTCAAGCAGCCGCTGCTTGAGTTCTCGGGCTCCTGCGCGGGCTGCGCCGAGACTTCTTACGCGCGTCTCATCACACAGCTCTTCGGCGAAAGAATGTACATCTCCAACGCGACCGGCTGTTCCTCCATCTGGGGCGGCTCTGCGCCGGCTACTCCCTACACCGTAAACAAGACGTCGGGTCACGGTCCCGCGTGGGCGAACTCCCTGTTCGAGGACAACGCCGAGCACGGTCTCGGTATCTACCTCGGTCAGAAGGTCATCCGCGAGAGATATATCGGCAAGGTCCGCGCTCTTCTCGAGAAATACCGCGAGATGGGCGTGACCGAGGAATGGACCGGCTGCCTTGAGGGATATCTCGACACGCTCGACGATCCCGAAGCGAACGAAAAAGCCGTCGCACATATGTGCGCAATGCTTCAGGACGACGTGGACCGCGGAACGTGCGAGACCGTTCCCGCGGAGCGCGAGATCCTCGAAGGAAAAGATTACCTCGCCAAGAAGTCCGTATGGATCTTCGGCGGCGACGGATGGGCTTATGATATCGGCTTCGGCGGCCTCGACCACGTTATCGCCTCCGGCGAGGACGTGAACATCATGGTCTTCGATACCGAGGTCTACTCGAACACCGGCGGTCAGGCGTCCAAGGCGTCCAACATCGGTCAGGTCGCGCAGTTCGCGGCGGCGGGCAAAGCGATAGGCAAGAAGAATCTCGCAGAGATCGCCATGTCCTACGGCTACGTCTACGTCGCGCAGATCGCGATGGGCGCGGATATGAACCAGACTCTCAAAGCGCTCCGCGAGGCGGAAGCGTACAAGGGTCCGTCGATCGTCATCGCTTACGCTCCGTGCGAGATGCACGGCGTCAAGGGCGGCATGCAGAACTGCCAGCTCGAGATGAAGAAAGCGGTCGCAGCCGGATACTGGCAGATGTTCCGCTTCAATCCCGCCCTCAAAGCGGAAGGCAAGAATCCCTTCACGCTCGACTCCAAGGAGCCGACCGAGGACTACATCGAGTTCATCAAGAGCGAGAACAGATATTCCCGTCTCGCCGCGTCCAACCCCGAGAGAGCCGAAGAGCTCTTCACCAAGGCGGCGGACAACGCAAAGGCGAAATACGAAAGACTCACGAAGTACTCGAAGCTGTACGAATAATTCCTCTGAAACGAGAAAAGCGCTCCGCGGCGATTACGCCGCGGGGCGCTTCTTCATTCTGACGTTCTGACCCTGAGTTCTCCGTTTTCAACGTATACGGTGACCGAGCCGTTCAAATCCGTACGGTAAACGTCGGCGCCCGCGTCACGAAGACGGGTGAGCGTCGAGTTGTGCGGGTGACCGTAAGAGTTGCCCTCGCCGCACGAGATGACGGCGATCGACGGCGATACCGCCGCGAGGAACTCAGCCGACGTCGAATCGGACGAACCGTGATGGCCGACCTTCAGGACGTCCGCCCTGATATCTTCATAATTCCCGAGGATATCCTCTTCTTCCGCGACCGACGCGTCGCCCGTGATGAGAACGGTCACGCCGTGCGCCGACGCACGAAGGACGATACTGTTGGTGTTCTTGTCGTCGGTATACCGGATCGGAGCGAGGAACTCAAGCGTTATATCGCCGATCTCGAGTTTTTCTCCCGCTTTTCCCTCGGCGACAGGTATACCGCTCTTCTCGATAACGTCGAGAGCACGGGTAAAATATGAAGCGTCGGAAGCATCCGCGTTCATCACTACCCGTTCCGTCGGAACGGTCGCCAGTACCTCGGAAAGCGCTCCCATGTGGTCCTCGTGCGGGTGAGTCACGACGATGCAGTCGAGTTTTTCCGCAAGGGCGAAAATGCGGTCCGCCGTAGTCTCGGCGTTCAGCGAGGGGCCGACGTCCACGGCGACCGCCGTGCTCTCCGTCATTATAAGCGCGGAGTCGCCCTGACCCACGTCAATAAACGTGACGGAGAATTCCCCGCGTTTCGGCGCCCACGGAAATCTGACGCCGAGATAGTTGAGAAGAAACAGGATCGCAAGGATCGCGACGACCGAGATGAAAAACCATCTCAGAACGGCGCGCATCCGCAGTCTTCCCCTTCTTCTTTTCGTATTATCCATTCAAATACCTCTGAAGTCGAAGAATCAAAACCGGGGACGAGACGTCCCCGGAGTATCATCACAGAAGCTTCACTCCGCGTGACGCGCAGAGATCGAGCGTTTCCTTGTCCCAGACGGACGCCTGCACCTCGCCGATGTGAGCGGTCTGCATCATCAGCATGCAGAGTCGGGACTGTCCGATGCCCCCGCCCATCGTGAGCGGAAGTTCGCCCGCGAGGAGCATCCTGTGAAAATAAAGCTCCCGCCGATCGTTACATCCGGCAAGCTCGAGCTGACGGGCGAGAGACGCCTCGTCCACGCGGATACCCATCGAGGACAACTCGAACGGGATCCCGAGCACGTCGTTCCAGACGAGGATATCTCCGTTGAGATCCCAGTCGTCATAGTCGGGCGCTCTTCCGTCGTGCGGTTTCCCGGATCTGAGTTTTCCTCCTATACCGGTGATGAAGGCGGTCCGGTGCTCCTTAACGTACGCCGCTTCCCTCTCCTTAGGGGTGAGATCGGGATAGAGATCCTCGAGTTCCTGCGAGGATATGAACGATACCTCGGGGTCGATCCGCGCGTCGAGCACGGGGAACGCCGCCTTTACCGCGTCGTTCGCCTTTACGATCACGCCGACTATGCGGCGAACGGTATCAAAGAGAAAATCAAGCGTCCTGTCCTCGCGTCTGATTATCTTCTCCCAGTCCCACTGGTCGACGTAGACGGAATGGATGTTGTCGAGATCCTCGTCGCGCCTTATCGCGTTCATATCCGTGTAGAGGCCCCTGCCCTCGTAGAATCCGTATCTTTTGAGAGCGAGCCGTTTCCATTTTGCGAGAGAATGGACGACCTGCGCGTCCGCGCCGATCGCCGGAACGTCGAATGAAACGGGCCTTTCGTATCCGTTCAGATTATCGTTGAGACCGGAGTCCTCTCTGACGAAAAGCGGCGCGGAAACGCGCTTGAGCGAAAGCGCCTCGCACAGCGCGTCGCGGAATACGATCTTGATAAGTTCGATGGCGCGCTGCGTATCGTAACTGTCAAGACGGGGTGCGTACCCTTCCGGGATAAAGCATTTTGATTTCATGTTGAGATTTCCTCCGGTTAATAACTTTGAATATTTTACCACAGTTCAAGAGGATTGTAAACAAAAAAATCGACGCGCAATCGGCACGGACCGTTCGGAAAACGCGCGCCGGGTCTGCATTTTCTTCATTGGTTACTATTGTAAAACGTTCGTATATGTGCTAAAATAATATAATATTATATGAATAATCCGTCGGAACGTCCGGCGGTGATCGGAGGAGTTATGGCGGATCACGTAAGAATTGCCGATATCTCGCCCCTTTCCCTTCTCTATCCCGATGCGGGATCAGAGAATAACAGCGGAACGGGCGGTCTTTCGCGCGATACGTGGGAACAGCTTGAGGGCGACGTGCTCCTCGATCTTCGCGGGTGCGATCCGGGCGACTTTTTCAGCGACGACGGAGACGTTATCGCGTACCGTCAGGAGGTATTCCGCGACCTTACGGCAAACCCGGAACTGTGCCGCGCGTTCTCAAAAATGATCCCGCTCCTCGACGATATCTCGGAGCTTCGCAGAATGGGATCGGACGTCGGCGGGTCCGCCGAGTCGTATCTTTTCAGCATCACGGAGATCGAGATCTACGTTTCGGTGATCTCGCTCCTTCACGATTCGCTCGCCGCCGTCAAGGACTCGCTTGAAAGCCGCGCGCTCAGGGAACTGACGCGCCGGATCGAGTCGATCACGGAGAGCGACTACTACCGGGATATAAACGAAAAACTCAAGGAACTCACTTCCCGTGTCGGAGAGGTCAGGAGCGTGACGGTCGGCGTAAATCTCGACGCTCAGCTCAAAGCGACGTCCGCGGGAGTGCTTTCCGTGAACAACGAGCCGTTCAAGTCGGGAGAGCTTATCGACAGGATCCTGCGCCTCGACTTCAAGAGCGACGAGCGGACCTGTATCGCGCCGCTCACTCCGTTCGACAAAAGCCAGTCGGAAAACAGGCAGCTCGCGATGTCGACGGCGCTCTACTCCGCGCTGACCGACGTTTTCAGATCGTCAGTCAAGGCGTGGAGGCGCATCGTCAAAGAATACGTTCTCGAAAACACGGATTTTCTGCTTGAACTTCTCCCCGAGATAGAACTGCTCACAAAGGGAACGGAACTCATACTCTCCCTCTCCGAAAAAGGCGCGGTCATGACTTATCCGCAGACCGTCTCAAAAGAGGGCGAGCTCGTATTCGATGCGAAGGGGATCTACAACCCGATCGTAACGGTGAAACTAGGCGGAGACGTCGTGAAAAACGACTTTTGCTTTGATAAGGAAGGTACGCTCTACGTTCTCACCGGTCCGAACAGAGGCGGCAAATCGGTCATAACGTGCGCCGTCGGTCTCGCGTTCGCAATGACGGGACTCGGTCTTCCGGTATGCGCAGACGAGATGAAGATCTCTCCGTGCTCCGGTATTTTCACCCACTTCCCCTCGGGCGGAGAAGACACGATCGACAAGGGACGGCTCGGCGAGGAATGCTCGCGTCTTGAACGTATACTCGACGCCGCAGACCGCCGCTCGCTCGTCCTGCTCGACGAATCGCTCTCGTCAACCGGCTCGTACGAGGGCGCGATAATCGCGTCCGAGGTCCTGTCCGGTCTCTCGGTGATCGGTTGCAGGACGATATTCTCGACCCACCTTCACGACCTGGCGGCGTCCGTCGGATCGATCAACGAAAAGTGCGCGCCGCTCGGAGGAGCGCGCGTCGACAATCTCGTCGCGGAAGTCGGAGCCGGAGGCGAACGGTCGTTCAGGATAAAAAGAGAGGCGCCGGACGGAAAGAGCTACGCGCGGGACATTTCAGAAAAGTACGGTCTGTCCTTCGACGGGATCGTAAAGAAGATAAACGAAAGACGGGGACGTTAAAAATGGAGAAAACGAAAAACGCGGGCGAACTTCTCGCCATTCTCGAAAACAACAGCAAGCTGACGCCGGAGGCGCTCGGGCTTATGCTCGACCGCGACGCCGGAGAGGTGCGCGGCATGATCGCAGACCTTGAGGCGAACGGCGTTATCCTCGGCTACAAGACGATGATCGACTGGGATAAAACGGACAGAGAGTACGTTTCCGCGCTCATCGAACTCAAAATATCCCCTCAGGAGGGCAAAGGTTACGAACACGTCGCGCAGAAGATCTACGAATACCCGGAAGTCGAAAGTCTTTACCTTATGTCCGGCGCGTTCGATCTCGCCGTGATGATCGAGGGAAAGACGATGCGCGAGGTCGCGTTTTTCGCCGCGGAAAAACTCGCGACGATCGACGGAGTTTTGTCCATGTCGACGCACTTCGTGCTTCGCAAGTACAAGGACAAGGGTATCGTTTTCGGATCCGCGCCGACCGACGAACGGGGTAATATGAACTGATGGACTACGGTAAAGTAATTCCCGAGAAAATATCCTCTCTCAAACCGTCCGGAATACGGAAGTTTTTCGACATCGTCAGCACTATGAAAGACACCGTTTCGCTGACGATCGGAGAACCGGACTTCGTCACGCCGTGGCATATCCGCGCCGCGGGTATCGAAAGTCTTGAGAAGGGTAAGACGTACTATACGTCCAACAGCGGTTTGACCGCTCTGCGCGAAGCGATCGGCGAGTACCTTGAAAGAAGGTTCTCACTCTCGTACGATCCGGGATCCGAGATCGTCGTCACGGTCGGAGGATCGGAGGCGATCGACGTCACCATGCGCGCTCTCGTCGCCCCGGGCGACGAGGTCATAATCCCCGAACCGGCGTTCGTATGTTACGAGCCGATCTGCCGTCTCTGCGGAGGCGAACCCGTTATCATCAACACACGTGAGGAAGACCGATTCAAGCTCACCGCGGACGCGCTCCGCGCGGCGATCACGCCGAAAACCAAACTTCTCGTACTGCCATATCCGAACAATCCGACAGGCGCGATCATGGAAAGGGGCGATCTCGAGGCGATAGCCGAAGTCCTGCGCGGGACGGATATCATAGTTCTCTCCGACGAGATCTACGCCGAGCTGACGTACGGACAGGATCACGTCTCGGCGGCGTCGATCGACGGGATGAGGGAACGCACCGTCGTAGCTTCCGGTTTTTCCAAGGCGTTCGCAATGACCGGATGGCGGCTCGGATATATCGCCGCGCCGCGCGAGATCGCGAAGCAACTGCTCAAGATCCACCAGTACGCCCTGATGTGCGCGCCCACCGCTTCACAGTTCGCCGCGATCGAGGCGATGAAGAACGGCGACGGCGACGTCGAGGCGATGCGCTCGGAGTACAACAGACGCAGACGTTTCATCGTCGGCGGTATGCAGACGATGGGGATCGACTGTTTCATGCCGCAGGGAACGTTTTACGTTTTCCCGAACATATCGAAATACGGAATGGGATCCGACGAGTTCTGCGAGAGACTGCTCAAAGAGAACAAAGTAGCCATCGTTCCCGGAACGGCGTTCGGCGAGAGCGGCGAGGGATTCGCGAGGATCTCTTACGCCTACTCCGTAGAACATATATCGGTCGCGCTCGACAGGATCGAATCGTTTATCAAAAACATCTGAGAACAGGAGACAAAAATGCTTAAAACCAAGAACAAACTTTTCAAACTCGTCCTCACCGCACTGCTCGCCGCGCTCGTCGTGGGGCTTCAGATGGTCGTAGGGATCCCTCTCGGACCGTTCAACATCACCCTGACTCTTATCCCGATCGTTTTCGGGTCGATCACGCTCGGAGCCGGTTACGGAACGGCGCTCGGTCTCGTGTTCGGCCTCGTCGTCTCAATCATGAGCATAACGGGACGCGACATTGGCGGGCAGGCGGTATTCGCGGCGAATCCCGCTATCGCGTGGGTACTCTGCCTGCTGAAAGGCGCCGCAGCGGGTCTTTGCCCCGCCCTGATCTACAAGGCGTTCAAAGACAAAAAAGCCGCTCCGTGGATCCTCGTCGGAGCGTCGGGTCTGTTCATTTTCATAGCCGGATTTGCCGTCGGTAAGATACTCAAAACGGGCTGGTCGGCGAAAACGGTCATAATCGTATGCCTTGCCGCGATCATTGCGGCGGCGTACCTGCTCATCATCCATTACGCGATGAAAAAAGATACGGCTCCGGTTTATCTTGCCTCGATGATCGCTCCGATCGCCAACACGGGCATCTTCGTCGCCGGAATGTTCATCTTTTTCCGTCCCCTTCTCGCCGAGTGGGCGGGCGGGTCAGATATCCTTCTCTTCGTCCTGACCGGTATCGTCGGCGTGAACTTCATCCTTGAATTCACAGTCGCCGTCATTTTCGCTCCCGCCATTGCCATGGCGGCGGAAGCGCTTATGAAGAGACACAGGACGTAAAAAACCGATTTCCGAAAGGGAAAGTCATAATTGAAAGAAATAATCGTCGGAACGCGTGCAGTCTCGGCGCGATGGCGGCGAACGCGATCAGCGGAACGAGAAAAAAGCGCCGTGAGATACTCGGCATACAGATCATCGCTTTTCTCTTCTTCGGAGCGGGGTCGGTCATCCTGAAGGGCTACAGCAGTACGGTACAGAACGGCGTCGGGATCCTCAGGAACCTTACGGCCATGAAAGAGATCAAAAACAGGACGCTCGGGACGGTGATCGAATGGACTCTGATCACGGCGGGCGTCGTCCTCGGTATCGTCCTCAACAACAGAGGCGCCGTCGGATGGCTTCCGGTAATCGCGAATTTCGAGTATTCGGTCGCCGTGTTCCGTCTGAAAAACAACACACGGCTTCTGAAATACGCGTTTATCGTGAATCTTCTTTTGTATTCCGTCTTTTCCGCGGTGATCATGGATTACGTCAGTATCGCGGCAAACCTCGTCGCGGCGGTCACAACGGTGATTTTCCTTATAAAAGACAAAAAACTGGCTGAGAAATAATTCTCAGCCAGTTTTGTTTTCTTCAGCCGTTTTTCCTGACCGCCGCGGCGAACCAGCCGTTTTCGGTCAGCGATTTTTCGACGGTGAATCCAAAGCGTTTCATTACTGATACCACCTCGTCAGCCCTCTCGTCGATTATGCCCGAGAGGATCGCGACGCCGTGCGGCGAAAGATACCGCCCGAGATCCGGAGCGAGACGGATTATGACGTCGGCGACGATATTGACCGCAGCGACGGCGTATCCGCCGGGGATGGGCGATACGTCGCGGACGAGATCTGAGACCTCGCAGACGACGTTGCCGGTCTTGTTGAGTTTTACGTTCTCACGGGCGACTTTGATCGCCTGCGGGTCGATGTCACACGCGAAGCAATTTCCCGCCCCGAGCTTGGAAGCGCAGATCGCAAGGATCCCCGAACCGCATCCGACGTCGATTACGGAACAGCCGGGCGTGACGTACTCCTCAAGGAGCGCGGCGCAGAGGCGCGTCGTCTCGTGAGTACCCGTACCGAACGCCATTCCGGGATCCATCAGGACGACGATCTCGCCGTCTTTCGGAGTATACTCCTCCCAGACGGGAACGATGACGGTCCTCTTTCCGGTGTGGATCGGATGGTAGTATTTTTTCCAGGAATTGGCCCAATCGTCCTCGTCGAACGTCTCCGTTGTGACGTCGGCGGGAACTCCGAGGGATGAAAGACGCGCTTCAAGGGACGTTTTCACCTCGAGCGAGAATTTTTCCTCGGGGAGGAATACGGAAACGGTAACTACCGTCCTGTCCGCGTTTAGTATCGACTCGTCGATCAGATCGCCGTACACTCCGTCGAGCAGCTGCTCGACGTCGGAGTAGTCTTCGATCATAATACCGTTGTCGATCATCTCCATCACGGCGCTTACCGTGTCGAGGTATTCCCTTTTACACGTCGTTTTGAGCCGAATCCACTTGCTGTCTGCCATAAAGATTTCCTTTACTTGTTCTTTTTGAAGAACTTCGTTTTTTTAGCGTAGTTACTCTCGCCGCAGGCATCCGCGAATTTGGCGAGAAGCTCCTTCTGATTCGAGTTGAGGTTTTTCGGCACCTCAACGTTGACGATAACGTAAAGATTGCCGCGGCTCGACCCGTTGACGCGCTTGATACCCTTTCCGCGAAGCGTGAACTTCGTTCCGGTCTGCGTCGCCTCCGGGACGGTGAATTTTTCCTTGCCCTCGAGCGTCGGAATCTCGATCTCCGCGCCGAGCGTCGCCTCCGCGAAAGTTATCGGGATCTCGCAGTAAACGTCGTATCCGTCACGCTCGAAGAACGGATGCGGCCGTACTGAGACGATGATATTGAGGTTACCCGGTCCTCCGCCGTTCTGACCCTCGGAACCCTGGCCGCGCAGAGCGATCGTCTGTCCGTCGTCGATACCGGCGGGTATGTTCACGTCGAGTTTCTTGGCGACGCGGACGAAACCGTTGCCGCGGCAGGAAGCGCACGGCTTTTCGATTATCTTCCCCGTCCCGCGGCACGTGTCGCAGGTCTTGGTCGACTGGATCATCCCGAACGGAGATCTCGTCTGCACCCTGACCGTTCCGCTTCCGCGGCAGTTGGGACACGTTTTCGGCTCGGTCCCCTTTTCGGCGCCCGTTCCGCCGCACGCGGTACATTTGCCGATCTTGTTGAAGCTGACTTCTTTTTTGACGCCCGAAACGGCTTCCTCAAACGAAAGGTAAACGCGAACGTTGACGTCGTCACCTCTTCTCGGTCCGTTTCTCCTTGAAGAGGAACCTCCGCCGAAGAAGCTCGAGAAAATGTCGCTTATATCGAAGTCGAACCCGCCGAATCCGCCGAAGCCCTGACCCGCGCCCGCGCCCGGATCGAAAGCGGCGTGACCGTATTGGTCGTACTTCGCCCTCTTTTCGGGATCGGAGACGACCTCGTACGCTTCGTTGATCTCTTTGAACTTCTTTTCCGCCTCTTTGTCGCCGGGGTTCATATCGGGGTGGTACTGCTTTGCGAGTTTGCGGTACGCCTTCTTTATTTCGTCGTCCGACGCCGTCTTGCTTACGCCGAGCACCTCGTAATAATCTCGTTTGTCAGCCATCTTTCAATCTGTCCTTTCAGATGCGGGAAAACTCCCGAAGGAGAGACCGACCCGCGGTCTCTCCTTCGTCATTCGGTTATTTATCGCTCTTATCCTCGAAATCGTTCGAGTAGAACGTTCCGTCGCCGCCTGCGCCCTGTCCCTGATCGGGGCCTGCGCCGGCTCCGGCGTTGGGATCCGCTCCGGGCTGCGCGCCGCTCTGCGCGTAAAGCTTCTCGGCGAGCGGGTAGAACGATTTTTCAAGCGCCTCGGTGTCCGCCTTGATGGCTTCCGCGTCGTCGCCCTTCATAGTTTCTTTCAGCTTGTCGATAGCGTCTCGGACGGGTTTCTTCTCGTCCTCAGATACCTTGTCGCCGAGATCGGAAAGCGATTTTTCGCACTGGTAGACCATACTCTCGGCGCGGTTCTTGACTTCGACCTTTTCCTTGGCTTTCTTATCGTCCTCGGCGAACTTCTCGGCGTCGCGGACGGCTTTGTCGATGTCCTCCTTGCTCATATTGGTCGAGGAGGTGATCGTGATATGCTGTTCCTTGCCGGTACCCTTGTCCTGAGCCGTCACGTTGACGATGCCGTTGGCGTCGATATCGAACGTGACCTCGATCTGCGGAACTCCGCGCGGAGCGGGGGTGATTCCGTCGAGGATGAATCTGCCGAGCGTCGTATTGCCCGCAGCCATGTCGCGTTCGCCCTGGAGGACGTGGATCTCAACGGACGTCTGTCCGTCCGCCGCAGTGGAGTAGATCTGGCTCTTCTTGACCGGGATCGTGGTGTTCCTGTCGATGATCCTGTTGAAGACGCCGCCCATCGTCTCGATACCAAGCGACAGCGGAGTCACGTCGAGCAGAAGCAGATCCTTGACGTCGCCGCCGAGGACGCCGCCCTGGATAGCCGCGCCGATCGCGACGCACTCGTCGGGGTTGATACCCTTGAAGGGCTCTTTGCCGATGAAATTCTTGATCGCATCCTGAACGGCGGGGATCCTGGTGGAACCGCCGACGAGGAGAACACGGTCAATCTGCGAGGGCTGAAGTCCCGCATCGCGGAGAACCTGTTTCGTCGGTTCGATCGTCGCGTCGACGAGAGATTTCGTCAGTTCGTTGAACGTCGCGCGGGTAAGCGTCGCGTCAAAGTGCTTCGGACCCGTCGCGTCAGCCGTGATGAACGGCAGGTTGATGTTGGCCGAAGCCATGCCGGAGAGCTCGATCTTCGCCTTTTCAGCCGCCTCTTTGAGACGCTGGAGAGCCATCTTGTCCTTGCGGAGGTCGATGCCGCCGTTGTCGCGCATGAACTGCTCCGCGATCCAATCGATGATCTTGTTGTCGAAGTCGTCTCCGCCGAGACGGTTGTTGCCCGCGGTCGCGAGGACCTCGAACACACCGTCCGAGATCTCGAGAAGCGATACGTCGAACGTGCCGCCGCCGAGGTCGTAGACCATGACCTTCTGCTCTTTTTCCTTATCCATACCGTATGCGAGAGCCGCAGCCGTCGGCTCGTTGATGATACGCATGACCTCGAGTCCCGCGATCTTGCCCGCGTCTTTCGTCGCCTGACGCTGTGCGTCGGAGAAGTACGCGGGGACGGTGATGACCGCCTGGGTGACCGTCGTACCGAGGTACGCCTCCGCGTCCGCCTTCATCTTCTGAAGGATCATCGCGGAGATCTCCTGCGGGGTGTACTGTTTGCCGTCGATGTTGACTTTGTAGTCCTTGCCCATCTCGCGCTTGATGCTCATTACCGTTCTTTCAGGGTTGGTGATCGACTGCCTCTTTGCGACCTGGCCGACCATACGCTCACCGGTCTTGGAGAACGCGACGACGGACGGGGTCGTTCTCGATCCCTCCGGATTGGGGATGACGGTGGGCTCGCCGCCCTCAAAAACCGCCACGCAAGAGTTTGTAGTTCCGAGATCTATTCCTATGATCTTTCCCATGATGTATATCTCCCTTCAATTATTATTAACTATTTCAGTTTGCCACTTTGACCATCGCGTGTCTTATCACGCGGTCGCGGTATTTATAGCCCTTCTGAAGCACCTCGACGATCTCGCCCTCGCCGTGTTCGTCGTCCTCGACGTGCATAACGGCGTTGTGGATCTCGGGGTCGAACGTCTCGCCCGCCTCGCCGAACGCGGTGACGCCCATCTTGTCGAGCGCCGCCGGGAACGAGTCGATTATGAGTTTCACTCCCTCGGCGAACTTGTCGGGATCGGCGCCCGTGTATTTTTCCGCGTACATCAGATTGTCGAATACCGGGACGAGTCCCATTACGGCGTCCGCCACGCCGTCTGAGTATACGGTCTCTTTTTCTTTTTGCGACCGCTTTCTGAAATTATCATATTCCGCGAGGACTCTTTTATACCGGTCGTCCGTTTCCGCGGCGGCGGATTCGAGTTCCTTTATCTTTTTCTCCGCAGCGTCAAGCTTCGAACGGAGTTTTTTCGACTCCTCGTTTTTCTTCGGAGCC
>JAFWTH010000037.1 GCA_017518975.1 Clostridia bacterium
ACGAAGTTTGCACTGCCGTGCAAACTTCCGGAGTTTAACAGATCCCCTGCTTCGTTATCACCCTCGCAGGTAGGAGTCGCTGCCTGCTTCGGGCACTGCCTTGCCGGGACAAAAATCATCTCCGGCAAAACTCTTCGACCCCGAGCGGATGATTATACGGCAGATTTTCGCGCCGAGGACGCCGCCTTATAGACATAAGGCAAGGACGAGAAACGAAAATATGCCGTATAGGCGCCGCTCCGGGCGGGTTCGGGTAACTCCTGTTACCTCGGGTAACTCCTGTTACCCTAGAGAATTATTTCTTCTCGGGAGCGATGATCTTCCAGATCAGCGCCGCGAGAATGCCGCCGACCAACGGAGCGACGATAAAGACCCATACGTTCGAGAACGCCTCGCCGCCTGCGAAGAGCGCAGGGCCGAAGCTTCTGGCGGGGTTGACGGACGTTCCGGTAAAGTGGATACCGAAAATGTGTACGAGCGTAAGCGTAAGACCTATCACGACTCCCGCGACCGATCCGTTCTCAACCTTGGAGGTGACGCCGAGGATCGCGAGAACGAAGACGCAGGTAAGAACCGTTTCGATTATCAGCGACAGGACGATGTTGTTATCATATAGACTGTTTGCGCCGAACGAAGCGCTCTTGCCGACGAACGGGATAAGAGCCGCGGCGCCTGCGATCGCGCCTGCAAACTGCGCGGCGACGTATCCGATGAAATCAACGAAGGAGAGTTTTCCGCTCACGAACATCGCGATCGAAACGGCGGGATTGATATGACATCCCGAGACGTTGCCGATCGAATACGCCATTGCGACGATCACAAGACCGAACGCAAGCGCGGTGAGAAAGTACGCGACGTCGTACTTGCCCTTGTCGCATCCGAGGACCGTCGCGGTGCCGCACGCAAAGAAAACGAGGACGAACGTTCCGATGAATTCGGAGAAGAATTTCCTGAATGTGCTCATAAAAGCCTTTCCTTTCTCGCGGCGAATCCCCGCCGCGCGGGGTTTTTCAAATTGATTTTATCACATATTTTTCCGTTTTTCAAGTAGAGCGCGGCGTTAATGCATTATTGAATTATTCATTTTTCTTTGATATAATCAACCTGATATCACCCCATATAATCAACCTGATATCACCCCATTGAGAGGAGATAATAATGAAAAAACTTCTTTCGCTTTTGTTTGCGGTCCTGATGATCACGTCGTCAGTCACCGTCGTGACCGCCGCAAAAACCGGCTTTTCGGACGTCGCCGACAGCCGCTGGAGCGCGTCTGCGATCGTCTACGCGGTCACAAAAGGATATATGAACGGCGTCGGAAACGGTAAGTTCGATCCCACGGGCGCCCTGACCCGTGGAATGGTCGCCACCGTTCTGTGGCGGCGTGAGGGATCCCCCGCGCCGACCGCCCCGAGCGGATTTGTTGACGTCCCCGCCGGCGCGTGGTACGCCGACGCCGTCGCCTGGGCGAAGGAGACCGGCGTAGTCAACGGGATGACGGAGACGACGTTCGCTCCGAACGGTTTCATCACCCGCGAGCAGCTCGCGACTATGCTCTTCCGCTTCTCTTCATCCGCGCCGGTATCGGTGCCGGAGCGCGCGGATCTCTCCCCCTTCGCGGACGACGAGAAAACGTCCGCCTGGGCGAAAGAATCCCTCGAATGGGCTGTCGAAGCGGGACTGATCAACGGCACGGACGGAAATCACCTCGCGCCGGGTGGCAACGCCACGCGCGAGCAATTCGCCGCGATAATCGAGCGCTACGACGAGTCCTTCAAGTTGACGTATGCAACTCCCGTTATCCGCTCCCATTACACCGAAAAGGAATATCCGCTCGTAACGGACGCCGACTTCTACGTCGCGACTGACGGCGACGACGGAGCCGACGGTTCTCTCGCGCATCCTTTCAGAACGTGGGAGCGCGCCCGCGACGCAGTCCGCGCCGTGGACAAAACCGGACGCGACAACGTCACCGTGGCGTTCAAAGCAGGCGACTACGGCGCGATCTCCGTTCCCCTCTCCCCCGAGGACTCCGGCACTCCCGGGTGCCCGGTCGTATACTGCAAATACGGCGACGGAGATGTCGTTTTCAATAACGGTATCGACCTGAACGCGGATGATTTTTCCGATCTCTCCGAGGAGGAAAAAACTCACTTCCCGGCAAAATTTGCCGATAAAATCAAGAGGGCGGACGTATCCGCCGTCATCGACTCCGGCATCGCGGCGCGCGACGTCGTTATGTACTACGACGGCGGTCTCTGCGTCGAGGCAAGATATCCGAATACATACGAGGACGGATCGGACCATCTCCTGACCGCTGCCGAATACAACGACAAGGAATCGCTCAGGATCGTCAGCCCGCTCCTCACGAAGCGGCTCGCGGCGTATGACGATCTGTCGTTTTCCACGATGGAAACGTACGGCTACATCATCAGAGGGTACAGAAAAGACTCGTTCATAGTCGGAGGTTACGATCCCGCGACGGGGGTTCTCTCGATCGCGAACTGGGAAACGTCAGAGTTCGGCGTGATGCGCGACTGGAGGGGAGTCGACGGGATGGGACTCCAGCTCTGTATCACCAATGTTCCCGCCGAGCTCGACTTCACTCATGAGTACTGGGTCGATCCCTCCTCGAAAGCGCTGTACGTTTACGCACCGGAGGGTTCTTACCACATTCCCGTCCTCGGCGATATGGTGACGATGGACGGCACGAACGACGTGACGTTCCGCGGGCTCACGTTCAAAAACACCTCGGGCAGCTTCATCAAAGGCGAGCTGTGTCACGGGATCACGCTCGAGCTCTGTACTTTCTCCGGCGTCTCCTCGACCAAGGGCGTATCCTTCAACGATTGCTCGCTTGAACGCGCGATGGATATCACCGTGAACGAGTGTGATTTCTCGCTCGCCTACGGTTATTCCCTGTATATAAACGGAGGGTGCAGCGGACAATACAGATTCTCAAAGAGATCGAACGTCCTGATCGACAACAATCAGGTCACGACGTCCAATCTGGTTTTCGACGACGAATGCGCCGTCTACGTGCCGAACTGCTGCGGTCTTACCGTCAGCCACAACAGATTCGCAAACACCTCCCGCGGAGCAATAGCCTTTAATCACTCGTACGACGTCATGATCGAGTACAACGAGTTCACCGGCATAATGCAGAACTCCGAGGACGGAGGCGCCGTGTACTCGCACAGTTCGGCGGACGGATGGAACGTGACCGTCAGGCGCAATTTCTTCGATTACATGCCATCTGAGGGCACGGGAACGTTCGGATATTATGTCGACGACAACTCGTGCGGCGTTGAGATATGCGAAAACCTGTTCTACGACGCGGCGTCGCCTGTTATGATCCATCTCGGCAGAGACAACACAGTTCACGACAACGTCTTTATCCACGGCGGCGTCGGTCTCAGCGTAGGTCAGAGGTACGAGATAGACGAACTCGGGCTCGAAGGGGCGGGAAAAAGCGGCGGAGAATTCAGAAAGACCAGATCCTGCTGGACCAAAATATTCGATCTCATCGAAACGTATCCCGAGTACCGCGCCGGGATTGAAAAGTGGTGTCCCGAGGTACTTAAATACCATCTTGATTACACACGTATGAACGACCGGTACTTCGTAATGAACCCCGTGAACACCGTCAGGGACAATGTCTATATTAACAGCAGCGGGAACGCGGACACTACGATGAACAAATACGAACTTGAATACGTCTCCGACACCGGAGGAAGAGGATACACGTTCGAACAAAACCCGATGTTCGTCAACCCGACGAAGGGAGACTACCGGGTGCTGAACACGGAGGAGTTCCCGAACATCGATTTCGAGCGCATCGGAAGATACTAAAGAAAAAAGCCCCGATACGGGGCTTTTTCTTATCCGTTCACCTTGAAACCGAGCGCTTCGACCGTTTCAACCAGTTTTTCCCTCGTTACGGCGGCGGGATATTTTATCTTCGCCGTCCCGTCAGCGAGCGACACGTTCGCGCGGCAGCCGATCGCCTCGAGAGCGTCTTTGACTCTTGCCGCGCAGCGCTCGCACTGCATCCCTCCGACCGAGAGCGTGATCTCATTCTTTTTTCCGAACATCTTTCACCGTACCTCCATATATGACAGATTATCAGTTTTCATAATTATTCAAGATCTTTCTTTCCGCTTTTTCGGGATCCCACCGGGTCAGCCGCAGAGCGTTCGTCACGACGGTAAGACTCGATACGGACATTGCCGCCGCCGATATCATAGGCGTGAGCGTCACGCCGAGCGGCGCGAGAACTCCCGCCGCGACCGGTATGAGCAGAACGTTATAGAAGAACGCCCAGACGAGGTTTTGTCTGACGCAGCGCATAACCGCTCTGCCGAGCAGGATCGCCCGCGCGCCGTCCTTCAGCGAATTCTTCGTCAGGACGACGTCCGCCGACTCGATGGCGACGTCCGTCCCGGCTCCGACCGCGATCCCGACGTCCGCCCTCGCGAGAGACGGAGAATCGTTCACGCCGTCGCCTATCATCAGGGTGACGTGTCTTTTGCCGTCGCCCGTGCGCTCTCCGCTCATTACGGACGCGACGACGCGGTCCTTTTCCTCCGGCTTTACGGAGGAGATAACGTGATCCCCGTCTATACCGATCTCGGCGCCGACCGCCTCCGCCGTGATCTTATTGTCGCCCGTAAGCATCACAACTCCGCACCCGAGCGCGCGAAACGCGGCGACCGCGGCGCGGCTCGTCTTTTTTATCCTGTCGCGTACGGCGATAACGCCGAGGACTCCGTTTTCATCTGAGAGAACGACGGGCGTCCTGCCCGCGGCGGAGAGAGCGTCGACTTTCTCTGAAAGCTCGCCCGCGCCGCCGGAAAACCCGGGGTTGCCGAGCTTATACTCAACCCCGTCCACCTTTCCGCGGATACCGCCGCCCGGCTCCGCGAAGAACCCTTCCGTCTTCGGGATCCGGATACCGCGCAGATCCGCTCCGCGGCGGATCGCTTTTCCTATGGGATGCTCGCTCGACGACTCGAGCGACGCGGCGATCCCGAGTATCTCTTCCTCAGTCCGCTCTCCCGCTGAAACGACGTCGGTGACTTCCATCTCGCCTTCGGTGAGAGTTCCCGTCTTGTCCGTCAGCACAACGTCCGCTTTTCCGAGCGACTCGATCGCGTCCGCGGATTTGATGAGTATCCCGAGTTTCGCTCCCCTGCCCACTCCGCACATCACCGCGGTCGGCGTTGCGAGTCCGAGCGCACACGGACACGATATGACGAGAACGCATATCCCGTATCCGAGCGCATCGTGGAACGGGTGTCCGGTAAACATCCAGACGGCGAACGTCAGAGCGGCGATCGCGACGACGATCGGAACGAAGATCCCGCTGATCTTATCCGCGAGTTTTTGTACCGGCGCCTTCGTGGACGCCGCTTCCTCGACTAGCGAGGCGATCTGCGCGACCGTAGTCTCGTCGCCGGTTTTTTGCGCCTCCATACGGCAGAAACCGGACACGAAGAGCGATCCGGCGACGAGTGTGTCGCCCTCCGTCTTTTCGACGGGAACGCTCTCCCCCGTCACGATGCTCTCGTCGGCGGCGCCGGAGCCGGAAACGATAACTCCGTCGCACGGGACCCTTCCACCCGCGCGAAGCACGACCGTGTCCCCTTTTTCGATAAGATCGGCCGAAACAGTCATGACGGACCCGTCCCTCTCGATCTCAGCCGTCTCCGGCGTCATAGAGAGGAGCGCGCGAATCGCGCCCGCGGTCTTTCTGTTCTCGCGTCCCTCAAGCGTCTTCCCGAGAGAGATGAGAACGGGGATCATCGCGGCGGATTCGTAATACAGGTGACCCGTCAGCCCGTGCGTCTCGCCGCCCGACGCGGCGTCAATAAAGATCCGAACCGTCATATATATCGCATAGATATACGACGCGCCCGCGCCCGTCGCGATAAGCGTGTTCATGTTCGCCGCGCCGCGGAACACCGCCTTGAATCCGTCCGTGAAATAGTGACGGTTGATAATAAGGATAGGCGTCGCGAGGACGAACTGGATCGCCGCGAATACCGCGGGAGCGTACCCCGCGCCGTGCGGATCCGCAAACGGAGGAACGGGAAGTCCGATCATATGACCCATGGTGAAATACATCAGAACAACACAAAGCACCGCAGAAATAATAAGCCGGGTCTTTTTCTTTTTCCATTCGGTATCGTCGCCGTCCGAAACGCGGGGCGCGCCGACCGACGTAGAGTACCCGGCGCGATCGACCGCGCGGCATATCTCCTCCGCCGGGACGGCGCCCTCGTCGTACGTGACGGCCATCGACCCGGTCAGAAGAGAGACCGAAACGTCCGCGACGCCGGGCAGCGCCTCCACCGCCCGCGTCACGGCGGCGGAACAGGCGGAGCAACTCATCCCAGTAACCGTAAATTTCTGTTTTGTCAATATAACAAACCCTAGCGCCCGCAAGGGAGCGCGTTCCTTTCCGATAAATATTATAATGCCCGAAATACGCTTTGTCAAACGGCAAAACGCATTAGTATTCATTTGAATGAATATTTATTCGCCATTCTCCGCTTTGCGGTTTCTTAGTTCCGGACTTCGCGCGGCTCGCTGTTTTTTATGAAAAATGTCCAATAAGTCCCCATATTTAACGTATTAAACCTCAATTTGGACGAATTTGATTTTTTTGCGTCATTTCCTTGCATCGGCAGTCCGAGTGTGCTATAATATGTGCATAATAATTCACCGGGGTGTATTTTTTATTCCTCCCGAACCGAAAGGAAACGAAGAAAATGGATAAATCGAAGATCAAAAAGGTGGTGCTCGCCTACTCCGGAGGGCTCGACACCTCCATTATCATTCCCTGGCTCAAGGAAAACTACAACAATTGCGAAGTCATAGCCGTTTCGGGCAACGTAGGCCAGGAGGGCGAACTCGAAGGACTCGAAGAGAAAGCTCTGAAGACGGGCGCGTCGAAACTCTATATCGAGGACCTCACAGACGAATTCGTCGACGACTACATTATCCCCACCGTCAAGGCGGGCGCTCTTTACGAGGAATACATGCTCGGCACGTCGTTCGCCCGTCCCGTCATCGCGAAGAGGATGGTCGAGATCGCTCTCGCCGAGGGAGCCGACGCTATCGCTCACGGCTGCACCGGAAAAGGCAACGACCAGGTCCGCTTCGAACTCGCGATAAAAGCGTTCGCGCCCGACATGCCCGTCATCGCTCCGTGGCGCGAGTGGAACATAAAGTCCCGTGAGGAGGAGATCGAGTACGCAGAAGCGCACAACATTCCTCTCAAGATCACGCGCGAAACGAACTATTCAAAGGATAAGAACCTCTGGCACCTGTCCCACGAGGGACTCGACCTCGAGGACGCCGCAAACGAGCCGCTTTACGAAAAGGAAGGATTCCTCGAAATGAGCGTCTCCCCGCTCCAGGCGCCGGACGAACCCGAATATATCGAACTCGAATTCGTGAAGGGCGTGCCCGTCGCGCTGAACGGCGAGAAGAAGTCCGCCAAACAGATCATCCTCGATCTCAACAAGATCGGCGGGGAGAACGGCATCGGTCTGCTCGATATCGTCGAGAACCGCCTTGTGGGCATGAAATGCCGCGGCGTGTACGAGACCCCCGGAGGCGCGATCCTTTATGCTGCGCACAACTACCTCGAAACGGTCACGCTCGACAAGATGACCGCGCACAAAAAGCAGGAACTTTCGATAACGTTCGCCGAACTCGTCTACAACGGCCAGTGGTTCACGCCTCTGCGTGAGGCGCTCTCCGCGTTCGTCGACGAGACGCAGAAGACGGTCACGGGAACGGTCCGCCTCAAGCTCTACAAGGGCAATATCATCAAGGCGGGCGTTAAGAGCGACTATTCGCTCTACTCCGAGGAACTCGCTACGTTCGGCGAGGATCACATCTACAATCAGGCGGATTCCGCGGGCTTCATCAACCTCTACGGTCTTCCGATCGCCGTCAGGGCGCGCCTGAACGAAAAACTCAAAAAATAAAGGTTTCTATTGTAACGGAGATTAAAAGATGGAAAAGTTATGGGCGGGACGTTCGTCGGGATCCGTCGATCCGACGGCTGACGATTTCAACTCGTCGATCCGCGTCGACTCCCGGATGATCGAAGAGGATATCAAGGGCTCCGTCGCACACGCGGCAATGCTCGGCGCGAAGGGGATAATTCCCGCCGACGACGCGGAATCGATCGTCTCGGCGCTCGGCTCGATCCTCGACGATATCAAAAGCGGCGCCCTTGAGATCGACCCCCGCGCGGAGGACGTCCACACGTTCGCGGAGTCCGTTCTGACGGAGCGGATCGGCGACGCGGGCAAAAAGCTGCACACCGCGAGGAGCCGCAACGATCAGGTGGCGGTCGACACCCGGCTTTATCTGAAAAAGGAAGCGAAGACCATCCTCGATCTGGTATACGAGCTCATCAGTACCGTCCGCGACCGCGCCGTCGAGAACAAAGAGACGGTTATGCCTGGCTACACGCACCTGCAGAGGGCGCAGCCGATAAGCTTCGGCCATCATCTTATGGCGTACGCCATGATGCTCACCCGCGACGCGGACAGGATCGCCGACGCCGTGAAGAGGATGGACTTCTCTCCGCTCGGCGCGTGCGCACTGGCGGGAACTACGTTCGACACCGACCGCTTTATGACGGCGGAATCGCTCGGATTCACGGCTCCGACCGCGAACAGCGTCGACTCCGTCTCCGACCGTGACTTCTGCCTCGAGCTTATGAGCGCGCTTTCGATCCTGATGATGCACCTCTCCCGCTTCTCCGAGGAGATCGTGCTGTGGTCTTCGTTCGAGTTCCGGTATATCGAACTCGACGACGCCTTCTCGACCGGGAGCAGCATTATGCCGCAGAAAAAGAACCCGGACATGGCCGAGCTCGTCAGGGGCAAGACGGGGCGCGTTTACGGCGACCTGCTCTCGCTTCTCGTTACGATGAAATCTCTTCCCCTCGCGTACAACAAAGATATGCAGGAGGACAAGGAAGCGACGTTCGACGCGTTCGACACCGCAAAAGTCTGCCTCTCCGTCTTCACTCCGATGATAAAGACGATGAAGGTCCGCGCCGACCGGATGCTCGACGCCGCGAAGGGCGGATTCATCACCGCCACCGACCTCGCCGACCTGCTTGCCAAAAGCGGCGTCCCGTTCCGCACGGCGTATAAGATCACGGGCGAGATCGTATCGTACTGCATCAAGGAAAATATCACGCTTGACGGGATACCGCTTGAAAAATACCGCGAATTCTGCCCGGCGTTCGACGAGTCGCTTTACGCGGTCATCGACCCCGCCGAGGCGATGAAAAAGAGAACGTCGTACGGCGGGACGTCGCCCGATTCGGTCGACGCGCAGGCGGAATATATCGACGCGTTCCTCGCGTCGCGCAAATAACTTCAGACGTTATCAAGGACGGTAACATAATGACAAAAGTATTCGTTGACGGCGGGTCGGGAACGACAGGCCTCCGGATAAAGGAGCGGCTCGCCGGAATGGACGGGATAAAGACCGTCGTTCTCCCGGACGAAGTCCGCCGCGATCCCGCGAAAAGAGCGGAAGCAGCGAACGACTCCGACGTTGTTTTCCTCTGCCTGCCCGACGACGCGGCGCGGGAATCGGTCTCGCTGATCGAAAACCCCGATACCGTCGTCATCGACACCTCGACGGCCCACAGGACCGCGGACGGATGGGTCTACGGATTCCCGGAGTTGTCGGAGGAGCAGAGAGAACTGATAAAGACCTCGAAAAGGATCGCGAATCCCGGCTGTCACGCGAGCGGCTTCGTCGCTCTCGTCGCGCCTCTGACCGCCGCAGGGATCATCCCGAAGACCGCGCGTCTCTCGGCGACCTCGGTCACCGGTTACAGCGGCGGCGGCAAAAAGATGATAGCGGAATACGAGGCGAAGAGCGCGGATCTGATCGCGCCGAGGATGTACGGCGTCGGGCAGACGCACAAGCACCTGCCCGAGATGAGGAAATACGGCGGAGTTTACTCCGAGCCGGTCTTCACTCCGATCGTATCGGGCTTTTACTCCGGAATGCTCGTGACCGTACCGCTGTCGTCGGACGATCTGTCCCCCGGCTTCCGGGCGTCCGATATCATCGACTGCTACCGCGGGAAATACTCGGGGCAGGTGATAAAATACGTCCCGTCCGACTCTCCCCTCTTCCCCGGCGGATTCGTCTCCGCCGCCGCCCTCTCGGGCTCCGACTCGATGGCGGTCTCCGTCTTCGGGAACGGCGAGCGGACCGTCCTCGCGGCACTTTTCGACAATCTCGGCAAGGGCGCGTCGGGCGCGGCGATCCAGTGTATGAACATATCGCTCGGAAGAAACGAAACGGACTCTCTTGAGCTTATCTGAAAGGAAAACGCAACCATGAAAATGATCGAAGGCGGCGTCACCGCCGCAAAGGGCTTTACGGCGAACGGGATACATTGCGGGATAAGGAAGAGCAGGACGAAGCGCGATCTTTGCCTGATCCTCAGCGACCGACCCGCCTCGTCCGCCGCGGTATATACCTCGAACCTCGTTAAAGGCGCGCCGCTTGCCGTGACGAAAAAGAACATTGAAAACGGCGTCGCGCGAGCCGTGATATGCAACAGCGGAAACGCCAACACCTGCAACGCCGACGGCGTTGAGATCGCGGAAAAAATGTGTTCGCTGACCGCGGACGCTCTCGGGATCGACCCGGGCGACGTTATCGTCGCCTCGACCGGGGTCATCGGAGAGCCGCTTTCGGTCGAGCCGATCGCCGCAGGAATGAGTGATCTCGTCGCGGGACTCGGCGATCACAACGATTTCGCCGCGGAGGCGATAATGACGACGGACGTGAAGATCAAATCGTTCGCCGTCGAGTTCGATATCGGCGGCGTCACGTGCCGTCTCGGCGGTATCGCGAAGGGCTCCGGGATGATCCATCCGAACCTCGCCACGATGCTCGTCTTCATCACGACCGACTGTTCCGTCAGCGCGTCCGCGCTCCAGGCCGCGCTGCGCACCGACGTTCAAAAAACTTTCAACATGATAAGCATCGACGGGGACACCTCGACCAACGATATGGTCGCCGTCCTCGCGAACGGCGCTTCGGGATCGCCCGAGGTGACCGAGGACAGCGAGTACTTCCCGGAATTCATGAAGGCGCTCAATTCCGTCACCGTCGCTCTCTGCCGCTCCATCGCGGCTGACGGCGAGGGCGCGACTAAGCTCATCGAGTGCGCCGTGACCGGCGCGCCGGACGAGGCGTGCGCAAAAACCGCGGCGAAAGCCGTCGTCTGCTCGTCGCTGACGAAAGCGGCGATGTTCGGCGCGGACGCCAACTGGGGGCGCGTCCTCTGCGCGATCGGCTACAGCGGCGCCGCCGTGGATCCCTCAAAAATAGGCGTCGTCTTCTCGTCCCGGGCGGGCGAGGTGGAAGTCTGCCGGGACGGTTCAGGCGTCCCGTTCTCCGAGGAGATCGCGAAAGCCGTCCTCTCCGAGGACGAGATCGTGATAAAAGTCGACCTCGGCATCGGCGAAGACACAGCGACCGCGTGGGGCTGCGACCTCACTTACGATTACGTTAAGATCAACGGGGATTACCGGACGTGACGCGTCCGGTTCCCCGAATTTCGGTTTTTTGGAGGCAGATATGACGGTTTCATCTCTTTCGAACGCCGACAGGGCGAAGATCCTCGTCGAGGCGCTCCCCTACATCCGCAAATACGTAAATAAAGTCATCGTCATCAAATACGGCGGAAACGCCATGACGAGCGACGGGCTCAAATCGGACGTGATGGGCGATATCGTCCTGCTGACTCTGATCGGAGTCAAGGTCGTCCTCGTCCACGGCGGCGGCCCCGAGATCACCGATATGCTCGCGAAGACGGGCAAGAAGAGCGAATTCGTCGAAGGGCTCCGCGTTACCGACCGCGAGACCGTCGACATCGTTCAGATGGTCCTCGCCGGAAAGGTGAACAAGGACCTCGTCAACCTGCTCGAGACGAAGGGCGGCCGCGCCGTCGGTCTGTCCGGCATCGATGGCAGGATGATCATGGCAAAGTCCAAGGACGAGCGGCTCGGATACGTCGGCGAGATCACCAAGGTCAACCCCGCCCCCGTCTGGGATATGCTCGACCGCGGATACATCCCGGTCATCTCCACCGTCGGATGTGACGAGGAGGGAAACACGTACAACATCAACGCAGACACGGCGGCGGCGATGATCGCAGGTGCGATAAGGGCGGAGAGCTTCTTCACGCTCACCGACGTACGCGGCATACTTCGCGACAAGGACGATCCCGAGTCGATCATCCGCACCGTGAGGGCGGACGAGACGGAAGACCTCATTAAAAGCGGCGTCATCAGCGGCGGCATGATCCCGAAAGTAAGAAGCTGCACCGAAGCGATCAGATGCGGCGTCAAGCGCGTGTTCGTCATCGACGGACGCATACCGCACGCCATCCTGATCGAAATGCTCACCGACGAAGGCGTCGGAACGATGTTCACGAAAGGGGAGTGACCGCCGTGGCTGATACTAAATCTCTGGACAGGGAATATATCGTACCGACTTACAAAAGGTACGACGTCAATATAGTCCGCGGCACCGGCGCGCTCCTTTACGACGAGACGGGAAAGGAATACGTCGACATGGGCGCGGGGATCGCGACGAACTCGTTCGGCGCGTGCGACCCCGTCTGGATCGCCGCGGTCGAAAAACAGCTCGGACGCATCCAGCACGCCTCGAACCTGTACTACACCGACCCTTGCGCAAAACTCGCAGAACTTCTTTGCGAAAAGACCGGAATGAAGAAAGTGTTTTTCTGCAACTCCGGCGCGGAAGCGAACGAGTGCGCGATAAAGACGGCGCGCAAATGGGCGGCGGAGAACAAGGGAGAGGAATACTTCACCGTCGTAACGATGAAGAATTCGTTCCACGGCAGGACGCTCGCCACGCTCGCGGCGACCGGCCAGGACGTTTTTCACAAGGATTTTCTGCCCGTGACTCCGGGGTTCGCGTACGCGGAACCCGAGGATATCGACGGGCTCCGTTCGGTTTTTGAAGATCAAAAATGCGCCGCGGTCCTTTTAGAGACCGTTCAGGGCGAAGGCGGCGTCCGCCCGCTTTCGACGGAATATCTCAAAGCCGTCGCCGCTCTTTGCGGAGAATATAACGTTCTTCTCATGATCGACGAAGTGCAGACCGGCAACGGCAGATGCGGGTATTTCTATTCGTATATGGAGCACGGGATCGAGCCCGACGCAGTAACGACGGCGAAGGGGCTCGGCGGCGGCCTTCCCGTCGGCGCGGTCCTCTTCTCGGAGAAGACGGCGGGCGTGCTCACGCCGGGAACTCACGGCTCTACGTTCGGCGGGAATCCCGTCTGCTGCGCGGGCGCCGTAAGCGTCGTCTCGCGTATCGACGGGGACTTCCTCGCGTCCGTACGCGCAAAATCGGAGAAGATTTTCAAAACGCTCACGGGCAAGCCCGGAATAAAGGGCGTATACGGAAGGGGCCTCCTCGTCGGCGTCGAAGTCGATGGCGAGCCCGCCGAATTCATAAACAAATGTATTGAAAAAGGAGTTCTCGTCCTCGGAGCGAAAGGCAGAGTGCGCCTCGCGCCTCCGCTCAATATCCCGGACGGGCTTCTTGACCGCGCGCTCTCAACAATAACGGCGATCGCCGCGGGGGAGGAATTATGAAAACGGACCTCAAAGGAAGAGATTTTCTGAAACTGCTCGACTTCACGCCGGAAGAGATCGCGTATCTGCTCGACCTCGCCGCCGACCTGAAGGACAAAAAGAAAAAGGGGATACCCCACGACGCGCTCAGGGGCAAAAACGTCGCCCTGATCTTCGAGAAGACGAGCACGCGCACGCGCTGTTCGTTCGAGGTGGCGGCGCATGACCTCGGAATGGGCGTGACGTACCTCGACCCGTCGGGGTCGCAGATCGGCAAAAAGGAATCGATCGCCGACACCGCCCGCGTCCTGTCGCGGATGTTCGACGGAATCGAGTACCGCGGCTTCGGTCAGGAGCGCGTCGAAACGCTGGCAAAATACTCGGACGTCCCCGTGTGGAACGGTCTGACCGACGAGTTCCACCCGACGCAGATCCTCGCCGATTTCCTCACCGCGCGCGAAAAACTCGGATCGCTGCGCGGCAAAAAACTCGTCTATATGGGCGACGCGCGGTTCAATATGGGCAACTCGCTGATGGTCGGATGCGCGAAAATGGGGATGGAATTCACCGCCTGCGCCCCGCGCGAGTATTTCCCGAACAAAGGCCTTGTCGCGACCTGCAGGGAGATCGCCGCTCAGACGGGCGCGGTACTGAATTTTGAAGAGAATCCCGCGGGCGCCGTGCGCGGCGCGGATATCATATACACCGACGTCTGGGTCTCGATGGGCGAGCCCGAGGCGGTCTGGGCGGAGCGGATCGCCGCTCTGTCGCCTTACCGCGTCGATTCCGCTCTCATGGCGGCGGCGGGCGAGAACACGATATTCATGCACTGCCTGCCCGCTTACCACGACGCGAACACCGAGATAGGACGTAAGGTGGGCGAGGCGTTCGGCCTCGACTCGCTCGAAGTGACCGACGAAGTCTTCGAGTCGGACCGCTCCGTCGTCTTCGACGAGGCGGAGAACAGGATGCACACGATAAAAGCGGTAATGGCGGCAACTCTTCGTCATTGATCTGTCTTACGGCAGATCAATGACGGATAAAATTCCCCTTTGAAATGGGACCCAACCCATTTCATTTTGCTTCGCAAAAAACAGGGGAATTTTACGCTGAAAATATAATCTTAATTTTTCGACAAGATCATTTCGGAAAAACCGAAAGGACGGCACAATGAAAAAAAGGTATCTCATACTCGAATCGGGCCGCGTGTTCGAGGGGGTCGGCTTCGGCGCGGATCCCTCGCCTGACGGTACGGTCGGCGAGCTCGTATTCACGACCGGAATGTGCGGTTATCTCGAATGCATAACCGACCCGTCGTATTACGGTCAGATAGTGACGCAGACGTTCCCGATGATCGGAAACTACGGCGTGATCTCCTCCGATTTTGAGGGGTGTCCCGCCCTTTTCGGATACGTCGTCAGGGAGTGGTGTCCCGCGCCGTCGAATTTTCGTTCCGAAGGCGATATCGACTCGTTCCTCAAAGATCGCGGGATCCCCGGGATCTGCGGAGTCGACACGAGGGAGATCACGAAACTGATCCGCGACCGCGGCGTCATGAACGCCGTCATCACGGACGGCGAGCCCGATTTTTCGCTTTATTCGCAGGCGCTTTCGTCATATAAGGTGCGGGGAGCCGTTCCCGCCGTCACCTCGACGCGCCCGAATCTTTTCCCCGCCGACGGAGACGAGAAGTTCCGCGTCGTCCTGATCGACTACGGCGCGAAAGCGGGGATAACCGCCGCGCTTCGGGCGCGGGAATGCTCCGTTCTCTCCGTCCCCGCGAACACGGACGCCGAGAGTATCCTCGAGATGAAGCCCGACGGCATCATGCTCTCGAACGGACCCGGCGACCCGACGGAAAGGCGCGACTGCATAGAGGAACTCAAAAAGATATTCGGCAGAGTCCCGATTTTCGGTATCTGCCTCGGCCACCAGCTCCTCGCGCTCTCGACCGGCGCGCTGACGGAAAAACTGAAGTTCGGCCACCGAGGCGCGAATCAGCCCGTCCGCGACGTTAAAAGCGGCAGAACGTATATCACCTCGCAGAACCACGGCTACGCCGTGAGGGTGGGGTCGCTCCGCCGCGGAACGATGAGTTTTACAAACGCGAACGACGGAACCTGCGAGGGGATCGACTATGAAGCCGATCTCGCCTTCTCCGTTCAGTTCCACCCCGAGGCGAGAAGCGGCCCGCACGACACGGAGTTTCTTTTCGACCGGTTCGTACGGATGATGGAGGTGAGACGAAATGCCAAAGGATGAATCGATCCGCAAGGTGATGGTCATCGGCTCCGGTCCGATCGTCATCGGTCAGGCGGCGGAGTTCGACTACGCCGGAACGCAGGCGTGCCGCGTCCTCGAAGCGGAGGGGATCGAAACGGTCCTCGTCAACTCCAATCCCGCTACCGTTATGACGGACACCGACCTCGCGGACGAGGTATACCTCGAACCGCTCACGGTCGAGACCGTGAAAAGGATAATCAAAAAAGAAAAGCCCGACTGTCTTCTCGCCGGACTCGGCGGACAGACGGGGCTGACTCTCGCCGTAAAGCTCTTTGAGGACGGTTTCCTCGACGAGAACGGCGTGCGCCTCATCGGCTCGAACGTCGACGCGATAAAGAAATCGGAAGACAGACAGCTGTTCAAGGATACGATGGCGGCGATCGGCGAGCCGACGATCCCGTCCGACACCGCGCACGACGTTGAGAAATCTCTGCGGATCGCCGAAGAGATCGGATATCCCGTCATCGTCCGCCCCGCGTACACGCTCGGCGGAGGCGGGGGCGGCGTCGCAAACTGCCCCGAAGAACTCGAAACGGTCGCAGCGGCGGGTATCGCCGCGTCGCCGATCGGTCAGATACTCGTCGAAAAATATATCTACGGCTGGAAAGAAATAGAATTTGAGACGATGCGCGACGGCAAGGGCAACGTGATCGCGGTCTGCTCGATGGAGAACGTCGACCCGGTCGGCGTCCACACCGGCGACTCCGTCGTCGTCGCACCCGCGCTGACGCTCTCTGACAGGGAGTATCAGACTCTGCGCAGCGCGTCTCTGAACATCATCTCGGCGCTCGGCATTGTCGGCGGGTGCAACTGTCAGTTCGCCCTCGACCCGGAGAGCTTCGACTACGCCGTCATCGAGGTCAACCCGCGCGTGTCCAGATCGTCCGCTCTAGCCAGCAAGGCGACCGGTTACCCGATAGCGAAGATCACCGCGAAGATCGCGCTCGGCTACACGCTCGACGAGATCAAAAACGACGTGACCGGAAAGACGTGCGCCTGCTTCGAGCCCGCGCTCGACTACGTAGTCGTCAAACTCCCGAAATGGCCGTTCGACAAGCTCCACGGCTCCTCGCGCAAGCTCGGGACGCAGATGAAGGCGACAGGCGAGGTCATGGCTATCGCGACCTCCTTCCCCGCGGCGCTCATGAAAGCCGTCCGCGGCGCGGAGATCGGAACGGAAACGCTCGGAATACGCTATTTTGAAAACAAGACGGAAGACGAACTGCTCGAAGCGGTCGGCAGCTGCGACGACAGACGGCTCTTCGCCGTTTTCGCCGCGCTCAAATCCGGGGTCTCCGTCGAAGAGATCTCAAAGATCACGCGCATCGATCCGTTCTTCGTATCCCAGATAAAACGGCTCGCCGATTATGAAAACAGAATATCGGGTCTCTCGCTCGACTCAGCCGATTATCTCGAGGGCAAAAAGCTCGGCTACACCGACACGGCGCTCGACGCCCTCTCGGGATATCCGCTCCCGTGCCACCGCGAGGCGGTCTTCAGGATCGTCGACACGTGCGGAGGCGAGTTCGACGCGGAGACTCCATACTACTATTCCTCGTACGACGAGGACTGCGAGGCGCGTCACGCCGCGCGCGCTCCGGGAAAGACCGTCGTCGTTCTCGGCTCGGGACCGATCCGCATCGGTCAGGGGATCGAGTTCGATTACTCCTCCGTCCATTGCGCAACGACGCTCCGCCGTCTCGGCTACGAGGTCGTCATCATAAACAACAACCCCGAAACGGTCTCGACCGACTACGACACGGCGGACCGGCTCTACTTCGAGCCGCTGACGCCCGAGGACGTTATGAACGTCGTCGCCGTCGAGGAACCGGTCGGCGTCGTCGTGGCGTTCGGCGGCCAGACGGCAATAAAACTCACTAAATATCTCGACTCGCGCGGAGTCAGAATTCTCGGCACGTCAGCCGAGGGGATCGACACGGCGGAGGACCGCGAACGGTTCGACTCCCTGCTCGGTTCGCTCGGTATAAAGCGGCCGCAGGGAATGGGCGTCACCGGGACCGACGAGGCGATACGCGCCGCAAACGAACTCGGATATCCCGTTCTGCTCCGTCCCTCTTACGTCATCGGCGGGCAGAATATGAGGATAGTCTACTCTGACCGCGAGGTGAGGGAGTATATGGCTCCGATCCTCGAGGCGGGAGTCGACAGTCCCGTCCTCGTCGATAAATATATGAGCGGGATCGAGCTCGAGCTCGACGTCATCTCCGACGGAGAGGACGTTCTTATCCCCGGCATAATGGAGCACGTCGAACGGGCGGGAGTCCACTCAGGCGATTCGATCGCCGTGATCCCCGCTTATAAACTGAACGACAAAATGACGTCGGTCGTCATCAGTCAGGCGACGGCGATCTCGCTCGCGCTCGGAACGCGCGGACTCGTCAACATCCAGCTTCTTATATGGCGCGGCGAACCGTACGTGATCGAGGTCAACCCTCGCGCATCGCGCACCGTCCCGTATATCAGCAAAGTCACGGGCGTTCCGATGATCGAGCTTGCGACGCGCGTCATGGTGGGCGAAAAACTCGCAGACATGGGGTACGGAACCGGTCTTTACAGAACTCCGCCTTACTTTGCCGTCAAAGTCCCCGTCTTCTCGTTTGAAAAACTGCCCGACGCTTTCTCCGGTCTCGGACCGGAGATGAAGTCGACGGGCGAGGTGCTCGGGATCGGCAAAGACCTCAACGAAGCGCTCTTCAAGGGAATGCGCTCGGCGGGTCTGCTCCTTCCGTCCTCTCTGCGGCGCGAGGGAGTCGGTTTCTTCCTGCATGCGGACGAAAAAGACGTCCACGAGCTTATCGACCTTGCAAAAAAACTCGACGATCTTCATTTCACGCTATACGCGTCGGAGAGCACCGCGGAGATGATATCGAAACTCGGCGTCAGCGTGAAAGTAGTCGATGAAACGTGCGCCGACGGAAAACTCCTCTCTCTTCTTGACGGCGGGGAGATCAGCTACGTCGTCTATTCCGCGCTCGAGGATGCGGACGACGTCAGGAACTTCGATACGATCCACGCCCGCGCGATCGCGCTCTCCGTGCCGTGCCTCACGTCGCTCGACACCGCGGAAGCGCTCGCCGACATCATTCTGAGCCGGTACGCCGAGCACAACACGGAGCTCGTCGACATCAACACGATGAGAAAAGAAAGGATGAAGCTTTCGTTCTCGAAGATGGAGGCGACGGGCGCCGACTATATCGTCATCGACGACCGCGACGGGACGATCACGTGTCCCGAATCGCTCTGCATAAAACTCTGCGACCGCCACTACGGCGTCGGCGGGTACGGCATCGCCCTGATAGAGAAGCCGGACGACCCGGAGGCGCACGTCAGAATGCGTCTGTTCAACAGGGACGGAAGCGAGGGCTTCATCGCAGGGACGGGCATCCGCTCCGTCGCAAAATACGTTTACGACCGCGGGATCGCGAAGGAGGACGTCGTCCGGATCGAAACGGCGTCCGGGATCCGTCCCGTCAGCGTCTATACCTCCGACGGCAGAGTCACGATGGCGGGAGCCGGGATGGGGCGCGCGGAATTCGCGCCCGAGAAGATCCCGTGCACTCTCGACGGGGACGAGATCGTCGACCGGAAGATCAAAATCGCGGGCGGCGAATACCGGGTCACCTGCCTTTCCGTCGGCAACCCGCACTGCGTGGTGTTCTGCGACAGGATCGACGACCTCGATCTTGAATCGATCGGACCGAAGTTTGAAAACGACCCGATCTTCCCGGAGCGCGTCAACACCGAATTCGTCCGCGTCGTCGACCCGACGACGCTCAGGATGCGCGTCTGGGAGCGCGGCAACGGCGAGACGTTCGCCTGCGGTACGGGCGCCTGCGCGGCAGTCGCCGCGGCGGTGAAAAACGGCGTCTGCCCGAAGGGCGAGGACATCACCGTCAAAGTCATCGGAGGCGACCTGATCGTAAACTTCACGGATGAGGAGATCACCCTCTCCGGCGACACGAAGCTCGTCTTCGACGGAGTGACTGAATATTGAGAGTTTATCCCCCCGCAAAACGGGGGGATAACTGTGTTTATGCGGTTTCCGCACAACACGCCTTTCACAACAAACAATTATCAATTCGTTGTTTCAAATCCAAGCGTTCATTAGGTTTGAGGATCGCAAAAACGCGGCGCGATTATCGTCTGCTTGACTTTCCCGCGGAGGGATGATAAGATAAAAACATAATAAAACCCGGGAGGAAATCGCTTTGAAACCGGAAAAATCGTATCGCGGGACCGTAAAACGCGCGGCGGGGATCGCCCTGACGGCGCTGGCGCTCGCCGCGGCGGGAGGGATCGTTTTGTTCGGACTGTTCGGATGTTTCAAAAAAGCGCCTGAGTACAAAATTGACTTCTCTGGGGAGGAGTCGTGGTACGAGGGGGCAAAAAAAACGTACCGCGAGGGAGAGACGGTCACGCTGTACTATAATCTCATCGCGACGGACACAGACTACAAATTTCTGCTCGACGGAGAACCGATAAACTTCGGTTACGACGACGAACGCGGCTTCGTGATAACGTTCGCCATGCCCGCGCACGACGTAAAACTCGAGTGCCAAACGAAGAACTCGATGGAGTACGTTCCCGAAGTCGTCCCGGATATCCTTCTTTTCGATTACTATTCCGCGACGACGGGAACGGACGGATACGACAGCAGCACGGAGATCACGCTCTCGACTTACTCGGGCGAATCCCACCGCCTGTCCGTTTTCGAAAAAGCGTCCCCCGACGCTGAGGAAACGAGGACCGATTATCTCGTCCCCGTCGAGTTGTCCGAAAAGTGTTACCGCGCCGTCTTTGAGTACGGTATGAACGAATGGGCGGGCCGGGACGACCTCGAGCCGATCGACGGCGCGCTCGTCGTTCTTAAATACAGAGAAGGCGACGATTACGTCCGGCTGTCGTCCGACGCCGCGCCGCCCGGCGGGATCGCCGAGATGGATTCGATCGGCGTCATGCTGAGAGAATACGCGTCCCCGGATTATCTCGAGGAGGGACGGGAATGAGAGAGAATAAAAAAGACGGCGGGAAATACCCGTGGATAAAAAGCGTTTTCAAAAAGAGAAAAAAAGACCCCGTACGCGGAGCGGAAGGGGTTTACGCGGGTCCGGACTATTTCAGGGACGGACCGGGCGAATCGAAAAAAATCTACGCGGGACCCGAGTTTTATAAAAAGAAAGAAGATCCGTCAGACAACTCCCGCCCGGTCGGGGACGTCTACGCGGGGCCTGAATTCTTTGAGGGCGAACCGGACGGCCTTGTGAAGGCGATCTACTCCGCTCCGGTATTCCCGGAAAGACCTCAGGAGCCGCCCGTAATGTGCGTTTACGCGGGACCCGAGTATTTCTCGCAGCGTCGGGACGGCGCTCCGGTCGGCGTGGCGCAGCCGCAGGAAAAAGACTGCGACGGATCTCCGCGCTGCGCCTTCTGCGGGACACGGACGCCCGACGGCGCGAAATTCTGCCCGGAATGCGGGACCCGTCTGACGAACGATGAGTGACCGGATAAAGGGAAGCGAATTCCCGTTCCGCCTTCGCTCCTGCGTGTGGGAGATAACCCTCGCGTGCTGTTTCCGGTGCGCATACTGCGGCTCGCGCGGAGGTGTCGCGAGAGAGAACGAACTCTCGACGGAGGAGTGTCTTGACGTCGCCGAACAGCTCGCCGATTTGGGCTGCCGCCGCGTCTCCATGATCGGAGGCGAGGTCTTCATGCGTCCCGACTGGGAGCAGATCGTCGGCGCGCTGACGTCCCGCGGCGTTATCACGTGCATCATAACGAACGGATTCCGCATGACGGAACCTGTGATCGCCGCCCTGAAGCGCGTCGGGATCGAATCGGTCGCCGTCTCGATCGACGGGGTCGCCGAGGTTCACGACAAATACCGCCTGGCGGGCAGTTACGAGAGCGCGATGGCTGCGCTTGACGTCCTCTCCGAGGCGGGGATACCCGTCTCCGTAATCAGCGCGCTCCGCGCGGACAACGCCCCGCGCCTGTCCGAGCTTTACGAAATACTCAAAACGAAGAATATCTTCGCGTGGCAGATCCAGGCGTGCTCTCCGATGGGCAACGCCGCGGGCGGATCCGTCGACGTCGGATTCGACGCCTCGGAGGTCATAAAATTCGTCGCCGAAAACGCGGGACGCGACCCGTTTTATATCGGGATCGCGGACAATATCGGTTACCACACCCCCGAGGAAGCGAAGATCCGCGGGAGGCGCGGCCTCGTTTTCGAGGGCTGCTCCGCCGGGCTGACAACGCTCGGGATAGACAGCGTCGGAAACGTCCGCGGCTGCGAGTCGATGTACGACGAACGGTTCAACGAGGGCAATCTCAGAGAGAGATCGCTCAGAGACATCTGGTGCGATCCCGACACGTTCGCTTACAACAGGAAATTCACTCCCGATATGCTCGCGGGCGGATGCGCGGGATGCCCGAAGGGAGACGTATGCGCGGGCGGATGCCGCTCGTACAACTGGTTCACGACGGGAGGACTCTACGAAAACGCGCTTTGCCCCCGCCGCGGGATAAATGTGAACAACGAATGAGCCGCGCGCCCCGTTTTTTTCGGAATGTTTTCCATTGACCCGCCGAGGGCGGATATGATAGAATTTTATTCGGGACGGAGAGGAGATCTCGCCGTCCCGAATAAACGTTACGAAAGGTCACGGATCAAAATGAACGAACTGATGCTTGACACCGCCAATCTCGAAGAGCTCGAATACGGTCTTTCGATGTGGCCGGTCGTCGGAGTAACCTCGAACCCCAGCATACTCAAAAAAGAAGGCGCGATAGACGTTTACGAACGGCTGAATACGATAAGACGGCTCTGCACGAACGGGCGCAGTCTTCACATACAGGTCGTCTCTTCCACTACGAATGAAATAATCGAAGAGGCGAAGACGATAATTTCGAAGATCGGTCACGATACCTATATCAAGATCCCCGTCAGCGAGGCGGGTCTTCCCGCCATCAAGGCGCTCGCCAAAGAGGGCGTCAACGTGACCGCGACAGGCATATACACGACGATGCAGGGCGTCCTCGCGGTCCTCGCGGGCGCCAAGTATATCGCCATCTACTACAACCGCATGGAGGACAACTGCACCGACGCGGACCGCGTCATCGAGCAGATCCGCTCCTTCATCGACGAGTCCGGCTCGTCCGCGAAGATCCTCGCCGCAAGCTTCAAGAACGTAGCGGAGATCGTATCCGCTTTCGCCAGCGGCGCGCACAGCGCGACGGTCAGCTACGGCCTGATCAAAAAGGCGCTCTCGCTCCCGAGCATCGACTCCGCGGTCGACGCTTTCCGCCGCGATTTCGAGGAACTCCACGGCGAGGGCCAGACGATGGCGACGATCGCCGAAAAAAGCAAATGATCACTACGGCCTCTTTTGCCCGTGCAAAAGAGGTCCTTGCTTTTTTTGAGCCCTGTCGTGTATAATGATCTCAAAGATACGGAAAGGGAAAGAGACCGATGACTAAGAATGCAGTTGCCGACTGAACGAATATAGGCGCGCGAACCAAAGAAAGAGGTACGTCCTCTTTTGTTTTGCCGCGCCGTAACGAGTAACTTTCGGATAGTGGAAACCGCGGGACGCAGCCACAACGGGAGCTGCTTTGCCGCGGTATTTTTGCGCCCGACCACGTCGGGCGCAACGAACAAAACGACAATTAAGGAGAATTACCGATATGCAAATCAAACTCATACCCGTGGACGACTCCAACAGGGACGCCGTTCTGGCACTCTCCGTACGCGAGGATCAGCCCTTCGTCGCACCGAACGACGTCTCTCTGGATCAGGCGGACGAGGCGAACGCAGATAACCCCGGCTCGGCGCGCCCGTTTGCGATCTGCGCCGACGGCAGACCGGTCGGCTTCTGTATGTTCGCGGTCGACCCGGAAGACGACGACGAAGACGACAGATACTACCTCTGGCGTTTCATGATCGATAGGAACGAACAGGGAAAAGGGTACGGTCAGGCGGCTCTCGAACTGATCGTCCGCTATTTCAGAGAACTCGGGGCGGACCGGATCCTTCTGTCCACGGAACCGGAAAACGAGCTCGGTCTGCACGTGTATCACAAGGCCGGTTTCAGAGAGACCGGCTGCATCAGCGACGGCGAGGCCGTCCTGAGACTGTGGCTGACGAAGAAAACGAAAAAGGAGCGGGACGCGTTTTTGTGGTTCGGCGTCAACGTAAAGGATGATCTGCGGATCGCGGATAAAAACGGATACGGCGTCAGCGCCGCGATCTCGAACGGAGAGGATCTGCAGACGTACTGCGCCGGAAGCGGCAGATACGGCAGCGACTTCCACGTGAACCCGGATATGCTCTTTCAGGCGGGATCCGTCAGCAAGCCCGCGTTCGCCCTGACTCTGCTCAGGTACGCCGACAAGGGGAAGATTAATCTCGACGCCGATATATCGGGCGTCGTGCCGGAATACGCGAAGATACCGGTAACGTTCTCCGCGCTGCTGTCCCACACGGCGGGATACAACCTCCACGGCTTCCCGGGATACAGAGCGGATCGCGAGCCGCTCTCGCTCGAGGACGTTCTGAACGGGAAGGGGATCACGCCGAAACTGCGCAGGATCCGCCCTTACGGGAAACAGTTTATGTATTCCGGCGGCGGGATCACCCTTGCTGAACTTGCTTTCACCCGCATGACGGGAGAGACGCTGCGCGACGCTTTCAGCAAAGAGGTCGCGGAGCCGCTGGAACTGACTCGAACGGGTTTTTTCCAGCCCCTTGACGAAGAACTCGTCGGGAACGCCGCGTTCGGCGGCAAACTCGGAGAAAAGGAAGATCCGGCTCACGGATATCACTATTACCCCGAACATGCGGCGGCGGGCCTCTGGACCACGCCGACGGAGCTCTGCAGGATCGGGATCGCCCTCTCGCGCAGCTACCGCAAAGGAGGATTCCTCAAAAAAGAGTCCGCAAGGCGTATGCTGACGCCGGTAATGGATAATTACGACCTCTGCATTTGCAATTATCGCGGCGACGTGGGGTATCACGACGGTTGGAACGAGGGCTTCCTGACCGAGTGGATGTTCTCCCTGCGCCGCGACCTGTGCGTGGCGAGCACGTTCAACAGGACCACGGACGAACTCGCCGGGAAACATTTTGGGGTCGCGCTCGGGTTGTTCCAGAACGCGGAGGAGGAGATCGCCGAAGACGACGGCGTGAAAATCCCGAAAAAAATCTGCGGAAAATACGAACAGAACGTCGCTGACTTCCGTCTTGAGGAGGTCTTTATGAAAGACGGAGACCTGTACGCCCGGATCCTTGGCGAGGACGGCCCCTTCACGAGCGCGCTTTATCCCATCGAAAAGAACACGTTCGGCAGAAAAGGCGGTTTTGCAAAGATAACCTTCGGCGACGGCTTCCTCACCGTCAACGGGATCAAGTGTAAGAAGCTGTAAACCGGCAGATCCGCTCTGTCCGCAAAAAAGTGTTGACAATGATTTGCCGCCGTGATAGAATATAACGGCGGCGAAAAGGGCCATTAGCTCAGTTGGTTAGAGCATCCGGCTCATAACCGGACGGTCCGGGGTTCGAGTCCCTGATGGCCCACACATAAAAGGATTGCTGTCTTGACAAAGACAGCAACCCTTTTATCTACTTTACGCGAAAGGATTCATTCTCAATATGAAAAGAAGACACTTAATATGTTTTACTCTTCTTGCATTTCTAATAGTCATGTTATGCGCAGGCTGTGCAAATCAGAGACCGCGAGATGAATTAATATCATCGATTACTTCTCCGGATGGGATTCATATTATGAATATTTACAGGAATAACGGTGGAGCTACAGTCGATTGGTCTACGACCATCTCTATTCAAAAAGTCGGAGCTTCGACGGAAAGAAACATATATTTCCATTACCATGAAGAGAATCCATATGAGGCAGTATGGGTAGACAATGACACGGTCAGGGTCAATGGATTGGAATTGAATATTTACAAAGACTATTATGAATCATTCAACCGCAAATAATAATTGGATGCTCGGCTCATAATACCGAATAAAGATACTGCCGATTTTTTCCCTTGTGCAGATAAACTACAATCTTCGGAAGAAACATGCAGACGTTACGAAATTTAACGATAGTCCCCTTTTTGTTGAAATAGCAATCTTTAGCCATAGAGAAAAGCACCCAATGGGTGCTTTTCTCTATGTGTGCGTCGCTGCCGCGACGAGAACCCGCGCATTTCACTTTGCTGAAAGTTCGTTTTTCTTCATAAATGCGCCGTAGAGAAATTGTTTTCCCCGAAAACAATTTCTCTATCCTTGTTGCGGTACGGTGTGTAAAAAACACACTCAATTAAACCGCAACAAGACGAGTCCCGGATGGCGCCGCCGGCGCGCTTCCTTTTCTCTTCTCTTTTCACTCTTCTCTCTTCACTCAAAAAGCGGAACCGCAGAGTTCCGCTTTTCTTTTATTCTCTTTCCAGCACTCTTTCTATCTCTCCCACGTACATTTTGTGGAATCCGCTGCTTTCGTAATGTGTGAGGCATTCTCTGTCAACAAAAGCGCGCTCTTCTATCGGTACGGCGTACAGTTTTTTCAGGGTCAGAACGAGAGCCGCCTCGCTGAAGTACACCGACGTGCCGCCGTCCTCCTCCGTGAATACCGGAGTGAGCGAACACTCAAGAGCTTTGTCGACGTCCCTGCCGCTCTTCGAGCCGCAGAACGCGAGCTCCGGTCTTTTGTCTTCTCCGAAAAACGAGAGCGTCATATAGTCGGACGCCTCGGCGAACGAATAGGTGTGCCGTTCCGGGCGGATGAAGACGAACGCGACGGGCTTTCCCCAGAGGACCCCGACGCCGCCCCAGCTCGCCGTCATCGTATTGTACGTGGAACCGCACGCGTCGCCCTTTCTCGAACCGTCCTTCGCCGCGGTGACGAGCATCCATTCGCGCCCGATGCGGTCAATCATGTTCCCGCGGATCTCCGCGGGCGATATCTCACGAAATCCCATCTTCCCCTCCGTCAGAAGTTCGAGCCCGACCAGCCCCACGTGCCGGTCTCCTCGTATTTGACGTAAACTCTGCTCTCGGGCGCGCCGGTCGCCTCAGACAGCGCGCGGCAGAGCTCCGCGGTCAGTTTGTCGTAAGCGTCGCGGGACGCCGCGCCGAAGAGGGAGACCTCCGCCATAACGCAGAGTTCCTCCGATCCGGCAAACGCCATTTTCGCGCCGTCCTCGACCTTCGTCATAAGCCATCTCTCGGTTTTTCCTGGAATGAGGGCGATCGCCTCGCCAAGCTTCTTTTCAAGTTTTCCCGCATCCACGCCGGATGCGTTCGTCGTAACTTTGATATAAGGCATTTTTATTCTCCTTCCTTGTTCTCCCGCGGGAAAGCCGTGTCGAACAGCTCCGCGGCCCGTTTGGTCTGATCCGTGAGGAACAGATATCCGAAAAGGGACTCAAGTCCCGTCGCCCGCCTGTATTCCGCGGGTCTGGCGCTCTTCGGAACGCCCGTGTGAACGTCGTTCCGTCCTCTTCTGAGAACGTCCTTTTCCTCCCCGGTGAGCAGCGGCTCCAATCTGTCCGCCGCCGCGCTCTGCGCCGCCGCCGTGACGTATTCAAGCGACTTCACGCTCGGCGATTTCACGCCCTCTTTCACGAGGCGTTCCCTTACGAACACCTCGAAAACGGCGTCGCCGAGATAAGCGAGGTGCGCCGAGGAGACAGTCCTGATCAACGCGTCCGTTTTTTCGCTCACAGTCCGCCGCCCCCTTCCGCGCCGAAGCCGCATGCGGCGAAGACCTCCTCCGCGATCTCCTCCTTCGGGCGCATCGCGCCGTCTTTCGCGCATTCTATGCGGCGCCATCCGAGATAGTCGGCGAGAAAAACCGAGTTGTCGTATACTTTCTTCAGAAAACCGCCGTCCGACTCGTGTATGTCGCCGTCTATCACGCCTTCGCCTCCGCGTGAGGCGCGAAGCGTACGCGAGACGTCCGGCGGGACGTGCAGAAATATCACGGCGTCCGGCTTGCCGACGCCGAGCTTTTCGTATTCGTAATCGCTGACGTAGCGGATGAATTCTTTCTTTTCCGCGGGATCTTCTATCAAAGCGGACTGATAGATCAGACTCGACGTGACGTATCTGTCGAGTATGAGCGTCTTGCCCTCTCCGACGAGCTTTTTCAGACCGCTGTGCCACGATATGGCGCGGTCGAGCGCGTACAGATTGTTGATGAAGTACGGCGAAAGGGATTCGGGAGGACCGAACGCGCCGCTGAGATATTCCGAGACGGGAGCGCCCTGTACCGTACCGTACGACGGGAAGTGATGACAGACGTACGGCTCCCCCGCCGCGTCGAGCTTTTTCGTCAGCAGTCGGACCTGCGTCGACTTGCCGATGCCGTCGCCCGAGCCCTCTATCACTATGAGCTTGCCTTTTTGCATACGCTTCACCTCCCTCCTTAATATTACCATATCGTCCCGCCGTTTTCAAGTGCCGCGCGCCCTATAAAAAAACTATGTACAAAAACAATATTATATGTTATAATGTAGTTTGTATAGTTATGTTTATACCCGTTTTACTTGGAAAGAGTGGGAAATGGATCAAAGGAAATACAGCCGTCCCGCCCCCCGCGAGGACGTCACGGCGGGAAGGAACGCGGTGAGAGAACTGCTTCTCTCCGGTAAAAGCGTCGACCGCGTCTTCGCCGCGCGCGGAGACGGAAAACTCGGCGAGATCGTCGCTCTTGCGAAAGAGGCGGGAGTCCCCGTGATCGACACGGAACGGGCAAAACTCGACGCGATGTGCCCGGGCATCCCCCATCAGGGCGTCGCGGCGGTCGCCGCCGCACACGAATTCTCCTCTCTCGAGGACGTATTCGCCCTCGCCGAAAAGCGCGGCGAAAAACCGCTCATTGCGATATGCGACGGAGTCGAGGATCCCCACAATCTCGGCGCGATCATAAGATGCGCGGAATGCTCCGGTGCTCACGGCGTCGTGATCCCGAAAAGACGCAGCGTCGGTCTCAACGCGACCGTCGCAAAAGCGTCCGCCGGCGCGATCGAATACGTGCCGGTCGTTAGAGTAGGCAATATTCCCGAAACCATAGAAAAACTCAAAAAAAAGGGCGTATGGGTATACGCCGCCGAGGCGGGCGGCTCCACGTATTACGACGTCGATCTCGACCGGCCGGTCGCGATCGTTTTCGGAAGCGAGGGGCGCGGAGTTTCCGACCTTTCGAAGAAAAGGTGCGACGGAGTGATATCCATCCCGTTGTTCGGCAAGATTAATTCCCTGAACGTATCCGCCGCAGCGGCAGTTCTGCTCTGCCACGCGGCGGTATCCCAAAGAGAAGGCGGTGTTGACAATGCCAAGAAGATCAGATGACAGAAAACACAAGCGCGGAAACGGAGGATTCTTCAAGCGTCGTTTCGACCCCGAGACGGACGGCAATTTCTCCTCCGAATTCGATTTCGAAGAAGAAAACGCAAACGAAGAGTCCGAAGAGGAGTCTTCGTTCGCTTCCGCTTTCAGCGATTTCTCTCCCGAGTTTTCGATCGCCGAAGAGGACGGGTCTGAAAAAAATCCGGAAGGCGCCGGGATCGGAGCCGGAGACCCGCCCGAAGAATTCGATCTTTCGGACATCGCGGAAGACGCCGAGGTCGAAGATACGGCTGAAGAGTTTGAACTTGAAGATATCCTTGTAGTTCCCGAAGCCGAAGAGATCCCCGACGTGACTGCGTCTGAAGAGGACGTCGGTGGATCCGGATCTGAAGATATCCCGGAGGACGCCGAAGTCGAAGAGGTCCCCGGTGAGGCGGAAGCCGCGGAGCCGGAGAACGACGACGACGACGAGATCGACGTTCTGCCTGAACTCCTGACCGAGGAATTCGTGGTTCCCGACGAAGCCGACGGCGACGAGAACGAGCCGGAGATCCCCGAAGAGGAAACCGAGGCGCCGGAAGAAGCCCACTTCGAGAAAGAGGAAACGCCCGGAGAATCTTCGACCGGACCGATGGGGTCCACCGACATGAATCTCCGCATCGCGTTCGGCCTTGAGGAGGAAGGGGAAGACGCCGTCAGCGAAAAGGTCAAGCGGCTCGGCGACCAGATGGAGTCGGACGTGAGAAAGAGCAAACCGGTCAGACTCACGTGCCCCGAGTACACGGACCCCATGCAGGCAAAGAGCATCGCGGCGGCGTACAAGAGATCGTCGAAGCTTTATAACTTCCGTCTTCTTATTTCCGCGATCCTCACTCTCGTTCTTTTGATCTATGAAAACATCCCCGCGATAACAACGCTTTTCGGCGGTCGCGCGAAGCAGTTCTCCGGAGTGCTCGATCCCGCCGCTTACCCGGTAGTATACACGATGGTAAGTCTGCAGATCCTGTTTATCGTTTGCGCGATCGGCTTCAAAGAGATCAAGTCCGGGGTAAGATCCCTGTTTCTCGGCGCACCCGATGCGCTCTCCCTTACGATACTTCCGGTCTTCATATGTACCGTTCACTCGGTGATAACGTCCTTCGTGGCGTCCTCGCGTTTCGAGCCCGTACTCTTCAATTCCGTCGGCGCTCTTGCGGTAACGCTCGCAATCATGAGCGCGCGGCTGAACAACAAGCGTGAAATGATGACGTTCTTCGTCGTCGGCTCGCGCCGAGATAAATACGCGATGTGCCGCTTCTCAGACGACGAACTGATCGACGATATCGAGGCGTTCGACGGAGACGAGGACGTAGGCGACCTCATGAAGATCGAAAAAACGCACTTCATCGACTCGTTCTTTGCAAGAACTCAGGCGCCTAATCTCACAGCGCGCGTGTTCATTATGTCAATGATGGGTATTTCCCTCGTCCTCGCGATACTCGCGGGCGTTTACCACTTCGTCAACTCCGGGAAACCGAACGAAGCGCTTACGCTCGGCGCACTGATCGCAGGCACCGTCGTTCCGATGTCCGCGTTCGTCACCTACAGTTACCCCTTTTACCGCGCCGCTAAAGCGGCGAAATCGGTCGATTCCGCGATAATCGGAGACGTTTCTCTCGACGAGTACGCCGGAGCGTCCGTCGTGGCGTTCGACGACACGAACGTGTTCCCGTCCGTCGGGGTCAAGGTCCAGAACATCAGGATCTACAATAACGCGAGGATTGACAGAGTCCTCTACTACGCGGCGAGCGCGTTCTCACGTGCGGGAGGCCCGCTTGAGGACATATTCGAGATCGCGACGATGGATATGAACAAGTCGGACTCCGTCGAGATAATCGACGCCGCGGACGGCTACCTTGCGACGAAGATCGACGGTATCAACATTACGTTCGGCAGTTATGAAGAACTCCGTCTCAGGGGTTTTGCGATCGACGAGGAGGTCGCCGTCGACGACGTCGACTTCTCAGGCGAGATGTGCATTATGTATATGATCCGCGAGGACAAACTCGTATCCAAACTCTACATAAAATACGAGATCGACACCGATATCGAACCGATCCTCAGACAGTTCAACGACGGCGGCGTTTATATGTGCGTCAGAACGTACGATCCCAACATCAACGAGGATATGATCGCCTCAAAACTTGAAATGAAGAACCCGCCTGTCAAGGTAGTCCGCTTCCGCGAGGAAGGCGAGGTCGGAGAAGTGACCGAGAGAGCCGACAGCGGCATCGTCACAACCGGATCTCCCAAATCGCTGCTCCAGCTCATCCCGTACTGCGACAACACCTCCCGTACGAAGAGGGATTGCATGGCGCTCGGCATCGTCGCGTCGGTCATCGCCGCGATAATCGTCCTGCTTATCTTCATATCGGGCGGGATCTCGCGCGTGGGATCGCTGCTTCCGGCGATCTACCAGCTTGCCTGGCTGCTTCCGGCGTTCCTTATATCGAAGATCTTTGTAAGATAACGAAAGGGGAGAGATCCGGAGACCCGGGTTTCTCCCCGTGATTTAGAATCGCAGGCGCGAGACGCCCAGCCCGCCCCCGGGCGTCCGCAGCGCCGCTCTTTTTCGGATCTTTCGCCGCCAGATTTTCAAAAACGGAGCCCTTATGAGAGAAGACGTAAAAAAGTTCATATCGTCCGTATCGCGCCCCGGAAGATATACCGGAGGCGAGAGAGGAACCGTTCTGAAGGACAAGAACGCGGTCGATCTCCGCGTGGCTTTCTGTTTCCCGGACAGCTACGAGATCGGGATGTCAAATCTCGGCATGAGGATCCTCTGCGCGGTCCTGAACGACATGGACCGCGTGCTCTGCGAGCGCGTCTATGCTCCGTGGCCCGATATGGAAGAAAAGATGAGAGAGGCGGGCGTCCCGCTTTTCACTCTCGACAGTGGGGACGCGGTCGGAGAATTCGACATCGTTGCGTTCACGATGCAGTACGAGCTCTGCTACACGAACGTGCTCAATATGCTCTCCCTCTCGGGTATCCCGTTCCGCTCCGCCGACAGGAGCGAAGACGATCCGGTCATAATCGCGGGCGGACCGTGCTCCTATAATCCCGAGCCGATGGCTCCTTTCGTCGATATCTTTTCAATAGGCGAGGGCGAGGACGCCCTGCCCGAGCTCGCCGCCCTTTATCTCAGAATGAAGGACGACGGGACGTATACGAAAGAAAAATTCCTCCGTGCGGCGGCGACTGAGCTCGACGGGTTTTACGTGCCGTCGCTCTACGAGCCGTCGTATAACGAAGACGGAACGCTCGCCTCGTTCGAGCCGCTGTTCCCAGACGTGCCGAGAACGATCACGAAGCGCGTGATCGCCGACCTCGACGCGGCGAGAGTGCCGCTCGAGCCGGTCATGCCGTTCGTCGAGACCGTCCACGACAGAGTCACTCTGGAGGTCTTCCGCGGGTGTATCCGCGGATGCCGCTTCTGCCAGGCGGGTTTCGTCTGCCGCCCTGTGCGCGAAAGGTCGCCCGAGGTCCTCTCTGAACAGGCAAAGGCAATGTGCGCCTGGAGCGGATACGACGAGATCTCCCTCTCGTCCCTCTCGATCAGCGACTACTCGAAGATAGGGACGCTTACCGACCGTCTGCTCACCTGGACGGATGAAGAAAAGATAAATCTGTCTCTGCCGTCGCTCCGTGCGGACAGTTTCACCCCCGAACTCATGGAAAAAGTGTCGTCTGTACGGACGAGCGCCGTAACGTTCGCCCCCGAGGCGGGCTCGCAGCGCCTCCGCGACGTTATAAACAAAAACGTCACCGAGGAAGAGATCCTGTCGGCGGCGGGCGTCGCGTACAACGCCGGGAAGAGCAAGATAAAACTGTACTTTATGAACGGTCTGCCGGGCGAGACGTACGACGACATCGCCGGGATCGCCGACCTCGCTCACAAAGTCGTCGACAAATACTACCGCAGCGAGAACAGGAACCGGCGGCAGCAGCCGCAGGTGACGCTCTCCGTCGCTTGCTTCATACCGAAGCCGCACACCCCCTTCCAGTGGGAGGGTCAGAACACGTTTGAAGAACTTGAGGACAAGCAGAGATTTCTGCTCTCAAAGATCACCGACAGAAAGGTGAGATACAATTACCACGACGCGAAGGTCTCCCATATCGAGGCGGTCTTCGCCCGCGGCGACCGCCGCCTTGCCGACGCGATCGAAACGGCTGTAAAACGCGGTATGAAATTTGACGCGTGGGATGAGTTTTTCGACTTCGACGGATGGCTTGACGTCTTTCGCGAATGTTCGCTCGACCCCGCGTTCTACGCCTGCCGCACCATCCCGGACGAAGAACTTCTCCCTTGGGATATGATCGACTCGGGCGTTTCCAAGTCATTCCTTCTGAGAGAACGTCACAAGGCGTACGAGGCGGCGACGACTCCGTCGTGCCGTGAAAAGTGCTCGGGATGCGGCGTCAATTCCCTCGTCCCTGCGGAGTACTGCCGCTGGTGTCCCGGACACGGCGGAGGAGAAGACGCCGAGGATATCGTCACGGGAGAAGAGCTCCCGCGGCGCGCGAAAGAGGAGAGGGGACATCTCGACCCCGTGCGTTCCGTCAGAATCCGCTTCTCTAAGGGAGGCGCGACGCTTTACGTATCGCACCTCGACCTCGCAAAAACGATGACCCGCGCGATACGGAGATCGGGGATCCCGGTCTGGTTCAGCGAGGGCTTCAATCCGATACCGCGCCTCGTCTTCGCCTCCTCGCTCTCCGTCGGATGCGCCGGGGAAAGAGAAGTGCTCGATATCAAGATCACTGAGGAAATGAGCGACGGCGAAATAAAAGAGCGGCTTTCCGCCGCCGTTCCGCCCGGGATAGAGATACTCGACGTTTACACGAAGGAGAGAAAACTCACCGACGTCAAGTGGGCGGAAAACGAAATCTCGTTCTTCTCGTGCCGTATCGATCCCGACCTGCCCGGAAAGATCGCGGAGCTGTTCCGCGGTCCTGTCGTTATTATGAAAAGATCGAAAAGCGGCGAGCGCGAGGTCGATATCTCCCCTCTCGTCAGATCTCTTTCCGCGTCGGTCGACGGGGAAGTTCTCCGCATCCGCGCCGTGACCGGGGCGTCCGATTCCGCGTACCTCAACCCGGAGCTGATCGCCCGCGCAATCGAGCGTGAATTCTCGGTGGAGGGAACTGCCGGATACCATACGGTCACCAGAAAAATGCTCCTTCTGGACGACGGCGAAACAGAGTTCAGATAACTTGATTTTACAGTGACATTCGTCATATAATATATGAAAAAGAAAGGAACGGTGATATCATGAATCCCAAAACAGAAAAAGATAAGACGATCACCTTTTCCCTCCGCGAAGACGACCGCGAACGCGAGCGTCACGCAATGCTCCGCGCCGTATACGACGCGCTGAGCGAACGCGGATATAACCCTCTCGTTCAGATAGTGGGCTATATCCTGACGGAGGATCCCACCTATATCACCAACCACAAGAACGCGCGCGCCATAATGAGCAAGATCGACAGAGACGACCTCATGTTCGCTCTTCTCAAGGAATATCTCGACATCTGAGGGAGAAAATGGTCTTTTATCGTCTCCCGGAGTGTGAACCGGTCGACGGCACGCCGCGCGGCGCCGTCGCCGTGCTTGGGTTTTTCGACGGAGTCCACCGCGGCCACCGCGAACTGTTCTCTGTCGCCGCCCGGTATGGGAAGCCCGTCGTTGCCTGGACTTTTTTCTCGGGGGACAGGACGGATCTTCTGACCGATGACTCCTCTCGTTTCCGTCTTTTGTCCGAAGCGGGCGCCGGATTTGTTGCCGCCGCCGATTTCAACTCGATCCGGGATACGGACGGCGAGGCGTTTGTCAAAGACGTGCTCGCAGGGCGTCTCGGAGTCAGCCGGGTCGTGTCGGGCGAATCGTTCCGGTTCGGTAAAAACGCCGCATGGAACTCGGACGATCTTTCATCTTTTTGCCGCGAGGCGGGTATCCCCGCCGAAGTCGTTCCGACGGTGACCGTCGACGGAACGCCTGTCTCTTCCTCCGCGACGCGTTCGCTGATCGCCTCGGGCGACGTCGAGGGCGCGGCGCGTCTGCTCGGCAGAGAGCATTTTTACCATCTCCCCGTCGTGAGAGGGAAAATGCTCGGACGCCGTCTCGGTTTTCCTACGGCGAATCAGATAATCCCGAAGTCTCTCATAACCCCCTCCCGCGGAGTCTACGTCTGCCGCGCCTCGTTCGAGGAGGCGGGCGCGGAAGTCCGGTTCCCCGGAGTGCTCAACGTCGGCGTCTGCCCGACACTCGGGCGTGAGGAACTCGCCGCCTTCCGCAAAGAGAATCCCGATTACCGAGCTCCCGACGAGTCGATCCTCGGAAGAGAAGTCATGGAGACGCACGTTATCGGATACGACGGAGATCTGTACGGCAGGACGCTTCGCGTCGAACTGTGCCGCAAACTGAGAGATGAAAAAAAGTTCTCCACGCTCGGGGAACTTACGGATCAGATCCGCGCGGACGAGCGGTCCGCGCTTGAATACTTCAAAAATAACATACTTTAAGATTTCGAAAGGAGATCCGCGCCATGGCGAGGAAAATCACAAGAGATCGCGTTCGCCGCGCGGTTTCCTTTTTTGTGTCGGCGGTCCTTCTGCTGTCCCTTTCGGCGCTTTTCGTTCACGCCGAACCGGATCCGCCGCTTCTCGAAAAAGTCGGTTCCGCGTGCCTTTATAACGTCGAGAGCAACGACGTCCTCTTTGAACTGAACCCCGACGCCGAGATCTATCCGACGTCGACCGTCAAGATAATGACGGGTATCGTCGCGCTCGAAAACTCGCCCGATCTCAAAAAGCAGATCACGGTCACCGACCAAATGCTTGAAAGCGTCCGCGGAAACGCGATCGGTTTTATGCCGGGCGAGGTCGTCACCGTCGAGCAGGCGCTGTACTGTCTGCTCGTAAACAACGCCAACGACGCGGCGATGATCCTCGCGTACGCCGTCGCGGGAAGCGAGGCGGCGTTCGTTGACATGATGAACGAAAAAGCAAGAGAACTCTCCGCGTTGAAAACTCATTACACGAACTGTACGGGAATGCATGACGACGCCTCCGTAACTACTGCGTCGGACACGCTCAAAATAGCGAAATACGCGTACTCTCTCGATCGCTTTATCGAGATTACGTCGACGGGTCACTACGTCGTCGACGCAACGAACCTCAGCGAGGCGCGCGACGTATACAACCGGAACTGTCTCGTGTCGAAATACTACAAAGACGAGTACTATTACGAGGGCGTAGTCGGACTCAACGCCGGCTCGACCCCGCAGGGCGGCTACTGCGCCGTCACTGTCGCTCACGACGCGGAGGCCACCGTGACGTACATCTCGGTCGTAATGAACGCCGAGAGCGACGAGGAAACCATGTACAATTACAAAGGAACGGCAGACCTGCTCGACTGGGCGTTCTCCTCATTTGGATTCCGCGAGGTTCTCGGTAAGAAGCAGGTCGTCTGCGAGATCCCCGTCAAACTCGCGCAGACCGTCGACTACGTGACGCTCGTTCCAGCCGAATCGCTTACCGTGTTTCTCCCCGCCGATGCGGATATCGAGCGGGACGTAACGATAAGCTGCCGCACGGAGAGCGATTATCTCGAGGCGCCTGTCAAACTCGGTCAGCGCGCAGGAGTCGCCATGGTCTCGTACGGAGATAAGATGCTCGGAACGGTCGAACTCGTGACCACGTCCGACGTGAGCCGGAGCGAACTGCTCTACAATATGGAACGGATCAAAGAATTTACGAAGGGCCCGTTCTTTATCGCAACCGTCGTCTCTCTCGTTGGTTTCAGCCTCCTTTATATCCTCATAAAAGCGCGTTACAACCAGAAAAAACTCCGTTCCCGCGTCCCCGCGACAAGAGGAAGACGCTTCAAATAAAGTAAATAAGTACGAAAATGAAAAAAGAAATCCCGTAAAAATCCGCGGTTCCGGCAAAGCCGGCAAGAACTTTTTCAAATATTTCAGAAACGTCACAGGATCCGCCGTAAAGTTTTCTTGAAATGGGTCATCCCATTCAAGAAAACTTTATCCTGCTTGCAAAGCAAGCAGAAGGATCAGATAACAGATCCCGAAAGGAATTATGAATATGGCAAAAAAGGGTCCCTCCGCTAAATATAACGATCAATCGATAACCGCCCTCAAAGGCGCCGACAGAGTAAGAAAAAGACCCGCGGTCATCTTCGGCTCGGACGGACTTGAGGGATGCGAACACTCCGTTTTCGAGATCCTCTCCAACTCGGTCGACGAGGCGAGAGAGGGCTACGGCAGCAAGATCGTGATAACGGCTTTTACCGATAAATCGATAAAAATAGAAGACTTCGGACGCGGCGTTCCGCTCGGTTGGAACAAGGCGGAAAACCGCTTCAACTGGGAACTCATCTACTGCGAGCTTTACGCGGGCGGGAAATACGACAACAACAGCGAGGACTCCGCGTACGAGTTCTCCCTCGGTCTCAACGGACTCGGCGCCTGCGCCACCCAGTATTCGAGCGAATATTTCTTCGTCGACTCGTACGACGGGGAGAACGTCAGCTCGATGGAATTCCGCCGCGGCGATCCGGTAGGCGAACTCAAGGTCCGTCCTCTCGAGAAGAAAGAAAGACGCGTAGGTACGGTCCAGCACTGGAAACCCGACCTCGACGTATTCACCGAAATCGATATCCCGAAGGAGTATTATGAAGATATGCTCCGCCGTCAGGCGGTCGTCAACGCGGGTATCCGCTTCATCTTCCGCTGGCAGGAAGAGAGCGGTAAATTCACGGAATCGGAATATTTCTACGAGCGCGGCATCGTCGATTACATCGAGGAGATCGCGGGCGGCTCCGCGGAGACTAAAATAACCGAATGGCACCTTGAGACGAAGGGCCGCGACCGCGAGGACATGAACGACTACAAGCTCAAGGTCGACGTCGCGTTCTGTATGTCGAAGACCGTTCAAGCGCTCGAATACTACCACTGCGCGTCGTATCTCGAGCACGGCGGCTCTCCGGACAAGGCGGTGCGCACGGCGTTCACCTACGCCGTGGACAAAAAGCTCCGCGCCGCGAACAAGTACAACAAAAACGAGAGCAAGATCTCGTTCGGTGACATCGAGGACTGTCTTATCCTCGTATCCAACAGCGTCTCGACGCAGACGTCTTACGCGAACCAGACGAAAAAGGCGATCACCAACTCGTTCATCGCCGAAGCGATGACGAATTTCCTCAAAGAACAGCTCGAGATCTACTTTCTCGAGAACCCCGCCGACACGGAACGCTTCCTCAACCAGGTCCTGATAAACAAAAGATCCCGCGAACAGGCGGAATCGGCGAGGATCAACCTCAAAAAGAAACTCTCCGGATCGACGGAGGGCGTGAACAGGATCGAAAAATTCGTGTCCTGCAACTCGAAAGATCCGGAAAAGCGGGAACTTTACATCGTCGAGGGCGACTCGGCTCTCACGTCGTGTAAGCTCGGACGCGACGCGGACTTCCAGGCGATCATCCCGGTCCGCGGCAAAACGCTCAACTGCCTCAAAGCATCGTACGACGCGATCTTCAAGAGCGATATCATAGTCGACCTCCTCCGCATCCTCGGATGCGGCGTCGAGTTGTCCGGCAAGGTCAAGGGGAGCATGGTCGAGTTCGATCTGTCCGCTCTCCGCTGGGCGAAGATCATCATCTGCACCGACGCGGACGAGGACGGCTTCCAGATAAGAACGCTCATCCTTACGATGTTTTACCGTCTTCTCCCCACCCTCATAAACGAGGGGCGCGTCTATATCGCCGAATCGCCTCTGTACGAGATCAAGGTAAAGGACAAATCTCTCTTCGCTTATAACGAGCCGGAAAAGGCGAACATCGTCCGTAGTCTCGACGAGTCCGGGACGAAATACGTCCTTCAGCGCTCAAAGGGTCTCGGCGAGAACGAGCCCGATATGATGTGGGAAACGACGATGAACCCGGAGACGAGACGGCTCATCCGCGTTTCGCGCGCGGACGCCGAACAGACGGCGTATATCTTCGAGACGCTTCTGGGCGACGATCTGCCGGCAAGAAAGGAATTCATCGCCGCGCACGGGTCGGAATACCTGAACGACGTCGACGCGTATTGAGGACGACGGATATGAGACCGGAAGAAATGTACGGGTTCAGAAAGGGCGAGCTTCCTCTCGAAAGGACCGTTCAGGACGGCGGCTTCTGCGGTATCTTCCGCCGGATCGGCTGTATCGGCGACTCGCTCTCGGCGGGTGAGTTCGAATCGAGGCGCGCGGACGGCACCACCGGCTTCCACGATATGTACGAATACTCGTGGGGATCGTATATCGGACGGGATACCGGCGCCGATATCGTGAATATGGGAAGGGATCTGATGACGGCGGAGGAATTCGTCACGTCTTACGCCGACCTGATGCACTTTTTCGATCCCGCGCTCGCCTGTCAGGCGTATATAATCGCGCTCGGTGTCAACGATCTGTTCACGAAGAACGGACCGCTCGGCACGATCGCCGACGTTCATCCCGACGCCCCGGAGAAGAACGCTCCGACCTTCGCGGGATATCTCGGGCGGATATTATCCCGCTTCAAGAAGATATCTCCGCGCTGCCGCTTTTTCCTCGTGTCGATGCCGCATCAGGAGTGCGAGGGGCGCTGGAACCCGACGGTCGAGGCGCACCGCGATCTGCTTTTTGAGATGGCGGAGCTTTACTCACACACCTACGTTCTGGATCTGTGCGAGTATTTCCCCCGGCAGAACGACGAGATCCGCTCTCTCATCTACATGGGAGGCCATTTCAATCCGATGGGCTATCTGTATATAGCGCGGTGTTTTGAAAGTTACATAGACTGGTATATCAGGCGCTCCCCGCGCGACTTTGCGGAGGTCCCGTTCATCGGGACGGATAAGCGCTTTTACGAGGTGATAAAATGAGACCCGAAGAGATGTATGAGTTCGATCCGAACGAAAAACCGCTCGACCGACTGGCTCCGGGAGGCGGCTTCTGCGGGATCTTCCGCTCGATCGGCTGCGTCGGCGACTCTCTCGCCTCCGGCGAGTTTGAATCTAAACTCGACGACGGAGAGGGCAGAAACGTCGATATGTTCGATTACTCGTGGGGGCAATATATCGCCCGCGACACCGGCGCCGTCGTCCGCAACTTCTCCCGTGGCGGGATGACTGCGAAGGAATACTGGAACTCATTCGCCGAGGATATGGGGTACTGGGACCCCGCTCTCGCGTGCCAGGCGTATATAATCGCGCTGGGCGTGAACGACCTTTACTACTGCAAGTGGGAGATCGGCTCGACGGACGACGTTCACCCCGACGAGCCGGAAAAGAACGCCGATAATTTCGCGGGATACTACGGAAAGATAATCTCCCGTCTGCGCTCGATCCAGCCGAGAGCGAGGTTTTTCCTGATGTCGATGCCGAGCGAACCGGACGGCGAGAATGAGATGCGCCGCGCCGCCCGCGATCTGCTCGACGGGATGACGAAATTATACCCGAGGACGTATCTGCTCGACTTTTACGAGTATTTCCCCGAGCAGACGGACGAGTTCAAGCGTTTCTTCTACACGGGAACGCACCTTGATCCCATGGGTTATCTCTTCACCGCGCGCTGCGTGGAAAGCTACATAGACTGGCATATCCGCCGCGACCCGCGCGCGTTCGCCGAAGTACCCTTCATCGGCACCGACCTGAGATATTACGAGAAAATATAATGCGCCGAAGGCGCAATTCATGATTTTACGCACAGCGGAAAATCAATTCATGACGGCTGCGCCGTCAATTCACGAACCCCGCGCTAAAAAAGCGCGGGGTTCAATTCATTCGTCCTCATGGCGCATTATTAAATGTGTTCTCTTACCCACGCGAGAAGCGCTTCGTAATCCATCGTGCCCGCTGCGACGGCGAGTCCGACCTCGGCGACTTCCTCGTTCGTACACTCGACGCGAAGTCCGTTGACTTCGAGAAACGTCAGCATGACGTACATCCCGATCCGCTTGTTTCCGTCGACGAAAGCGTGGTTCGAGATCAGCGTGTATCCGAGCCGAGCTCCTTTTTCTTCTTTCGTGGGGTAAAACTCCCTCTCTCCGAATCCGGCGAACGCCCCCTCGAGCGCGGACTCGAGAAGCGCCTCGTCGCGGACGCCTATACTTCCGCCGGTCTCTTCCGCGATCAGTTTGTGGAGCAGCAGGACCTTGTCTTTTGAGAATTTTATCATTTCGCAAGCTCCCTGAACGCCGGAAGGAACCGTTTCAGGATCCTCGCGGCGACGACGTCGATCTTTTCGTCGTCCGTCAAACCGATGTCCGGCTCGAGATCGAGATTCACGAGCTTGTACGCCGGTCTGTTGTTTTTGAAAACGATCGCTTCGCCGTGCTCGTCGGCGATCCGTGTGGCGCGGCTGAAATTCCGGTTTGCCTCGGTCACGCTGATGATGCGCTCGGTGTCGATGATCATTGGTTTCGCCTCCTTGTAGGTATTATTGTACCTATTATAATATGTATTATTCTCAAAGTCAAGCATTTTTGTGCTTTTGGACCCGGCGAGTCCAAACCCGTCGGCTTTTTCCCGAAGACGGTAGTTTTTTTTACATATTTGTGTTAAGATATGAATAGTTGCCAAGTTATGAACCGAGGGACAAAAAATGATCAAACTATATCATTATACGTTAAAAGAAAACCTTGAAAAAATATTGAGTGAAGGTTTAAAACCAACCTCGCACTATGAAGAATTCACCGATCTGCGCCGAGGCGTCGTGTTCTGTTGGCTTTCGCCGGATGATCAAAAGATATTTAATGATAATATAGTCTGCCTTGAAATAGAAGTCGAAGAAGACCGCTGTATGGTTGCCGAAATGGATTACATAAGCTTTGCTATGATGTACAAATACGGCGGCGCAAATTTTGGCGGCAAGAATCTTCCGATCAATCCGGACGCGTCCAACCTTTTTGTTAAACTCTATGAGGTGACCGCAACAAAAATCGACAACTGCGAAAAAAACAATTTTTTCACTCCCGAGGTTTTGGTAAAAGGAGAGATACGCGCAAATCATATTAAAATTCTTAATTGAATAATGAATTGCGAAGGTGCCGCATGAATTGAGCCCCGCGACGATTTGCCGCGGGGCTCTTCCTTAATACGCCGAAGGCGTATATCATCCCGCGAAGCGGGATATCATACCCCGACAGGGGTATATCATCAGACCACTCGGGGGCTGATATCATTCGCGCCCTTCCTGCGCGTTATCTTTTCTCACCGCAAACGGAGCAGCGCCATACCGCTTTCCCGTCCTCGCCTTTCTCGGCGACCCAGACGTGACCGTACGTCGCGTGCAGGACCGCGCCGCACTCGGTGCAGGTCTGCGCCGACGTGCACGTCGGCTCCGCGCCGGGCGTGTGGATATGGTGCTCGCGCTCGACTATCGTATACGCAATGCCGAAATCGCGGCAGATCTTCTCGTAGGGCGAGCCCGCCTCGACCTCGACTCCCGCGTTGAAATCCCAGTAATCGGGCAGGAAGTTGACCGTAGGCGGCATGTAGATCGGCGTGTTCATGTGGATGCTTCCGACGCTGACGACGCCGTACGGCACGTCGAGGCGCGTCAGCGGGCAGTTCGTGAACGCGTTGTTTCCGATCGAGCGCAGACTGTTCGGCAGAACGACCTCGGAGAGGGAGCGGTCGTCGACGAACGCCCTCTCGGCGATGCTGAGAACGGAATTCGGCAACACGACGCGCTCGATGTTCGGGCATTCGCGGAAAGCGTTGTACATTATCTCCGTCACCCCGTACGGGATCTCGAGCGTGCCCGAGACGGATGCTTTCCAGAACGCGCCCGAACCGATATACCGCAGACCCGACGGGAACTCGACCGACTCGAGCGACGAGCACCCGTAGAACGCGTATTTCCCTATCTCGTACAGCCCCGCGGGGAACCCGACGGACGTGAGCGACGAGCAGAGCGCGAACGTTCTGCCGCCAATCTTCTCCACCGCGTCGGGAATATCTATCGACCTCAGCGACCTGCAGTCGTAGAACGCGCTGTCGCCGATCTCGCGAACTCCCGGGATCGAGACGCCCTCGAGCGAGAAGCACCTGAAAAACGCGTATTCCGGCAGAGCCGTAACGCTCTCAGGCAGAGCGACGGACTTAACGGCGGGGGAGGACGAGGTGAACGCGAATCCGCAGATCCCCGTCACGGGCGCGCCGCCCAGCGTCTCCGGCACCGTCACTTCGGTCCCGCCGCCAGCGTAGCGGACTACGGTCGCCTCGCCGTTCGATACGAAAAATTCAAATCCGTCCTCGACCGCGTGAGCCGGGACGTCGGGCGCCGTCGTCGGTTCGGGATCGTCCGCGTCGAGTTCGAGAAGGAGCGTCACGTCGCGCTCGAGCGTGACCGTCTGCCCGTAACGGTCTCCCGTTCTCAGATCCTTCGAGGACGGAACGGGAACTCCGTCGAGGACGATCTTCACTTCAAGAGGTTCATCGCAACCCATCGACCAAAGGGTGACGAGCGTCTTTCCGTCATAGTCTGCGCTCAGCCACTCGGTCGCTTCCCCGACCGGCTCGCCGGTCGCGGCGTCCGTGACCCAGATCCTCTGCATTTCGTTCGCCCGGAACCACTCGGCGAGAACTTTTCTGTATTCCTCCGCCGAGGTGCGGACGCCGTAGATATCCGCCGCCGCTTTGATCCTGTCGGGAAGAGCGGACGAAGTCGGCTCGTTCAGTTCGTTCCTCGTCAGCGAATCGAAGCCGAAGATCACGACTTTGCCGCCCCGGGCGACGAACGCGTCGATCGCCTCGAGCGTCTTTTCGCAAACGTTCACGCTCTCGGGGATTATGAGCAATTTTATCTTGTCCGATCCGAGCTTTTCGATCTGTTCCTCGGACAGTACGCGGACCTTCTTGCCGCATTCCAGCGCGCCGAGGTACGCTCCGTTCATCGTCTCCGTCGAGGATCCCGTCGTAAACTGGCGCGACGGGTACGAGTACAGGATCGCGACGTCGGGCTCCTCCGAGACGATCGCGTCGACCTCGCAGGAGAGGCGGTTCAGATCCATCGTGACCGCGCCGACCCTGTATCTGCCGAGCGGACGGTACGCCGAGTTGCCGAACGAGAAATGCTCGGTGTACCCCGGCCAGTAATCGTCGGAAAAGAAGTTGCCGATGCCGAGATGGTGCATCATCCCGCGCCAGATTATCCGCTCCGTCAGCACGTCCATGCCGTAGGTGAACGCGGTGTCGCGGCTGTCGTGGTAGATATGCACCTCGGAGTCGACGACGGGCGCCTCCTCCGCGTACGCGATGTGGTCGTAGTACATAACGTCCTCGCGGACGTCGTCGCATCCGCCGAGATCCTGGAAGTCAGCCCAGTCCTCGGGACGAAGACCGTACTGCTGCATCGAGCGGTCGAACTCGATCGACTTGAGTTTCGTGCTTATCGGGATATCGGGCGCCATTTCGTGAACGATCCCGGCGACCCACCTGAACCAGTCGGAGTGGACCTTCGTCGCGAACTCCTGATTGTCGAGCGACAGCTGATCCCTCTCGATCAGGATATCGCGGTCGGCGAGCGGGACGTCTTCGAACTTCGCGTAAAGCGCGCCGTACACCTCGTTCAGCCGGTCGATACCGCCGTATTTATCCCTCAAAAATTCCGCCCACATCGGGATATAGTAATCGCCGTGCTCCGACGGCTTGAACGCCGGCTCGTTGGAGATAACGAAGCTGTTGACGCACTTGTATTTCGTGACGAGCGGGACGACGGCGCGAAGGAACGCCTCGATTACCTCGCGCCCCTTGGGATGGTTGAGGTTGATGCCGACCTGACCGCCCTCGGAGCCCTCGATCCGGGCGAGTTCGGGATAGATCTCGCATATCGAATCCGCGCCGATAACGAGCATGAACGAGACCGCCTGATCCCCGTCGTTCAGATCGGAGAAATAGTGCAGATCGCGCTCAACGTCGGACGTGTCGATCACGTATTTCCCGTCCGCGCTCACGCCCTCCGTATCGGACGGCGTCGCGGCGCGCACTACGCGCGCTACGGACAGAGCGTAATAGTGGAACGCGTTGCTGCCGAGATCCGAATAGTATTTCGCGTACGTCCACGGGTACTCCCCGCCGTCGCCGTAGCCGAAGAAGTAAACGGGCCTGTTCTCGAAATTGCCGTAGCTGTCGACCGTGTTCGCGCGAAGCGTGAAACCGTCGACCTCGATCGGACTCGTGACGTACTTCGGCACGTTTTTCGGCTCTTTCGCGCCGGAGAGATATCCCTCGAGGTTTGCCTTCGCCTCTTCGTATATCCGGTCGGTCGATCTTCTCAGATAAAGCTCGCGCGAAAAATCGGGGATCGCGATATAGTCGTCTATATGTTCCTCGAGGTAGATGCCGAGGACCGACAGCGCCGCGTATTCGTAGTCGGTCGGGATCCCCGCCGCCTCGCAGTCGCCTATCAGACGGTCAAGCTCCTCCATCTGCGCGGACAGCCGCGCCTTCAGAGCCTCGAACTTTTCGACGCACTGCGCGCGGTTCATCACCCGGAGCGTAAGCGTCTTTTCTTCCGATCTGATACCGAGTTTGTTATTGTACAGCGTCGCCGTGACCGTGACTTCGCCGCCCGCGTCGCGCGCGGCGAGGACGTTTTCGAAGTCCTCAGCGGTCACCTCGAGCTTATAGGACCCGTTGTCCTGTCCGAGCCCGTGGTCGTCGTCGAGAGCGAGAAGGATCCGGGTGAAATATTCCGACAGATCGGCGCCCGTGCCGCAGAGATTATACGGAACGGGGATCTTCCCGTCGTCGTCGAAAACGTACAGACCGTCAAGTCCGTTCCAGACGGAATCCATCTTTTCGTCCCGCGCGGTATTCGGGCAGACGCCCACCGTGTCGCAGTCTTTTGTCATATCGAAACCGATCATGACGTTGACCGACTTTTTGTCCGTCGACTCACCCGTTTTGACGTTCTTTATGCTGACTTTCGACTGGATGATCTGCATATCGTACGTCTGCGGGAACAGATAGTGCATCTCCTCGAACAAGGCGGGGACGACCGGCTCGACCGCGACGGCGTACGTCTCGGGGTCGAGCCCGAGGGCGTCCCTGATCCCCGCGCCTATCCTGGAGAGCGATATATCCGCGGTCTCCGCCTCGACGGGCGATCTGCCCGCGATATAGTGAACGCTCCTGTGCGACGCGCACCTCATCGAAGTAAGCGTCTCGAGCGCGTCGTACATCGGGTCCGCGGGCGTCATCGAGACGAATCTGTCCGTGACCGTCGCGATCTCCGCGCGCGTCATTTTGGCGCCCGGATTGTATTTGCCCGCATCGTCGCCCTTGACGAGCCCCGTTCTGTGGAGCGTCTCGATATCCTCCGCCGCCCAGTCAGGGAACTTGTCCGGGAACGGCGTTACCGTCGCCTCGGGGAAGGAGATCCCCTTGTATCTCATATATCTGACGAAGAACGCCGCGAACTCCTGACGCAGAACGGGCGTCTCGGGCTCAAACGCCGTCTCGCTCATTCCCTTGGCGATGCCGTTTTTGACGGCCCATCCGATCGGGTCGGCGTAATACTCCGCTCTGTTCACGTCCCTAAAGCTCATCTCGGACGCCATCCCCGCGACTTCGTCGCCCGACATCCTCGAGAGGATCGTGACGATCTGACCGCGGGTCATCGGGCTCTGCGGTCCGAACGTCACGGCTGACGTGCCCTTCATGATCCCCGCTTCGTAAACGGCCTTGACGGGTTCGTAGAACCACTCGTTTTCGGGCACGTCGCGGAACGGCAGCGCGGCCGCCGAGGCGGGAAAGGCGGAGAGCAACGCGAAAACGAAAGAAAGCGACAGAAGCACGGCTATCAGTTTTTTCATCTGTAAAATACGTCTCCGTTATTCTATATGTATAAACTCTGTGGTCTCATTGTACCATACCGATATGGAAAAGACAAGTCAGCGACGCCGGGATAATCTCCGATGCCGCTGACTGTTTTATTGTTTTTCCTGCAGACGCAGAACTGTCTGCTGTCTTTCTGATCCATCTGTCACAATGCTAAGTATTGAATAGTTTTCAAATCATTGCGCCAGATGGATTGTGCTTTGTCTTTGATTGCCTTTTTTTCCTTTAAGGTAATTGTACGAAAACATATTATTTCTAGTTTTTTGTTTTTTCTCTTCCAGCGTCCGGCAATACTTCCGTTTAGCAAAAGCCCGGGCATGACGATACCTGCAAGATTAAAAATACCGCGAAGGTATTCCTGCGGCAAATACTTGCTGTGCTTTTTTTCATAGCCAAGCATCAACTGATCAAAACCGGCGAGAAATACGCAACCCGGTATCGGGGGATAATTCCCGTTTAACTCGCCCATGTAAAAATACTCTGCACCATCTAAAGAAAAACTCTGAACGGGAAGTGTTTGCAGAATTTGTTTGACATACGTCTGCGAACAGCCGAAAAAATATGCGATATCTCGCAATGTCGCAGGTGCGATGTGAGTAAGGTAACGCCGCATCTGTTCTGTAAGCGCTTCCTTTTTGGGCATAGGGACATATTCGGGTGCTATCGCAAACGCTTTTTTCTCCTGAACCTTATATGTAAGAAAGCCGCGTTCACATAAAGGACGAAGTAACCCGCCCCACCCGTTAAAGATAAAGGATTCTTCCGTCAGCGTCATACCTACCGAACGGCATGCATTTCGTAAATCATCTCTTGTTTCTATGCCGGCTGCAACACTTTGAACGATATAATCCGCAAAAAATCGTTCCCGCTGCGGCGACACCCACGGGCGACCGTGATCGGTTACGCCCAGCCACCGTTCGCTTCGATAAAATCCGTCGTCATACTTAAAAAGAGGTAAGTCTTCTTCCGCAAAAACGTGGACGGTTCCACGTAATGACCAGTTTTTTACAAGGCCTTCCCCCCAACAATCGGGATCCGGATCATCTGCACACCGAATACGGAGAGAATGATATGCGTTTGCCATGAACTGGCATTGCAGTCCGCATAAGTCCCGTACGACAGTGATTTTATCTGCAGGCATACTTAAATGTTGCCTGTATAATTGAATTCGTTTTAATTCTTCAATCGTCATAATGTGTCTTCCTCTGACAGAGCGGCGATCTGAGCGAGTATTCCTTCAAAGTACTTGGGGTTTAGACGGTAAAAGACCGTTCTTCCCGAAACGCGCGTCTTCAACATCCCCGCCTTGAGCATCATCGTCACGTGATAATACGCGGTAGAGCCGGTAAAGTTTAAATTCTTTTCAAGATCCTTCGCGGTGACTTCGCCGCGTTCCTTTATCAGTTCAATGATCGACAGACGGTTCGGCTCGGACAGTATCTCGCCGAAATCTCTGAGGCCGGGAATCGGTACACCCTTGTCCTTCGGCGCGTCGAGGTCGTAAAGATAACCGAGGATCACCGCCTCAAGCGTGTCCTCCCCTAAAGCATACAGAACATGCCTGTTCAGAAGACAAACGCTCCAGTATACGACGTCGGGTGTGGGAGCGGTCCCCAGACCGCCCACTCTGCCGCATATCTTTTTGAAAAAATCATCCGGATCGCTCGTAATACTCTGCGCCTCAACGATTTTTTGATATTCCTCTTTGTAATAATCGTCGAGCCTTTTTTCTTTGTCCTTCAGTTCGCAGACGAGGGAGTTTATCTTTCCGTCCGGGTCTACGAGAAACGAATACAGTTCTCTTTTTGTTCTCTCATCGTAATCCGAAGCGTCGATGAGAGGGGAGACGGAGCGGAGCAGGTCTTTCGCTTCGCCCTGAACGTCGTATTCGGGAAAGTAAAAACGGACGAGCTTATTTGTAAATTCAACGCGGTTTCCGAGCCGTTTAATGATCTCTCCGACGCTCAGTTTTTCTCTCGGACCGTCAAATCCCGCGAAATAGCATTGGGACATAAAAGATCTGCCGTGTTTTTTCAGACGAAAAAAGAGATGAAGATCGTCGGGGATCGGTGAAAACCTATCGATCACCGATCTCACGTGCGCAGCGGCTTCCTCCGCGGAAGAAGCCGTCGATTCTGCTTCGATCCTTATCTCTTCATTGAAACGGCAGACAAAAATATAAAAAAGGTCGTAAAGGAACCCCGGGGCTTGTACGTACGTTATTTTCATCCTTATCTCCAATGTTTTTGATATCAAGATAATTAATTATACCACATTTTCAGAAAAATGTCAAGCGGCAGGACATAATTCGGCTTTGCAGGAACAACACATTTTACCCGCTATAACTCAGCATTTATCAAAAGAGGAGTTTTACGGTCGTCGATTCCCAAAGTTGAGTATTATTTAATTACTTTAATAGTAAATAAACTGATAGTTGATTGACATTCCGTTATCCCCGTGATACAATTATCAAACTACAAAGGGCGGTTTCGAAAAAACGCCGGGTTTTTCCCGCCTGTACGGAAAGGGGTATGTAAATGAGAAAGACGTTATGGATACTGAAAACGACGTTCCGTTTCTGCTTTCCGTCAATTTTTATGATGGTACTGCTGAATCTGACAAATCCCATAATTCGCGTATCGATAAATCTTTTTAACCGGAGTATGGTCAACTCCGTCGCCGAGAGCGCGGGGAGCGGCGCGCTGCCGGCTTTATTCGTATGGTTTGCCGGGGCGTATCTCATTATGTACCTTGTAAATACCGCGGTCGGCAGACTCCGCGCGGCGGGATGGTACAACTTTGCGTTCAGGATCAACCGCTTTTTCAGGAAAGTATTTCTGTACAAAAGCTACAGGATGAAAAGCGAACTGCTTCTTGACAGCGAGTATCTTGATAAATACTTTTTCATAAGCGAAAATCTCGGTTCCGTGTCCGGTTATCTCAATGCGTATCTCTCGATTATCTTCGGCATAGGAGGAGTGATCGGTTCGTCCGTGTGGATTTTCGCCGTATACGAGCCGTTTCTTATTTTGTACATAATCCCCGTGTCCGCGCTTATGATCTATCTTTACATCCGATCCGTGAAAAAAAGATATGAGCTTGACGAAAAACAGGCGCACGGGAAGAGGGTTTCCGGGTATTACGGCGGTATTCTCACAAGTTACGCAACCGCGAAAGAAATGAGGATATTCGGTTACCGCGATCCCGTATTCGGTCGGTACATAGGACTTGCCGATCAGTTGAGGCGTGATGAACTCGACGTGGAGATCAAAAATCAGAAGATGTGGAATCTTTACCGGGTCGTAAGAGTACTCAGCAGAGCGGCGGCGGTTTTAATCCTTCTCTTCGGCGTCAAAAACGGAAGGTACGACATCGGTACGTTCGTCATGCTGTTCGGCATGATCGAGCCGAGTATGAACTCGATCGAAGCTCTCGCGGGCTGGATCGTTCACGGCGCGTTCAGGCACGGAAAATATCTGTCCGGTTTCTATGATTTCATCAATCCGACGACGACCGAAGAACTCAAAATGATCAACTCGAAGGCGGAGTATGAGGATATGACGCCTCCGTTCGGCGCGTTCTCGTCTCTTGAAGTCGACGACGTGAGTTATACGTACCCGACCGGGAACGTCCCGGCTGTATCTCACGCGTCGCTCACCGTGCGCCGCGGAGAGATAATCAGTATCCTCGGCTATAACGGCAGCGGAAAAACGACGCTCTCGAAGCTTCTCAGCGGGTCATACAAGCCGCAGAAAGGTAAAGTGAGGATCAACGGCGTCGAAGTGACGGAGGAAAACAGGGACGGGGCGTTTCTGTATTTCGGTTTCGCGCCGCAGGAGTTCTCACGGTTCTCCGTTTCGATCAGGGATTTCATCGGACTCGGACGATCGGACAAAAAAGACGACCGCGACGAGCTTGAGGCGGCGTACGCGAAAGCGGGGATCCACTCGTTTATCGACAAATATCAGGCGGGCGAGGATACGGTCATCGGGAAGGCGTACGACGACCGAGGCGTCGACCTGTCCGGCGACGAGTGGCAGCGCCTCGTTATCGGATCGGCGTATATGGGTACTCCTGAGATTTTGCTTATGGACGAGCCGACCGCGTCGATCGACCCGCTCAAAGAAATGGACCTGATCGCCAACTTCCGCGAAAACCTGAGAGGGAAAACGGCGATCCTCATCTCTCACCGCATCGGATTCGCGCGTCTCGCCGACCGGATCGTAATGATGGACGGCGGAGAGATCACCGAGGTCGGCACGCACGACGAGCTCCTCTCGCGCGGCGGATATTACGCCCGTCTGTTCAGCGAGCAGAAAAAGCTTTACGAGGAGGATTGACATGGAAAAAGAAAAAGTCACTTTCTCTGAGTTTTTCAGAGTTCAGGTCTCGGTATTCCGCGAGCTTTTCACGAAATACCGTACAAAGTCCGCCGTACTGACGTTTCTGTCACTCGTTACGATCGCCTGGTCCCTGATCGAATTGAAATTCGTCGAATATATAACGAACGCCGTCGCCGGGTACTTTGAAGGAACGGTCACGTTTTCTTCGCTGTTGATCACGGTCTCTCTTTTCCTCGCGTCTCTCCTTTTGATTGTGATCCTGTCAAACCTTCGGGAGAAGATCACGCTGAGATATCAAAGCGATATCGGCTTTGACGTCGGGTGTAAGATCACAAAAAAATTGTCGGAAATTCCGTATGAATACTATGAATACAGCGCTTTTTACGATAAGATCAACCACGCGAGAGAGGCGTCGGAGGCGTATTCTCAGGCGGTATACGGCTCCACGACTATAATCAGCACGGTTTTCCAGATTGCGGTTTACGGGGTACTTCTGTCCCGTATAAGTCCCTTGTATCTGCTCGTTATCGCGGTCGCGATCGTTCTCAGCGTAATAATATCGTTCAAAGTGACGGAAAAACGGATGATCAACAAATACAAGATCCTCTCTCCCAACGACAGGCGAAGCGCGTATTTCGGCTGTATCATGAGCGACAGGGTCAATCATCAGAACATACAGACCACAAGAAACTATCCGTTTTTCTCAAACGCATACGGAAAATTCAACGAACTCACCAGAAAAGCCGGGGTCAGGGAAAACGTTATGTCTTTCGCCAGCGAGGGCGCGGTAGTGCTGATGTTCGCCGCTTCGTTTTTCGTAACGGTTATCGTCGTCGGACGCGGAGTGGCGCAGGGTTCGTTTACGCTCGGATATTTTACGATGGTGACGGCGCTTTTGGGCTATCTGTTTGTCAACGTAAGGGAGTTTTCCTATACCGTGATAAATCACACCGGGTACGCCAAAGCGGTCGGCGCGTATTTTGAAATTATGGAAATCGGTTCCGAGGAAGAGAAAGAAAAGGAAGAAGGCGACGGATCGGTTTCGGTGAAAGACCTGAAATATAAGTATCCTCAATCAGAGCGGTACGCGCTTGACGGGGTGACTCTTTCCTTCAAAAAAGGTGAAAAGGTCGCCGTCGTCGGTCACAACGGAAGCGGAAAGACGACTCTGATGGCGATCGTCGCCCGGCTTTTGCGAAGTTACGAGGGTGAGCTTCACGAAGGAGGAGCCGTCGTCTCCGCCGTTATGCAGGACTTCGTTCACTATCAGATGACGGTAAAGGAGTCGATCGAACTCGGCTGCGGGGGGCGTGAACTGTCGGAGGAGAAGATATTTGAAATACTGAAAAAAGTCGAGCTATACGATTTTATCATGAGCAAACCGAAGGGCATCCGAACGAATATCGGGCAGCTCGAAGAGGACGGCGTGGAGCTGTCAAAAGGGCAGTATCAGCGTCTTGCGATCGCCCGGCTGCTCGCAAACGAGGATTCAAACGTCTGGATTCTCGACGAACCGACTGCGTTTCTCGATCCCATCGCGGAGATCGAGACGTACAGACATATCTTCGACCTTGCGGGAGACAGACTTGTGTTCTTTATCTCGCACAGACTCGGTTTCGCCAAGCACGCCGACAGGATCATTGTGACGGAGGACGGGCGCATAGTCGAGGACGGTTCTCACTCCGAACTGATCGCACGGGAGAACAGCGTGTACAAGAAAATGTTTGAGTCACAGAAGGAATGGTACAGTTAGACGGTAAGGATCTGTCCGCGCGGAAAGACCGCGCGGGATTGAAAGGAAGGAAAATGTATAAGAACTCAATAGCGATTTGTTTGTCTTTTATCTTCGCGGGCGGACTGATGATCCCGGCCCTCGGAGTCCCGGATATTCTGTTTGACGCGATTTACGGCGCTGCGGCGTTGATTTTGGCAGCATTTTTGATAGGGTTGCGGATTCACGCGAAGAAAAAAGGACTGATCGATTATCACAACAGTTATTTCTGGCTTTACAATAAAAAAAGGAGCGGCGGACTTACCGCGCTGTTGACCGCGGCGAATGCCGCCGCCGTCGTCTCTTTCGTTATACTGGTCTTAATTACGCGCGGCGGAATCAGAACAGACTCGTGTCTCATCGCCGTTGTCGTATTCGGATTTCAGGCGTTTGATATTATTAAAACGTGGCTCGCTGTCTCAGGAAAAGCCGGCAAAAAAAGACGCGGTTCACGCAGGGAAGGTATGTCGGATTACGAACTGACGGCTCTTAATAAGTCCGCGAACGTCTTTTTGACGGTCGGTATTTTACCGCTTATCATCTGTATCTTATACGGAGATTTCTGGTATAAGGTGATCGGACCGCTTGCGATATTTGTCTTTTCTCACCTCGTAAGCTATTTTTACGCTTTATTCTGGAGACGCAGGGGAAAAGGAGAATGGGAGTGGTCGGATGAAGGAAAAGGATGAAATCGCAAAGAGACTCGGCGCAAATATCGCGAACGCGAGGCGTGCGCGGGGATTGACGCAGGCGCAGGTGGCGAAGAGCGTATTCGTTACGGCGCAGGCGGTCAGCAAATGGGAATCCGGAAAGTCACAGCCCGACGTCGGCACGCTTTTTGCCCTGTCGCAGCTTTTGGGTGTGACGACAGACGAATTGCTGAAATAGGATCCCCCGCAAAGATCGGTCGTTTTTTGCAAAAAGTGTAATTAAATAGGAAGAGGTATTTGATATGAAGCGAGAACTCGGAATAGCGCGTTGATCGGCAGCGCTGGCACGATGGACGACGGCTCACTGATCGGATTGGAGATGTGCGAAAAAGTGGGACTTGTCAAAGTCGCAGAATGCAAATGTATCAACTACACCCGTAAAGGAAAATTAAAAGGATAAAAAATATGGAAGTAAAGTTTTATGATTCGGTAGATGATAGTCTGCTCAAATTTGTTGTCATTATTGCCAAATCCAACGGCAAGTGGGTGTTTTGCAAACACAAAGAGCGCAATACATACGAATGTCCCGGCGGACATAGAGAAACAGGAGAGAATATTGACGATACCGCCAAGCGTGAATTGTACGAGGAAACGGGAGCAATAGACTATACGATTCAGCCTGTCTGCATTTATTCCGTAACAGCTCCTGATAACTTTGATGGTCAGGAAACCTTTGGCAAGCTCTTTTACGCAGAGATAAAGAGCTTTGAAGGTGAACTGCACAGCGAAATCGAAAAAGTTGAATTGTTCAAGGATTTACCGACAAATTGGACTTATCCGCAGATTCAACCATTGCTGCTGAAAGAGATCGAAAGGAAGATTGTAAATACATGAAGAGAGAATTAGGAATCGCTCGCTGTGGACTTGCTTGCTGCCTGTGCAGCGAAAACGAGTACTGCCGTGGCTGTAATTCTGCGGATTGTCGGGACAAGGATTGGTGCGAAAACAGAAAATGTTCCTTAGAAAAAAATATCAGTCATTGCTATAACTGCGATCCGGATTGCAGAAAAGGATTGCTTTCTGAAATCAAACCGTATGGTTTTTCTCTGTTTGTTAAGAGGTACGGAGAAGAAGAACTGTTGAATTGCCTTGAAAAGAACGAGAAGAACGGGATCGTATATCACCGTGACGGAATAATGGTGATTACGATGACTTTGATGATGTAGAAACGTTGATCCGCTTTATCAAAAACGGGAAAAGATAACCTCATGTAAAACTCTCACCGTTGGCGAGAGAAATCGAGAGGGAAGACCGCGTGTACATGAAAGTGTTCGAGTCGCAAAAAGAGAGGTTTGAATAGATCGCATAAAGAAAGCGGAAAGGGCTCCGCGCAAAACTTTCCCCAAAAATGAAAAATTTTCGATTTTGGGGAATTTAAAAAGCTTTGGAGTTCAAAAAAACAGGACAGTGACCGTTTTGATCACTGCCCTGATTTTTATTTCCTTCGCGATGTCCTCAGCAAAGGTTGGCGGAGCCGCCCTTTGAAAGAGTGCGCGCCACTTCGACGCCGTCGAGCTGCTGCACGGTCTTGTTCCCGTCGACAGCGAGATACGCGGCGACGCCCGCCGCCTCTCCGATCTGATTGAGGTTGACCATGACGCGCAGAGCGCCGAACGCTTCCTGCGTCGCGTTGATCATTCTGCCCGCGGCGATGATGTTCTCATACTTCTCCTGAACGAGAACGCCGAACGGCAGAGAATAATAAGTAGGCATCGGGCCGTCGGTCGGCAGACCCATATCTTTGCGCCAGTTGGTGACGACGCGCGTGCCGTCGGTGTATTCCGTCGTGCACTCGCCGTTCAGTCTCATGAACTGGATGCCGGAATCAGCCTGATGGACGTCGATATCGTACGTTCCGTTGAGGATCGCGTCGTCGTATCTCTTGCCCAGAAGCAGATCCATATGCTCCGCGCGCTGTTTCGTCTTGAAATGATACGTGTCGCGGATGCCGATATACGAGCAGATGTTGACGAGCGTGTAGACCTCGTCGGCGTTTCCGTATTTTCTCATCATACGGACGACTTTTCTCATCTTTTCGCGGCCGATGATCTCCGCCTCGGTCAGCTCGTCCGCGTGCGCGCAGTTGAGGTTGAAGACGTGAGTGTCAGCGCGGAAATGGATATTGTAGATGCCGGGTATGTAGGTGTCCCAGCCCCAGTCGGGTTCGAGGCCGAATTCCTTGCCGAACCGCTGGATCATGGGCGGGACGACGTCCTCGTTGAACTTGATGCCGTATTCTCTTTTTCTCTCGTCGTCCTTCGTCCCCTGCATCATGTAGACCGCGGAGGGCGGCTGGACGTTGGGATTGAGGTACGACTCGACGCCGAGGTCGCGGCAAAGGTCGCCGTCGCCCGTCGCGTCGATGAAGAATTTCGCCTTGATCGCCCCTCTGCCGTCCTTGTTCTCGACGAAGATATTCGTGATCCTGTCGCCGTCGCAGGAAAGACCCGCGTACATCGTGTGCAGATAGATCTTGACTCCCGCCTCTTTCAGAATGGCGTCGAGCTCTATTTTGAGCTCGTTGGGGTTGAAGAAATGCGAGGAGCCGGGACCCTGCCTGTAGTCGATCTCCGACATACGGCAAAGAACTTCCTCGGACAGACCCGCTATGATCTGCTTGTTTCTGCCCTCGTCGTAGAACGTGTGCCAAAGGCTGACGAGGCCGTTCGTGGCGACGCCGCCGAAGCTGTTCTGACACTCGACGATGACGACTTTCGCGCCGAGACGCGCCGCGCGGACCGCGGCGAAAACGCCGGTCGCCGATCCGCCGACCACGCAGACGTCCGCCTCGTGGATAACGGGGATCCTTTTCTCCGGCTCGATAACGTACGAATCAAATTTTCTTTCTCTCATGAGGACACCTCCCGGCTTTTTTCGGAAATGATTAAACTTTTTCCCGAAAACGCTTTACACGGCGATTTTTTGTTTGTAAAATATATGAGAAGGGACTCGTCGCGGACCCGTTTCCCGAACGACCTCATTTTATCATATCGCCGCTTTCATTGTCAAGTGGCGGGGCACCGCCGGGGCGCCTCAGAAGCCCGGTTTGCAAAAAATATTCAATTTTTTCACATAAAGGAGAACGGTATGAAAACGATCAAAGACAAGGAACTGCTCGTTGCGGCGGATATCGCCGGTTTTGAACTCAAAGAGGCGATCGTGAAGCACCTCGAAGCGAAGGGCTGGAAGATCACCGATATCGGCGTCCGTTCCGCGGACGATCCGCATCCCGAGATGTTCCATCGCATCGGCCTGATGGTCGGCGCGAAGATCGCGGAGCGTGAATTTGAGCGCGCGCTGATCTTCTGCGGCACCGGAATGGGCATCCACATCGCGGCGAGCAAGTGCCCGCACGTTCACGCCGCCGTCGTCGAGTCGGTCATGTCCGCGAAGCGCGCCATCACGGGCAACAACGTGAATGTCCTCGCAATGGGCGGTCACTGGATAGGCCACAATATGGGAATCGAGATCGCCGACGCGTATCTCAGTCTGTCGATGGGACAGGGCTACGAGTGGTGGCCGAACTTCTACGAATTCCACAAGCTCGCGTACGACGAGCTCGAGGCGTTCAACTACGAGGAGTTCAAGGCAAACGGCTTCAAGCTCAAGCACCTCGGCGAGGTCGATCTCCCTGGTTGCGCGAAACCGAATGATGTAGAATAGCGCTTCCTTTGTAATCAGGTTGTAATCCCACCTGAACTGCCCAACTGCTCCGCAACCAGAGCGAATACCATAAAGCGACCTGTTTGTCATACCCCGTCCGAAAGGGCGGGGTTTTATTCTTCCCGCAGCGCGACTATCTGATCTATTATCAGCGCCATCGGAAAGCGCAATGATTTCCGTACTCTGTAGACCGGGTCGACGCCGTTTTCAAGGTATTCGCGCAGCGCGTCGAACGCCTCGTCCTGTTCACTCGGCTTCAGATATTTTTTGATGAGCTTGTACCACGAGAAGCATATACGGAACAAATCTTCGTCCACTTGTTTTCCCCCTGCTATGTTCTAACTTTGTTAGTCTTTGACAAGAGTATACACTAACCTTTCTCGCTTGTCAACCCGTTTATTCTAATTTTATTGAATTATTTAGAAACGCCGTAAACCCGTTCGATTTGCGGGTGTTATTCTTTCATCCCCTCGCGGTGGTATATGTTGAAGCGCATAAACTCCGTTCGTGAGGTGTAAAGTATGGATAGCGGTTCTGTCTGTTTGCTTCCTTTGCTTCGCAAAGAGCAAACAGGATAAAATTCCGCTTGAAATGGGACCCAACCCATTTCATCCGGCTGCGCCGGAACCGCAGAATTTTACCACGACTTCCGTGAATAAATCGTATCTTTCTTGTTTTGCACTCTTTTTTTCTCTAGAGAAAAAAAGCCTGCGCTGAAAAAAAGAGTCGCTCGGGGGCGGGAGGAGGTTTCGCGTAGGGCTGCAGGAGCAGCCCAGCTCAAACCCTCCCTCCCCCGAAACCTCCCCCTCCCTCCCACGCGG
>JAFWTH010000038.1 GCA_017518975.1 Clostridia bacterium
CCTTGAGGAGCCATTTTATTCAGCCTTATAAGAGGCGTATTTCCGAGTGCTTCAAGAATATTACGGCATATCATAAGCTTTTCCTTATTTCAGAATAATTTCCATTACGACCGGGTTGTGGTCGCTGTTGACGAATCCAAGGTCTTTCGTCTCGAGTTCAGAGACTGTGACATTATCGGAGACGATAAACCCGTCTATCAGATAATACTGGAAGTTCGAGAGATCGGCTCCTTTGAGGGGTTGATCGAGACTTCTGCACGTGGGGATTCTTTCATCCATAAGAAACTGCCATCCGTCTTTGAAAACCGAGACGTCAATGATCCCGGGAGCCCATTTCCCCTCAAGTGCTTTGAATTTTCCGGTGTCTTCCGAGGAGAAGATCTGATTGAAATCACCGCCTGCTATTACGTAATTGCCTTTTTCGTATTCCACGTCGAGTATTTCCTTAAGCGCGGCGGTCTGCAGTATCTTGCCCTCGCCGTCATCGTATGCTTCAAGATGAAGATCGATGAGAACGAGTTCCTTGTCGCTTCCGCCAACGGGCATTCTGTTTATGTCAAGACACCTTTTGAGATTCAGCATACTGACGGGCCACTTGAAAGGGATAGGAAGCTGTATTCTTTCTGAGCTGTCAATCTTATACGCCGAGAGCGTCAGAACGCCGGATCCGATCTTTCCCATCGGGGGAATCGGGTAGGGAAGATATGCAACCTTGAAGTTATAAGCAAAAGTGGACGAATATCCGTCAAAAGCGTCACGGATCGATTCGGTCTCGTTGATGTGATGCGACCTGTCAGAATTCACGTCGACTTCCTGCAAGAGGATGATCGAAGGTTTTTCGGATTTGATGAAGGAGATAACTGCATCAAGGTTACTCTCGACCTGTTCTTTTGACGACGTGTTCACCATTTTACCGCCGTCCATAAAGAAATCGGTATCTTCGCCCAAAGCGCAGTAACCGACGTTCCAGGTGAGTACTTTGACGGATTTGCCCGTAGGGATCTTTTCACTTGCTGTACCTTCGATTTTTATCTCTTCTTTTTCGGCGGGTCTGTACTCGGTCACGGAGAGAAATACCACCAGTCCCGCGATGAGCACGATAAGAACAAGAAGAACGATGACTATAACCTTCAGTACTTTCAAAAACGGGTTCGTTTTTTTCTTTTTCTCGTTCTCGCTCATTTTAAATTCTCCTTTAATTTTTTATGATTAGTTCTTTGAACAACAAAATAAAACAGGATCAGTGAAAAAACAGCGCCGAGAGCTTCGCCCGCGGGGAGTGAGGACGCGAGACCCGCATCGCCGAACAGGCGGTCGAGCAGGAACATAAGAGGGATGTAGAAAACGAGTTCTCTGACTGCGGCGTGAATAAGCGTTTCTTTCCCTTTCCCCATTGCCTGCATGCAAAATGAAGTATGATAATTCAGGAACTGGAACGGTGACGCGATACATCTGATCCGCAGGTAGAATGCAGCGAGAGATACCGTGATAGCGGCGGTTCGGGCGTCTGCTGCGGAAGTACTCAAAAACACTCCTGAGACGGGTCCCGCGAGTATCTCGAGGAGCAGAATGCAAACGCCGGATACGATAAGACCGATAAGTCTTGCAGTCCGGATCGTATCGTTCATCCTTTTTCTGTTCCCGGATGAGTAATTATACGCTACAATTGGGAGCATCCCCTGACATAACCCGATATTTACGGCGTTGGGAATTCTCTCGACCTTCATAACTATCCCCATTCCCGCCAGAACGAGATCGTTATGCGCGGAGGACAGAATATTGACGCATATGCTGGCAAGGTCGAACAGAGCCGTCAGGATAGCCGACGGAATGCCTACGGCGAACAGCTGTTTGAAGTTGTTCGCTCCGATCTTTGACGCCGCTTTCAGAGAGAAAGACAGGGGAGCGGTCCGCGAAGCGGAAAAGTATGCGAAAAGGAGATAAACAAGTCCTGCTGTGTTTGAGATCAGCGTTGCGACCGCCGCTCCCGTAACTTCATTACCCGGCGGGAAGATCACGAACATGAAAAGCGGGTCTAAAGCGATATTCAGGACACCTCCGAGACTCAAACCGAACGACGCTCTCGCGGAATATCCGGCGTTTCTCAAAAGGTGTGCGAGCGTAAGGGAAAGAAGCGTCGGAAGAGAACCGCAAACGATAACGTAGAACGAATATCCGGAGGCGTATCCGACGGTCGCGTCCGATGCGCCGAGAAACCGGAGTACAGGTTCAGAAAACACTCCGATCAACGTTGAATAAACAATTGCGGTCAGAATCGCGCCGTAACAGCTGAACGCGCTCGAAGATCTTGCGCCGTCCGGTTCTCCTCTTCCGAGCAGACGAGATACGAGACTTCCCCCGCCTATGCCGAACAGATTTGAAAACGCTACGTTCAGCATCATAAGTGTCAGCGCAACGGTCGTAGCAGCCATCATATACGAGTTTCCGGTTCTTCCGATAAAGAACGCGTCGACCATATTGTATATGAGGTTTATGAGCTGGCTGATTATTGTCGGAACAGCCATTTTGGCGAGCGCTTTCGGAACCGGGACGGTTTCGAAAATTTCTTTTTTTGAAATGACTGACATTTTTCTGCCTTTTTCGAGTTTTAAGCGAATAGTTTCGGGAATGGTTTATTTATACTTTATTTCGGGTTTATAATGTTCAAAGATAACGACGTCGTTATCTTTTTCGCATGCGGGATCGTGAGCGGTCCACGCTACCGGGATCGCACCGAGCTTCAGGCAAAGCCTGATCGCAAGAGGTCTTTTCCCGATCTGATAAGCTATGAATTCGGGGCGAGCAATGAAATTGAAAAGAGCACGGCCGAGCAGCGCTCCCGTTATTACGTCTTTAGCGGAATTACCGTAATGACCGGGCAGTTGTGAAAGAAAACCTCTGAAGACCGTTTTTGCGTGCTTTTTGAACCATCCGACGATAAAAGGATCAAAACTTTCTATACAGTACTCGCCTTTATACTCTTTCAGTATGTCGTATGTTTTCGAGCACAGCTCGGCTCTTTTGGCGCAGGTTTTGAGCTCAACGATTAGAGGGACTCTCCCGTCTACCGCTTTGAGAACTTCGGAGAACAGAGGGATTCTCTGATCTGAACCCTTGAGCGAAAGACAGCTGAGTTCATCGTACTTCAGCGCGTCGACACGGGAATCGACCCCGCACATACGGTTAAGCGTATCGTCATGGAATACCACAACCTGTCCGTCAGCTGAAAGCTGAACGTCGAGTTCTATTCCGTACCCGTTCTCACACGCTCGGGTGAATGCGGCGGTCGAGTTCTCGGGGATGGTCTGATCTTTGCTGAAAAGACCCCGATGCGCGATATTTCTGCCGTAAAACGGAAGAACCTTAGTCTTTTCCGGTTTGTGAGGCGAGACAAGAAACACAAAGAGAAGTAAAAAAGCGGAGAGAATTACAACTACTATCGGTATCCAGATCGTAGACGGTCACCTTTCATTCTCCGTCGAGCGCTTCGAGGCCGTGGGAGTTTTCAACTTTCTTTGCTTTGATGTTTTTGACAAGGAGCGTGAATACGACGAAACTCACAAGGAACAAAACGACTGCGTAAATCGGAAGCGTATTCCACGCGGAGGTGACTCTGAAAACGAGGCCGAGCAAAACGGGTGTGATCGTCTGCGCGGACATACTAGCCGCGTAATAATAACCTGTGAATTTTCCGATTTTTTTGTTCGAGCATAATTCGACGACCATCGGGAAAGAACAGTTGTGAACGAGCGCCATTCCGAACCCTTTTATTGCCCATACGGCGAAAAGGAGAGCGGGGAATGAGAACTCGCCGTGTTCACCGACCGCATTCCCGGTCGGTGTCACGAAACACATTACCGCCATTGAGGCGACCGTTATCACAAGTCCGCCGGATATCGTCCACTTTCTTCCGATCTTATCGGCTATCGTGCCTGCGATCGCAAAACCGAGAACGCTCGCAACGCCTCCGACGATTGTCAGTATCATCGTTGCCGACGAGGCGGAATTGAGATAATAAATTACGTAGTTTCCGATGTACGTTCCTATAGCGTTGTCAGCCATAAACCATAGGAACTCCGCGCCGAGGATTGCGAGAAGCATCCGTTTGTTCGCCTTCGACATGGGAGCGTCGTCGTTAACAGGCGTTTCTATGGCCGCCATTCTCTCTCCAAGTTCCATATCATCTTTGAGTTCCTCGGCGAGTTTATTCTCCTTAACTGTGAAGAACAAAACGAAAGCTGATATCACCATAAGAACGGAAGCAATGATAAACGGTATTTCGATTATCCACAGTTTTCTGTCAGCGTCAGGGACGTTTATGTAGTCTGAGAGTTTAAGAAAGATCCCGAGCACGGTAGCCATCGCGCCGCCGAAATAGCCCATTACGTTGATTATCCCGTTTGCTTTGGCGCGAAGCGGCTTGGGAGTTATATCCGGCATAAGAGCGACCGCAGGATTGCGGTACATCATCATAAATATCAGAACGATGACCATGATCGCTATCATTCCGGCAACGTTATTCGCGTGGAAGAAAAGAGGTATAAACGGAAACGCCACGGCGGAAACGAGCGTTCCCGTCAGAATGAACGGCATACGTTTTCCGATCGGGGTTTTCGCTTTATCCGAAAGGTTACCGAAGATCGGCAAAAGGATGAGCGCGGCGAGGTTGTCGCAAGCCATGATTATACCTACGATCCACTGGACGTTCAGTATTTTGCCGGGATCGGCGAGTTTCAGTTCGGCTGACGAGAGATCGTACATCCTTCGCGCGAAAATGTCGGTCAGAAAAGTGGGACACCATGAGTCGTAGACCTGCCATAAAAGCAGGATCCCGAAAAATGCAAAGCCGATCAGGAACGTCCTTTTAAGATTAAGTTTCAGTTTCCGTTGAGAATCCATTCAAAGTCACCTTGCCTTTCTCGTTTAATAATAATCAACGCGTTTGCTGTTATTAAATATAGGCGGATACAGGTTTTCCCCGGGATCGATCCCCGCGAGGCGGCATACCTCGTCGTGTGCGCGTTTGGTGATATCATTTTCTTTTTCGGAAGGGGAGAGCGTGTCGTCGACGAAGATCGGTTCTCCGATATTCAAGTCAAACAGAGCGATCTGATGAAATATCTTTTTTCTGATAAAACCGGGCTCGCGATAAGAGAAAGCAAGCGGAACGATCGGTTTTTTTGTTCTGACGGCAAGCGAACCGGCACCGCTTTTGAACGGTCTTACCGGCTTGTAGTACTCCCACATACTTCCTTCAGCGTATATATGGAGCCAGCCGCCGTTGAGCATTTTCCTGACTGCCCGCATAAACGCTCCGGCGCCGTGTATATTGTCGTCCGGGAACGGGATCCCTCCCGTAAGACGCGAGACTGTTCCGTTCTCACCGCGAATGTTGCGCGACCATACGATAACGTACGGCTTGAACGGTCTGATCGCTTTCATTATGCAAATATAGTCCCAGAAGTGGACGTGATTCGAACAGGATATTGCCCCTTGTTTGAGAAGTTCCTTATGCTTTTTCAGGTTTTCTCTTCCTCTTATCCTCAAACCCATCCTGACTGTTGCGACGGGGAAGACGAGAATATAAAGAAGAAAACGCACAAGCGCTTTTTTGAATCTGAAGAATGCGGAATCGTCGATATAAGGATACTTTTCGTCAAAAACAAGGCCGTTGTCTTTTTTTACGGTTATGTAGTGTTTGTCCGTATCCTCCGGAAACGGGAATTTGTGAGTTTTAGGATCGTAATTCATGCGCTTTGCTCCTTTTCCCGCTGTTCTTTTTCCTCAAGCGCTTTTTTGAGAGCAAGCAGTGATTTGACCGCGCAGACGGCAATAAACGCAATAACTCCGAGTCCGATAAGTTTACCCATTGCCTTCTTCATTTTAATCTCCTCTTGATAATTCCGATAACAGCGGATCGTTTGTCAGCCATTTATCGAGAAATATGATTTGTTCTTTTGTGTGAAACCAATGTTCCCCGCCTTCCATAACGGTGAGACTGGCGCGATGTGTTCGTGAAAACTCGGCAATCGTTTGATAATCCGTAAGAACATCTTTGCTTCCGTAGAGTATTTCCGTCGGTGCGTTCCATACAGGAGGATGATTTTTTGCGTAAGACAGATATTCAAACGAAAGATCTTCTCCGAAACCGGTTCTTATCGATTGTTTTCGTTTCAGCTCTTCTTCCGATACGTTCGCAAGACGCATCATACCGTGAATCAGTTTTTCCATATCGATGATCGGTGAAATAAAAAACGCTTTTTCGATCAGTGAGCATATATCCGCGTTCATGGAAAAATAAGCGCCTATGCTGTTTGCGATCATTATAATTCTGTCAAAGCCTGTTTTTAATTCTGCGATCGATTCACCGATCTCCTTGCCGGCTTCCCAAGGTACGCTCCCTTTGTATTTCAGTCCGACGACATCGAGAAAAGGGAAGAGTTCTGCGTAATGGAGGGCCTCCTCCGCTTTTCCTCCTTTTCCGTGGACGTAAACGATCAGATTTTTCATTTTAAGATTAAGACTCAATATCCCCCCGCTGTTTTTTTTATCAAAAACAGGATAATCATATGAAGCGGATAGATAACGTAAAAAAGTAATTTCAGGAATCTGTTTCGTATAAAACCTCTTTGTCCGTTATAAAATGCGATCGGGATGAAAGCGAGACCGGCTTGCCAGGTGCTCGAAAGGAAACAACTGCCGACTACTGCGCGGTAAACAGGATGATTATCGAGCAGTCCGAGAAGAAGTATGAAACCGAATCCGGTACATCCGTAATCTGCGCGGAGTATAACTGAAATCAGAAACAAGGCGAACAGTATCCCGATTTTTTTTAGACGCTTCTCACCGTTTTTAAGGCTGTCGATCACCCAAAGGCCAAGATATCCGAGCAAAAGTGTGAAAAATACGTTTTGACGTTGATATAAGAACGAACCGGTGTGGAGAAGGTTCCATGGGATCTCTGAAATAATCGCGAAAACAAGAAGGCGTATGGCGTACGCTTTTCTGTTGCGTGTGTATCGGAGGCCCTGGACGATCAGAAACGCATAAATCGGAAAAGCTAACCGTCCGATTATGCGTAATAAAGTGTAAACGGTTAATTTATGGCCGAAAAGACTTAGGAATACCGTTTGATCATTCTGAAGAAATGCGCTTGCGTAATGATCGGTCAGCATAGTGACCAGAGCGATACATTTCAGCCCGCTGTTGCTGATGAACCTGTATTTTTCTGGGATAAGACGGTATGATTCCATGCGAATCACCTCATAATTCATAACATGTCCCGTTATTATTTAATTGCCCTGCAATATTCGGCGTTGATGAACTGACATTACTTTTTGTCTGATTTCTGTAAAGAACGGTATGTTTCCGAAAGCCACTCGTTATAGTGATCATACGGGACCTTGACCCACCAGTCTAAAAGCCGGTTCAGAGTCTTTACGTCTTCTTCGACGTCGGTACACTTGTACTGCTCAGGGTCTCGGTTTACCGTTACTAAATGATTGTTATCTTCTTTGAAGTCGATCTGATAAATACAGTATCCGGTCCAACTGCGGTGCGCCCAAAGGGTTGATCCTTCCATATAGCGGAACCACTTATCTTCCATCGATTGCGGGATATTTCCGCGGCGAAGGGCATCCATTTCCTCATCGCTGAAAGATCTTTTTAAAACGAACGTATCATGCATCTCGGGCATGGGAACTGTTTCCCGGTCACAGCGTCGAGCAATTTTTTTATCTTCTTTCATATTTTTCTCCGATTCAAAACCCGATAGAAAACGGTGATGGAGGGAAGTGATGTTTATCCGTATCGTCCGGAATCACCTCGGTTTTTTTCACCGGTCTTTATCCGTGGTCCGCGTTGCTTTCATGCTGAACAAAATGATAGAAAGAATGACTAAAAGGATCCCGATGACTCTGACGACGTTCATGCTTTCCGAAAAGGCAAAGACACCGATGACCGTTGCGACTACAGGTTCGATCGATGCGACTACCGGGACTTTGCTTGTCTCCGTGATTTTGGAAAGACCGCTGAAATACAAACTGTACGCAAGAGCCGTGGCGATCAGACCGAACAGAAGTCCGTAAATGAGGATATGCGCGTCGAAGGGAGCTTTCACCGTCGTCCAAGGACGGTAAACGAGTCCCGTGAAAAGACAGCCGAAGAACAGGTTATACGTGGCAATGGCGAGCGGGGACGATTTCTCCCGCATTGCGATCTTTCCGAAGATCGCGGTCATACCGTAAGTGAAACCTGCGCCGACTCCGATAAGAATCCCCAGCGGGACAAACGAAGCAGCGCTGAAATCACCTCCGGTTGCGGTAAGCGCGCATCCGACGACGTTGATCAGTAAAGCGATCGTTTTCCAAAGCGTAGGTTTTTCTTTGAACAGAAGCATCGAAGCAAGACTTGTGAATATCGGCGCGGTATAGAGAAGTACGGAACCGACTGACATTCCGTTCATACCGATCGACTTATTGTATAAGATATTGAAAGCGCCCTGACAAACGATCCCGAGCAGGATACATGAAAGCAGCGTCTTCCTTCCGATGAGGAAAGCTCTCGGTCCGTCGAAGATGAGAGTAATAATCGCCAGAAAGAGGAACCCGAAAAGTAATCGTAGGAAACTTGTGTACGAAGATGACGAGCCATGCTTATTCATCAAATTTACAAAAAGTCCGATCGTTCCCCAAAGGCACCCGGTGATGAAAACTTTAGTGAAACCTTTAAGTTCTGAATTCATTTGATCCCTATATCCTCAATGGAAACAATAAATTTGGGCGCGTTGCCTCTCGCCGCGTCCTCCAGACCTTGTACGAAGGTCTGATATGCCCTTTCGTCCGCATAATCACGGCAACTCATAAATATAAGCGTTCTGTCAGTATCAACGAAATGTTCAAACCAGGTGTTGAGTCCCGGCATACCGCCCGAATGTCGAACGACAAGTCCCGCCTCCGGTTCTGTTTTGAAACGTAAACCTAATCCATAACCGTCGTCGTCATCATTTGCGCCGGATATCTCGGCGTTGTTCAGCAGCATCGGCGCGTACATTATCCGCTGCTCCTCAAGCGTTAGGACTTTTTCTTCCCTCAGCGCTCTGTCCCATTTTAACATATCGAATACGGTCGTATAAAGGTAATCGCATCCGTTCATACCGTCTGAGCCGACAACGTAAGCGGCCGTTTGATCCGAGACGTCCGAAGGGACGTATCCGTTTTCATCCAGTATCATATTGCGTGTTATCCGGTCGGAAGGTCTCCCGTCCCTTCGGGTGTGATATATGGCTGAATCCTTCATGTCAGCCGGTTCGAAGATATTCTTTTTGAGATAGACCTCAAACGCGACGCCGGAGAGTCTTTCAACCAAAACGGCAAGCAGACAGTATCCGACGTCTGTATACCTGAATTTTTCGCCGGGGACGCAGTCGAGCTTCTCTTCGCTCTCACGGATGAAACGGAGGATCTCGCTGCAGGGCGGGATCCTGTGCTCGTTTTCCCATATCGGTGAGACCCATTTTTTGACGCTGAAATCATCGGGCATTCCGCTCGTATGCGTCAGCAGATGCCTGATACTTACGTCCGGGTAAGGGTATTCGGGGATGTGCTTTGCGTAAGCGTCGTCAAGGTTCAGCTTGTCCTCCCTTACGAGCAGCATGACAGCCGCGGAGGTGAACATTTTTGTGACGGAAGCCATCTCAAATATACTGTCCTCACGGATAGGTACGGTATTCGCCGCGTCTGCCCAACCAAGGGCTCCTTTACTTACTATTTCTCCGTTTTCGGCGTAAAGCCATACCCCGTTGAACGATTTGTTCTCATACGCTGCGCGGGCAAGGTTTTCCATCACTGCTTTCTTATTCATATTTGTTCCCCATAAACCTCGAGTCTTGGATATCTGTTTGTTTACTTTACTTTCCTAAAAAAGCGTTATCTTTCGCGTGTCTTCATTTACGAAAGGATCTGCTTTCAGATTCACATACGTGATCCCGTATATCGTACTCAGTTTTAAATAATTTTATAGAGCTCGTAGCAGTCGTGTCCTTTGGGAACGTCTTTGAGTTCGCCTCTGAGCAAATAGCCGTTCTTTTTGAAGAAATCGACGTTCCAGTCTCCCGCATTAGTCAAAATCAATGAAGCGCCGTTATCCTTTGCAAGGTTTTCCGCTTCTTTCAGAAGATACGTTCCCAGACCCTGACGTCTGAGCGGCTTTTCCACAAACACCGCTTCGACAAAGCCGTACTCGCCCTTGTCCACGTCTGCGATCACGCCTGCCGCAAACCTGCCGTCTTTATCAACAAGTTTTTTGTAAAAACCGACGTTCTCGCATTTCTGCTCGTATGTCTCGCTGTATTTATCGATACCGTTTTGTATCACTTCCGCATCGTCGTCATTGCCGAGCGAAACTTTGAACCGGGCGCCGCTGTTGTTCGACGGCACGTAGTCCGGCGTCTCCCTGTCAAGGTATTTTACCAATGAGTAAGAGATATAGCCATTTGCTTTTTTCAGAGTAGTAAAAACTGTGTAGCCGTGTTTTTCATAGAACGGTCTTGCCATATAACTGGCGGTACCGAGCGTCACGACCCTGCAGCTCTTGTCTTTTGCGATCCGCTCGACCTCGCGGATGATCATAGAGCCGATCCCGTGACGGCGATAGCGTTCATCCACCCAAAGGGTGTCAAGAAACATTCTCGACCAGTGGTATTCGTAAGCTTCCGCAATGCATCCGCCGATGATCTCGCCGTTTTCGTTCTCGACTTTGAGAACGAATTCTTCTTCGTCCGAGTCCACTTCGCGCGGCACGATCTTATTGATCTTTTCGCCGATATATACGGCTTCTTCTTTTGTCAAATCTTCAATATCGTATCCGGGTATCGGATGAATATTGTCCGGATTTGGAACTTTTCCGTCTTTCATTCTTTATCCCTTTGCAATTTCTGATTCAGCAGGGAGCCGACACGATCGTATCGGCTCTCCGACTTTACTTAGTTTAGAACAACTGTCCCTGAAGTTTCAGTTTTACCTTGGGCGGGAATCCTTTGTCGAACTCTTCCACATCGGAATCATCCACGTAATACCCCTGCGGTGTCCGGTATACTCCGGTGATGCCGTTAAGATATCCCGAAATCAGTTCCTTGCAGAGAAAGAACGAGTCGTCTGAGCCTTCCGGAAGGTCATGGTAGCGAATGTCAAACTCACGGGCATATGTAAAGCCGCTTTTTCCGTAAAAACCGATGTTGCCTTCAAACAGAACCGCACCGAATCCGAGCCCTGCGGCTTTCTCCAAGGAGTAATCAAGCAGCGCCTTTCCATAACCCTTTCGCTTGAGCTCCGGCGTAATGCATATAGGCCCCATTGTCAGAACAGGGATAATCTTGCCGTCATCCGCATCGATGATCGTCTTCATGAACATATTTTGCCCAATCAGTCTGCCATTCCGCTCCATGACGAGATCCAGTTCCTTGATGAAAGCCGGATCATCCCGGAGCATGTGAATCACATAATGCTCAGTGCATCCCGGACGGTAAACGTTCCAGAACGACTCTCTTACGAGATTCTCAACGTTTCTGTAGTCTTCACTTCTTTCTAAACGAATGGTATAGTCATTTGTATTCAATGTTTTTACCTCACGGCTTGATTGATGTGTCCTGTTGTTATTTCATTTTGGCTGTCATGGAACCGTTTATGAGAGAAATAGAAAACAGACGCGACGCATCATGATTTGCACTTTCACGCATTATTTTTCGGTTGCTCGGTTCAAAACAGTTCTTTTCTGAGCATTATGATTTCGTCAGTTCTGTATTCCTCAATAAATCCATGCTTCAGAAACATCGTGATTGCCGGATTATCTATTGCAATATCGTCATACAGCACTTTGACTCCATTTATTTTAGCGGTACTGCACAGCAGATCCAATCCAATGCCGCCATAGCCTTTTCCCCTGTATGGAGCATGGACAATAACATTTGCAACATATAGGTCCCGCTCGATATCGAAGTGATAGGCGATCTCTCCGATAAAACGGCCGGTGTTATCCTTTAGATATCTGTAATATCGTTTGTTCTCATGATTTACAATCCAGTAATCATACCAGTTATGCCATTCATCTTTTGGAAAAGGAATAGTCCCTCCCCAAGCGTGGTTGTATGACATGGTTTCAGGGTCAGCCATCATCTGCTGACGAAACCATAGATCTTCAAGAGTTGGTTCGTGAAACGTAAGCATCTTTGCTTCTTTATGATCGAGCTTAAATACATCAAGTCCATCGTACTGTCCCAAATATGTAAACCCGTGCTTTTCAGCGATATGCTTGGTTGCCCGCTGTTCTGGCGAACATTCGATTATGCATGACTTTCTCTCAGAACAAGATTTTTCTACAAGTTGTTCTGTTAACTTTGATGCATAGCCTTCTCCCCAGAACTGAGGACGAATTACCCATCCGATTTCCTTACTGTTGTCATCATAATCATGATAGATTACATATCCGATAAAAACCCCATTTTCATCTTCAACCGCATAAATTAGCGGATCCTCTGTCAGACCAGCATTTTCTAAAAAATATCTTGTTTGCTCAGCGGAAACATATCTACGAACCGTGAGCGTTCGTGGAAACAAGTCAATGCTTTTATAGGGTTTCTCCAAACTCAAATCTCGCTTTGCTGGCTGCTATTGCAGCAATTGCAACATCTTCTTCTGTAGCATCTGGGACAACCCACAGACCTTTAAGAAATCTTGAATAGTATTCCTTATCTATTACCTCTGTGGGAACGAGCATCCTGCAATCATCGGGGTATTTTTCTGAAGGCCATTCCCACACATATTCCGTTATTCCAAAAAACTCTCCGACTCTAACTGCACAGTCGTTAGGTGACCCGATCAAGATGGAGAAATTGATGTTTTCATTATCAAGCCTTCGACAGAACTCTTCACACTTTTTCAGCTCTGTTTCTGTTAGGGGCTTGGCCTTAATCTCAAACCATCTATCAAGGCTTGGAATGTAGAAATCTGGCAAATACCGCAGATCTCCCATTTCGTAGCCTTCAACTTCATACTGGTATTTGATGCCTAATGTGTTAAAGAAAACTGCCCATCTTGCTTCTAAGCGACTACGAAAACGGTGACCGTCATAGTGTGTCTCAATAGGTTTAATACTGTTATCCATCTTCAACCCCCCAAACGCTTCCGGATGTCGTTCAACCATTCACCGTTGTACTTGAAATAACGAGGTCCAGCCATCGCCCACTTAACACCGAGGAGATGCTTTGCCAATGCGGTAAGGGACCATTTTTGACCGTTATACGAGACATGCTTATCATCCGCAACGGCACACATGATGCCTGACGGCTCCGTGTTGCTGCGCCAGAATTCGATTTGCTCACCGACAGCAATGTTACACATGGAGAAAGTGAACGGAGCCATTCTTTCCTGATGGGCCTCGCTGATCTCCTGTGCGATTTCTTCATCCTTTTGCTCTTCTGCGGAGGCATTCCATTTTTTAAACGATGCTTGTCAATTCATTTTTTCCTGTATGCTTTTAGTGTTAACAACTATTGATTCGTTCCAATCTTCAAGCCCGGTATCCTTCAAATAACCCTGAATTGTCTGCAAGACGAAACTGTGATCGCCATATAACTCAATAAAACCGCAAATTTGCTGAAGAAGGATTGCTCTCGAAGAGCCAGAGCCTTCCTCAATTCTCTCAAAGGGCATAACAATATAACGTTCATAAGACTCCATACGTCTTTCAGAGCGCTGATAGAAAACGGATTCCTCATCTATGAAGCCAATAACTGTGAAAGTTCTTCGCTCTCCGATATAATACGCTTCAAACGTGTCGCCCAGATGAAAAGACTCATGATAGGCCGTTCCCAAAATTACAGGAATAGACTCTGAATAATGACAATCAAAATCCGTTGACTGAAAGCCTCTTCCTGCTGTTATATCTATAGGAAATAGTGAAAAGTAGTTCTCCGATACCTGTATCGCCTCTGCTGCTATTATGTTTTCTCCATTGATGACATATTCTGATTGAGCCTGAAATTCCGTACCGAAATTCACATAACATATTTCAGGTATCTCGTTGTTTATGACTTCTATAAAATTAGTACAATAGGCAAAGAATTCGAACTCCGAACAATCGGTCAACAAATGCCTGTACTCAAGAAGCCTATGAAAAAGAGTTCCGTCATCATTCATGTATTCGTCATACTGATCTTCTGTAAGGTATTCTGAAACCTCATAGACATTGACATAGTCGTTTCTGTTTGCGTCAACAGTAGTATCGTCTGCTTTGTTCGTTCCTGATGCTTCACATCCACAAAATAGGCATGTAGTCAAAATTGACAAAAGGATAAGGACCGTATGAGTCTTTTTCTTTATCATTTGTGTTCACCTGTAAATAACGATTTGTCTTTCTATTTCCATTTTAATAAAAAG
>JAFWTH010000039.1 GCA_017518975.1 Clostridia bacterium
AAGCTTTTTCATTGATATCTCTCCTTTTTTAAGGGCGGATGATCGCCGCCGCTGATTATTCAACCTTGTCGGTTATTTCCCGACCGTCGGGTCGACGCCCCTTTCGGCGTAATAACCGGTCATGAAGAAGCATCCGTTTTTATTCATCTCCTTGTACGGATTACCCGAATCATACGTATAGTACACACCTTTCGGGTCGATTCCGAGCGACGCATACCACGATAGCCCCTCCGCCGTGTACGCGAAATGCACGATATCGCGGTTCATCATTCTGTGGCTGATATAGTTCAGCGTCTCGTAGGACGTTCCGATGAAATAGAAGTCGGGGTCGGCGACGTATACGTTCCCGAGCGCCTCCCAGCCGCGCGGCTGGCGGTACGTCGCCATATACGCACAGTATATCGCTCCCATACCGTAGAGGAATACGTTGTCCTCTACCCGGCAGTTGTCAAGTTCGCCGTAGATATCGGAGCAGACCGTCACTCCGGTCGAGAACGCCTGCGTGTCCTGCTTGACGTGCCAGGTATAACCGTCGTACGCCATTATGTTGCCCTTGAGGGTGCAGTTGGTGATCTTCGAGGCGGAGATCCCGTTCTCGTCCAGATCGTGAACGTGGTTCCAGATCTCGGCGCTGTGCCCGCAGGAAACCATCACGTTGTCGATGTAGTTGACGTTGTTGATGATAACGGGGTTTTCAGGGTTGATATTGGTGGACTGGCTTGACATCGCTCCGTCGAACACGTCGTGGACGTAGTTATTGATCATATAAACGCCGTCCGATCTTCCGTTGACCTCGAACGCGCTTTCCGCCGAATCGACGGATCCGCCGGTACAGCCGAATTCACAGTTTTTGAACGTCACGTTCCTGCCGCCCGAACCGACCCCTCTTCCGCTGTAAACGAACGCGAGGTTATCGACGAAAACGTCGTTTGCTCCGTACACGCATACCGCGTTCCTGCCCGCCTTGATATCGTCAAAGCTGTCGGCGGGATCGCCCTTGTCCCAGTACAGGTAGAGCGCGCCGGTCTCCCAGTCGTGGAAGAATTCGAGGTTGTGAAGAAGCGCCGTGCCGGGATCCCTCATCGACCGCTGCTCGCAGTAGAAGTACTCGAAACCGTTGAAGCACTGTCCCTTTTCGTTTGAGACGATCTCTTCGCCGAAGGTCTGAAGGTCCCCCTTCGCGGAAACGCGGATACCGACCGCGCGCCCGCCGTCGAAAACCATGTTGCATATCTCGGACCGTACTCCGCACCAGACCGCCGTGACCTCGGTCCCGTCGTCGTCCTCATATTCCGTGACCGTGTCGTCGACGCATGCGATCTTCCAGATATTCGGATATCCGGTCGGCTCCCAGTCGCCGACTCCGTCCGAGTCGGTGAAATCGAGAGCGCCGGTGAACATGGGCTTCGGTCCCTCGCCGTACGCGCCGTAACTGACGTTCGAGGCAAGAGCAAGATTGCTCATTATGTTTTTGTGATAGAGTTTGGGATAATACACGCTCCCTCTTTCAAAGAAGACACCGTCGCCTTTTTTCGGTATGCTGAGATCGGTCTCGCCGACGACGCGCCAGAGTTTCGAGACCGATCTCCACGGGGTCTCGGGTGACAGGCCGTCGTTAGAGTCGTCGCCGTGTATCGAGGAGAGATAGTAGCATTTACCGCCGTTCGCTTTTATCTGCTCCGGCGTCAGTTCGGACG
>JAFWTH010000040.1 GCA_017518975.1 Clostridia bacterium
CCCTCCCTCGCCCTTCTTTGCCTTGCAAAGGCAAAGAAGAACGACATCTTTTTTCGGTGAAGCATTTTTTCTCTAGAGAAAAAAGGGTTCAATAGCGCGCGGGAGCGCTGACGACACCCTTCGTCTATCTTGGTGGTTAATGTGCTTCAGATCTCCCGCGAGGGGGATTACTATGAATGACGCAAAGCGTGGTTCAAGCAGGATTTGTTGAAATATTATTCACGATATGGTATCATAAATACAACCCCCTTAAAGGAGAAAACCCTATGAAAAAACTGATGTGCGTCATTCTGGCGGCGCTGACGGTCTTCGCGGCGCTCCCGCTCGCTCTTTCGGTTCGTTCCGAGGGAGGATCGTTCCCTTTCACGGACGTGAAAGAGGGGGCGTGGTACCGCCCCGAGATCGAGTTCGTATGGGAAAAGGGGCTCATGCTGGGCGTCTCGGATACGAAATTCGAGCCCTCCTCCCCGATGACGAGGGCGATGTTCGTCACGATCCTCTTCCGTCTGTCGAGGGAAGAGGCGTCCGTCACCGATCTGTTCTCCGACGTAAAGCCGCAGGACTGGTTTTCTGAGTCCGTCGGATGGGCGGCGAGAACGGGGCTCGTTCTCGGATATCCGGACAGCACGTTCCGGCCGAGAAACAATATAACGAGGCAGGAGGCCGCCGCGATCCTCGTGAGATATACGGAGTACGTGAATATGCGTCTTCCCGGCCACTCGGCGACGTCGCCCCGGGTATTCTCGGACGACGAAAAGATTGCGAGCTGGGCGGCTGAATACGTCGATACTCTGAGGAAGGCGGGGATCTTCAACGGCGACGCGAACGGAAGATTCAACCCCTCGTCCGACATAACGAGAGCGGAAGCGGCGACGCTTCTGCACAACATTCTCAAGATCGTCGAACGCCTTTGGAACGGCTACGTGCCCGACCCGGACGCCGACGGGATGGCGGTATACGGAGCGAAGTACCTCTACTGGGGCGGCTTTGCCCTGCAGGGCAAGCTCGGAGAGGACCTTTGCCTTGACGAGGAATACCCGTATCTGTCGGTATACCCCGACGATACGTACAAGGACGCGGGACACGTGAGCAGTCTCGGCGAGGAGTCGACGCCGCTCAAATCGTACGAGCCGCTCGGCACGTTCGGATTCTCACCGACGTCCGTCTCGGCGGACCTCACGAAGACGCAGTTCGTCAAGATCTGTTACGAATATACCGGCACGGAGCCGGAAGAGATATTTCCCGGCTATCTCTCGAACAGATACGCTATGGTGAGCAATTACCGCACCGTACCGCTGCAGTTCGAACGCGGACCCGAGGATGACGGATATAAAACGGCGATCTGCGACACGGCAGCGGCCGTCGCTGCGATCGGTGCGGCGTTCGGCAAAAACGCCGGCGACAACGTCCACGTTATGATCAAACCGTTCGAGGGCGCAGCCGACGGCGCGGGCTTCCGCGTCAGATATATCGCGCTTTTCGCGACGAAGGAAGCGGCGGAAGCGTATAAAGGCGAGGAACACGCGGACTTCCTCAAGAACTATCACCTCGACGAATACGTCGAAGCCGAAAAGGTCGACGACGAAGAACTCGACGGATATCTTTCGCTCCTGCGCGACAGGATAAAAGAGATAAAGGAGAGTCCGTCTTCCTTCACGCCGGAGGACGCGCCGGAGGGCGCGACCGTCTGGTACGTCAGCTCGATCCACGGCGACAACAAAAACGACGGTCTGTCTCCCGAGACGCCCTTCGCGGACTGCGACGGTCTTTTCCGCTATGTCGGAAGTGCGGAAAACGGGACGTATCTCTCCAAGGTCAAAAAAGGCGATTTCGTCTTCTTCGAGAGAGGCAGCGTCTTCTATCCCTGCAGATATTATAACCACACGATCAGCACGTTCCTGACGAGGGACGGAGTGACGTACAGCGCGTACGGCGATCCTTCGGCTCCGAAGCCGGTCTTCAAGGGTACGTTCGACTTCGGCGGCGGATGCGGCGACTGGCAGCCCACGGAGTGGGAGGATGTATACGTCCTCGACCTCAACAAACTCGTGCCGGAGGGTAAGGAGAATTTCGCCCGCGAGGACGGCGATATCGGCAAGATTCTCTTCAACGACGGGGAGTATATGGCGGTCCGCGTGATCCCTAACGACAAGGACGCTCCGTTCGGCGAGGGCAAGACCACGAGACCCATGTACGAACAGGGCAACTGCGACGAGTACTTCATATCGGGCGGCACAACGGCAAACGATCCGGGCGACGCCCTGCGCAACAATCTTGAATATATCCACGATTTCAGCACCGGTATGCTCTATATCCGCTGCAAATGGGGCAACCCCGCAGACGTTTTCAAAAGCGCGGACGTCTGCCGCAACTGCAATATCGGATGGCTCTCCGACGATTCCCGCTACGACAATCTCGCTTTCCTTTACTCCGCGTACATCTGCGCCGATATCGGGAACAGATCGGTCGTAACGTGGTGCGAGGCGGGGTACGCAGGAGGATGTATCGGGTCCGTCGGCACCGGAATAGGCGGATACGGCGCCTGCGACAGCCTCACCGTCGACAACTGCTACATCCACGACGTCGAGGACGGCCCGATGGGCACGCAGTTTACGGGCGACGAAGAGGGCGTCGAGCTGAAGAACGTCGTCCTCACGAACAACGTCGTCACGACCTCCCAGAACCTCGTCGAACTGTTCTCGACGAATAGGGTCGAGGGCCCCGACGGTCTCGGCAAAAACAAGATCATAGGCGCCCGCGTGACCGGCAATATCGGCGCGTATCTCGGCTACGGCTACCCGCGCACTGTCGACTCCGCGGCGGAGGGCCTCGCCGTCCACAACTGGTATTACGGCGAGATGGTCGACTGCGTTTACACGGACAACACGCTGATCGCCTGCGAGGGCTCGATCATGGGCGCGCACGTCGGTTCGGACGACAACCCGCGCGGCTGGCTCGCCTACGGCAACACTTACGTCCTCAATCCGAGGATCTGCTATATCCTTCGCGGAACGGACGGGACGCTCTTCACGAACCTGAACAAGTCGTTCTACGCGTCTTACAAGATGCCGTATACCGACAGATATCTGTCCTACCTCGTATCGCACGGGATAGAGTACGGCTCGAAGTTCTGCTCGTACGACACGATATCCGAGGGCGAGGCGAACCACTATTTCGTCACGACGGGATATTACGTTGAAAGAGGAATAAGACCGAATTAAAGTTTCTTTCGTTCCGTGTCACCTCAATCAGTTCGCATTGCTCCGCAATGCTGACAGCTTCCACCTCTTTGC
>JAFWTH010000041.1 GCA_017518975.1 Clostridia bacterium
ACGTCGATCTGAATGTAAATGAAGGCGAGATCACCGGTCTTATCGGACCGACAGGTTCCGGTAAGTCGACTCTCGTTCAACTCATAAACGGAATCCTGAAACCTACGGACGGCGACGTTATTCTCGACGGGGTGAATATTTGGGAACAACCGAAAAAGATCAGAGAAGTCCGTTTCAAAGCGGGCGTCGTGATGCAGTATCCGGAGTATCAGTTGTTTGCTGATACAGTCAGAGAAGATATTGCGTTCGGTCCTAAAAACATGGGGCTTAACGAAGAGGAAATAACCGAGAGAGTCAATAAAGCCGCCGCATTCGCAGGCCTTGATCCGTCGGTAATGAGCCGTTCTCCGTTCGATCTCTCCGGCGGTCAGAAAAGAAGAGCCGCGCTTGCGGGCGTTATCGCTATGGAACCGAAAGTCCTTATTCTCGACGAGCCTGCGGCAGGTCTCGATCCGGGCGGGCGTGCCGAAGTTCTCGGAGGACTCAAAAAGTATCAGCGCACAGTCGGGTCTTCCATAATAATCGTCAGCCATTCCATGGAGGATATGGCCAATTATTGCGACAGGATCGTCGTAATGACGGACGGAAAGATCGCCATGACGGGTACGCCCTCCGAAATATTTGCAAGATATAACGATCTGATCGGTCTCGGTCTGGACGTTCCGCGTATCACGCGAGTCGCTGCCGCGCTCTCGCGGCGCGGGATCAACCTCGGAGAAGTATATACTGTCGGATACGCAGTTGAAAAACTTACTCAACTTTTGTAAACTCACATAAAGGCACGGATTTACTCAATATGAAAATGGATATAGCGTTCGGCCAGTACTGCCACGGCGAATCCGTTCTTCACCGTCTTGATCCGAGGGTGAAGATCTTGACGGCGATTCTGTTTATCGTCGAGATTTTTCTCGCAAAAAGCGTCGCAGCTTTTGCGCTTATAGTCGCCGCAACGGTTATTCTGATCGCGCTCTCGGGTATTTCACCGCGTATTATTCTCCGCGGTATCCGCCCGATAGTCTTCGTCATTCTGTTTACCGCAATAATCAATATATTTTTTGTCAGGGGAGAAAAACCGCTTCTCGAGTTTTATTTCATAAAAATCTACCCCGAGGGTCTGATAAACGCCGCTTTCATCGCATTGCGTATAATTGTTCTGATTGTCAGCACGAGCCTCTTTTTGACGTATACCACGACTCCTATTGCACTGACGGACGGACTTGAGCGGCTTCTTTCTCCTCTTTCGAAGATCAGACTGCCGGTCCACGAGTTTTCGATGATGATGACGATCGCGCTTCGCTTTATTCCGACGCTTATCGAGGAGACTGAAAAAATAATGAACGCGCAGAAGGCGCGCGGAGCCGATTTTTCTACCGGCGGTCTTATCAAACGTTCAAAAGCGCTCATACCCATAATGATCCCGCTTTTCGTTTCTGCGTTCAGAAGAGCAGACGAACTCGCAACTGCGATGGAATGCCGTTGCTACACCGGCGGAAAGGGAAGAACGAGGATGAACGTTCTGAAAGCCGGCGGCCGCGATCTCGTCTTTGCCCTCTGTATCGTTCTCCTCGGAGCCGTGGTTGTGCTCCTGAATATTTACGTTCCCTATCTCAGAGTCGGCATGTACTGATATTCCGGGAGCTTTTTCAAATGAAACTACTTATCAAAGTCAGATACGACGGCAGCCGGTTCAACGGATCGCAGGTCCAGCCGGGTCTTCCGACCGTTCAGGGTGAGTTGACCGCCGCAGCGCGAGAGATCTTCGGCTTCGATTGTGATATTACGGGATGCAGCCGTACGGACGCCGGGGTCCACGCCCTGTCTTACTGTGCGGCAGTTTCTCCCCGGGACGCGGACGCCGAGAACGACTGGTGCCCGGTTCCGATAGGAAAAGTACCGCGCGCTTTCAATTCAAAACTCCCGGCCTCGATCGCAGTCCTCGGTGCCTGTGAGGTTGACCGATCGTTTCATCCGCGTTACGACGTCAAATCAAAAGAGTACGTTTATCTTATAAGCGATTCTTGCGTTCGCGACCCGTTTTTGGTTTCACGCGCCTGGCAAACCGGAAGGCCTCTCAAAGACGAGAACATCGCGGCAATGCAGAGAGCTTGTTCCGGGTTTATCGGGAAACACGATTTCCGTTCGTTTATGGCTTCGGGATCCGAGGTATCCGACACGACAAGAGAGATCTTTTCGCTCACTGTTTTCCGCGGCGGCGACGGAATTATTAGGATAACCGTTTCCGCTGACGGGTTTCTGTACAATATGGTCAGAATAATAGCAGGTACGCTTCTTGACGTGGGTTACGGAAAGATCGGCGAAGACGATATTTCTTTGATTATAGAATCACGTGACAGATCGCGCGCAGGAATGACCGCGCCGCCTGAAGGATTATATCTTTCCGAAGTAAGATATAACAAAACGATCGATTGGGTTTTTGAATAGTTTTTCCTGTTATTATGCGAAGAAAGGAGGAATACTTTTGGCGAACGAGAAAGCTGAAAACAGACCGGATCCGAAAAGACGAATAAACGTCAGCGACAGAATTAAAAACGAGAATCCGTATTATATTAAGGTTTCAGACAGATACCGTGCCGCGGGTTTCCTTCTTCTCGTCCTTTTTGCAGTTTTCGCTGCAGTTATGCTGTTCAGGTTCGGAGAGAACATTACGTATGACAATCTCGTTTATCTTGCGCGTGATTTCAATACTGCAATAGGGACGGACAAAGGTTCGATTTCCATGGTCAGATTCACGGAGCAGGAGGAAATGACTTTCGTTCCTTTCAGAGACGGAGTCGCATCCGCGGGATCGAGCGACGTATTCTTTATCGGTCCGTCAGGCGACGTTGAATTCTCCTATGCAGAGAATTTCACCGTTCCCGTTCTTACTGCGGGTGAAAAGTATCTGCTCGCATATTCTCCGGGCGGAAGGAACTATTCTGTCTACAGTTCCGTTGCGCGTATTTCATCCAAAGAGACGGGTGGAGAGATTGTTGCTGCCGATATGAGCGATACCGGTGCGTACACAATTTCTTTCCGCACCTCGTCGGGTAAATACGACGTTGAGATCTACGGTGACAGTTTCAAGCGAATAATGACCGTGCACAAAGATAAACACGTGATAGATACCGCCATCAGTCCCGACGGTCGCATCGTTGCCATCGTATCCGCGGTTGAAGGAGACCTTGACGTGTCCGCCGAACTCTACGTTGTCCGTGCCGGTGACTCGGAACCGTTGTTCCGCAAGGCGTTGCCTTCATCCGTTCCTCTGGTTGCCGAGTTTACCTCTGCGGGAAATCTTCTCGTTATTTATGACGACTGCATTGAATTATATAACGGATCGATGGAACTGATATCCTCTGAGGATCTTTCCGGGACTCCGCCCGCGTGCTGCGGGACTTCTTCTTCCGGCATCGTAATTTGCTGCCGCGAAAATGCACTCGGTACTAAGAACAGGATCGTGTCGTATAACGCCGACGGTGTAAAAATATACAATGAACTGGTTGCTTCGAGTGTACTTGAAGTCGCAGCGCCGTACCCCGGATCAGATTCTGCGGGATACGTCAGAACCTCTTCGGAAATAATTAAACTTATCCCCGAAGGCAAAAACGAATCGGCTGCTTATTCCGGTGATGTAATAAGGATGGTCGACACGCCCGGAGGACTATTGCTTTGCAGGAACGGCACGGTTTCGAGCGCATTCGCCGCATCCGATTGAAAGGAGTTCTGAGATATGATGGGGATTGTTATTGACGCGATTATTTTGATTATCTGCGTAATAATCATTATTCGCGGCATAAAAGCCGGCTTTATCAAATCGGTCATGGGACTTCTGAAGGGCGTCGTTTCTTTTATAGCCGCATATGCTTTCACTCCTCTCCTCGGCGGCTTAATAAAAGACAGATTCATTCTTCCGTCTCTTTCAGGCAATATAGCGGATACAATCAGATCGGTCGTTCGGGACGCGGAAAGCGTAGACGCGGTTTCGAAGATTATTTCGGGAGCCGGCAACGCCGTTAATAACATCGGTTCAATTATGGATCGCTACGGGGCGACAGCAGAAGACGTCGCCGACGCGGCGGCCGCCTCGCCAACCAAGGAAGCAGCGGTCAAAGCCGCAGCTGACACCATAGCCGACCCTGTCGCGGGAACGATTGCAAACTGTATTGCGTTCATACTGATCTTTATTGCTGTATTCCTTGTTCTCGTTCTTCTGACTCATATCCTTGACTCGATATTTCATCTTCCCGTACTTAACACGGCAAATAAAGTTTTCGGACTCGTGTTCGGGATTCTTGAAGCTTTCCTTTTCGCATACGTACTCAGCAATATTGCCGGATTCACAATCAGTGCGCTTGAAAGCGTCGACCCTAATGTCTTCGGTCAAAAAGTGATCGACGGGTCGTTCATAATGAAATTCTTCATCAAAATAGATCTGCTCAAGCTGATTTCGGGTGTGCTCGGAGCCTGAGAGATACGTTTTAAAATGTTCAAGAGAGGTTTAACGTTCAATGGTAAAGTGTTCCAGATGCAATAAAAGACTCGCGGTCGTTTTTCTTACGAAAATCGAAAACGGAGAAACTAAACAGGAGGGCCTTTGCATTAAATGTGCGAAGGAACTTGGGATCAAGCCCGTTGAGGACGCTCTTAATCAGATAGGGCTCGACGACGAGGCGCTCGAAAAGCTTGATAATGAGATGGAATCTCTTATGGAAGCGGATGAAAACGGAGAGCTTCCCGTTGATCTTTCGGAAGGCGACGGTGAGGACAATCCTTTTTCACGCGCACCTCTTCTGAACCTGCAGAAACTGATGAACGAAGGACTTTCGGGAAACGGTAAAAAGGACGAAAAAGCAGGTGCTTCAAAGAAACGCGGTGAAAAAGGTAAAAAGGAGGGGCAGGGAAAAAACCTGAAGTTCCTCAATACTTATACGCAGAACCTGACCGAGAGGGCTCGCGACGGTGAACTTGATTCCATCGTGGGTCGTGACCGCGAACTCGAAAGAGTGATGCAGATCCTTTGCAGACGGCAAAAGAACAATCCTTGCCTTATTGGCGAGCCGGGCGTCGGAAAGACCGCTATCGCCGAGGCGCTTGCGATCAGAATTGCCAAAGGCAACGTTCCGTTCAAACTCAAGGATCACGACATTTGTCTTCTTGATCTTACCACTCTTGTCGCGGGTACGCAGTTCAGGGGACAGTTTGAGTCCAGAGTGCTTGGACTTCTGAACGATGTAAGAGAAAAGGGAAACGTTATTCTCGTTATCGACGAAGTACACAATATCGTCGGCGCGGGCGACGCGGAGGGAAGCATGAACGCCGCCAATATTCTGAAGCCTGCTCTTTCACGCGGGGAAATTCAGATTATCGGTGCGACCACTCTCACGGAATACAGAAAGCATATTGAAAAAGACACTGCTTTGGAAAGAAGATTCCAGCCCGTTATGGTCAACGAGCCCTCAGTTGCTGAAACCGAAGAGATCCTCAAGGGAATCAAAAATTATTATGAGGACTATCACGGGGTAAAGATACCCGTGGCTATTCTGTCTGCCGCGAGCAGACTCAGCGAGAGGTACATAACCGACCGTTATCTTCCCGATAAGGCGATCGATCTTATCGACGAGGCGGCGTCTCACGTTTCGATGAATTCCCCTGAGATAAACGAGAGACATGAAGTCGTTGACCGCAGAAAGGCGATCTCGGACGAGATGGCGGAACTTGAAGCAAAGACCGCGTCGGGCGGGGACGATGAAGACCTTTATCGCCGTATCGCAGACCTTAAAGCTGAGGAACTCCGACTCGGCGAACGGCTTTCCGAGCTTGACGCAGTATGCGGGAGGATCACGCTTACTGAAAACGATCTTGCTGATGTTATCGAAATCTGGACGGGTATTCCCGCATCGAATATTTCCGAAAATGAATTTGAAAAACTTGAAAAACTCGAGGAACGTCTTTCAGCTCGTATAATCGGGCAGTCTGAAGCGGTATCCGCGGTTGCACGCGCCGTCAGACGAAGCAGAGCGGGGGTATCGTATAAGAGAAAACCGGTTTCGTTTATTTTCGCGGGACCGACGGGAGTCGGCAAAACTGAGCTTGTTAAAGTTCTCGCACGCGACCTGTTTTCATCTCCCGAGACTCTTATCCGTCTCGATATGAGCGAGTTTATGGATAAGTTTTCCGTCTCGAGGATAATCGGCGCACCTCCCGGATATATCGGATATGACGATGCAGGGCAGCTTACGGAAAAAATCAGACGCAGACCCTACTCTGTTGTCTTATTTGACGAGATCGAAAAAGCTCATCCCGACGTTTTGAACATCCTTCTTCAGATCCTTGACGACGGGGTGATTACCGACGCGCGCGGCAAGCAGGTCAGTTTTGAGAACTGCGTTATCGTTATGACGACTAACGCAGGCTCTGGAAATATGGCAGCTCCTGTCGGTTTTTCAGGGGAAGAAGGTGAAAGAGACCGCGAAAAGACGATGAAGGCGCTTTCGGATTTTCTGCGCCCCGAATTCATCAACAGAGTCGATGAGATCATCACTTTCCGTTCTCTCACCCCCGATGATTTTAAAAAGATCGCGGATATTATGCTCTCGGATCTCAGGGAGCTTCTTGACGAAAAAGGTATCAAGTTCTCCTGGGATGAAGGAGCGGCGGAACTCGTAGCGGAAAAATCGTTCTCACGTAAATTCGGCGCGAGAAATATGCGCCGGGATATCGATCGCCTCAGCCAGGCCATGTACGACGACCTGCAGGCGAACTCCGAGGATTTCGACCAAGGTTTCATCCGGAGCATGATGCCGGTGGTCGCCTCCGTCGCCGTGGGCGTCCTCC
>JAFWTH010000042.1 GCA_017518975.1 Clostridia bacterium
ATGCTCTCGGATCTCAGGGAGCTTCTTGACGAAAAAGGTATCAAGTTCTCCTGGGATGAAGGAGCGGCGGAACTCGTAGCGGAAAAATCGTTCTCACGTAAATTCGGCGCGAGAAATATGCGCCGGTATATCCAAACCGAGATCGAAGACAGGATAGCCGGCCTTATGATTGAGAAACGCGGACGGATCAGCGTCGTTTCTGTCAGCAGAGACGGAGATCATCCCGCCGTAGTTGCAATGTGATTTTTATTACCCGAAGCCGTTTTGACGGCTTCGGGTGGTTTTCGTGTTCGGGTAACTGTAGTTAAACCCAGAAAGGACGGAAAAATGCGTCTGACCGATTGGCATCTTATGGATAAGGAGACCGTTGAGGTCAATCTCCGGACGGATCTGTATCGCGGTCTGTCCGAAAAGGAAGCTAATAAAAGAAGAAAGAAGGACGGAGATAACAGGATATGGCAAGTTAAGCGCGCGTCGGCAACCCGATACGCACGCGACGCCGCATTCGACCTTACCACCGTGCTTCTGATCCTTTGCGCTGTTTTTGCCGCAGTTTTGGAAGGCAGCGTCGTTGCGATTTCGATTTGTGCCGTTCTCGTTTTGGGAATTGCTTTTCGTGTCGCGACTTATATTCGTGCGAAGAGGATTTTCGAGCTGATGGCCGACGAGGGCATACCGAACGCTACAGTTATCAGAGACGGCAAGACGCGAGTAATAAGGGGCGATGCTCTTGTAAGAGGCGACGTGATATCTCTTGGCGAGGGTGACGTCGTTCCATGCGACTTAAGAATCATTTCAGACGGAGAGGTCAGAGTCAGCGAAAAAGGGATCACCGAGAATAAATCGTCCGTGATAAAACGGGATACCGTGATCCTTTCCGACGTTGACGGCGCTGAAATTCCATGCGAATACCGTGTCAACATGTTGTTTGCGGGATCAGTCATTCTTTCGGGATCGTGCCGCGCCGTCGTCACTTCATGTTCGGAGAATTCGCTGATTTGTATGAAAAAAGGCGGGATCGTCGTTCCGTCCGGTGAATCCCTTCCAGCTATCGTTAAATTTGAAAAGTGGAGCGGAGTAGTCAATTTGTTTATGATCGCTCTTATTCTTATCGTTTCACTTGTTTCGATCCCCGTGCGCGGAACGGATAAAATTCCCGAAGTGTTTTTCGGAATGCTCTCTCTTGCCGCAGCTTCCGTCAGTACGTATTTCGGCGCTGTTGGATATATAATTGTCGCGGTACCTGTCCGCGAGTCCGCGAAAGGCGGCGATAAACTCGGCAGAGCTGTAATCAAAGACTGTTCATACCTCGAAGATATCGCTTTTTCCGACAGGTTGATAGTAGCAGATTCTTCCGCTTTTAAGAGCGGCGATGCAAATATGGCTCTTTTCTGGCGTTCCGGGAAATCATTCCTTCCCGGAGAAGGAGAACCTGACGAGCTTATAAATCTGTTATTTGCGACGTTAAGTATGACGGACGATTCCTCTTCGCTTTCCGGGCAGTTCGACGAAAAGACGGATACGGGGAAGGTTATGCTTGAAAAAGCCGCCTCACACTTAACCGAATCTTACGGGAGGCGTTTTTTACCGACCATTCGCGTAATGGACCGCTCTGTCAGCCGCGAGGAAGGATTTCTTATTAATACCGTCGTTGCTCTGAGAGGTGAAAGTGTTGAAGCCGTAGCGTCCGGAAGTGTTCCGGCGATTCTCTCGATGTGCGACAGATATGTCGGAAGCGGAGGAAGCGAATTTCTCGGCGACGTCTTGAAAGAAAGTATAATCGAAGAGGCTGACGCAGCCGTCGCTCGAGGTGAAAAAGTGATTGCTGTTGCAACGAGAAACTCTCCGTACACATATATAAAACACGCGGGGATTCTTCACAGCAGAATGCGTTTCGAGGGCTTCGTTTCTTTCTCCGAATCTCTTTCGGAAAGCGCCGTTTCGTATGCTTCGTTGCTTACTGATCTGAAAGTACCCGTTTCTATTCTGGCATCCTCACCTGATTATGAATTATCATTCCTGAAAGCAAAGGGTATTTTGACTTCAGACGTTCCGGTTTATACGTGCGATGATTTTTTGAGACTTGCAACTCTTCCTTCGGGCTGCTACGCGGTTAAGGTTCCCGCGTACGGAGATCCCGAACTCAAGCGGACCGCTATATCCGACAAAAGATGCGCGGTAGTAGGAAAGATCTCGAAAGGCGGGGAAAAAGTAACCGTCATAACTAAAGAAGCTCTTGACAGCAGGATGATGAACGGATCGACTGTCGGAGCGGCAGTATCTCCGTCGGAAAGACGGCCTATTCCTCAGACGCTGAAAAGAAGGAGTAAGATCACCGTTTACCCGTCTGCGGCAGAGGGAAACGGAGGCTTTACCGAAATATGCAAAGCATTTCTTTCTTCGGTTCTTGCTCTGATAAATCTTTCCGACGCACTTCTTTACATTGTTTTTTCGCAGAGCGCAAGGATAATTGCATCTCTTGCAGCCGTTTTCACCGGAACCGGGCTCACTAATCCTGTCGGGATCCTTGCACTTGGGCTTCTGTTCGACTTTGCCGCAGTTTTAACTCTCGCTTTCAGAGAAGGGATCAGCCTGAATTCCAGAAGGAAAAACAACGGGATTTCTGTTTCCAAAGCGTTGTTTTGCTCATTGGCCGGAGCCGTAACCGGGATGCTTTGCGCTCTGGTTCCTCTTGCGGGCATTTTTACGAATTCCGGGACCTCGTCCGCATCTTTTATTTCAATGCTTCTGGTTCAGTTTTCAGCAGTGACGTGTCTTCTCACCTTTTGGCGAAAAAAGAAGGGAAGACCAGCAAGAGCTTATTATTTCTATGCCGCGCTTGTCGTTGCGACTTGTATCCTGACTTTGCTTGCCCCGCCGGTCGCATTTCTGTTTGGCGATACTCCGCCGGCGTCCTTGTCCGCGGCCGTTTCGATGATTCCGGCTCTTTTCGTTCCGCTGATACTTTGGGGACTTGGATCCGTTCTTGAAAAAAGAGCTCCTGATCCGGATGATGATAAGAAAGAAACGTGAAAATATCAAAAAAAGTTGTTTTTTCCAAAAAGTTAGGGTATTTTGTTCTTGTAATCCAGACTTATATATTATATAATAAATAGGAGTGAATCTAACCTGATTAAGTTGAGGACAAATCGATGGATGAAAATAATTGTACTCATGATTGTTCTACGTGCGGCGCAGATTGCTCGTCACGGGAGAACGTTGTTCCCGCCAAACTCCCTCTTGCAGACGGATCACGCGTCAATCGCGTTATCGGCGTTGTAAGCGGGAAAGGAGGAGTCGGTAAGTCTCTTATCACATCTCTTCTTTCCGTTGCCATGAGAAGAAGAGAGTATGGCGTGGCGATTATCGATGCTGACGTCACGGGGCCTTCCGTTCCTAAAGCGTTCGGTATCAAAGGCGGGGTTGAATCGACAGGAGACCTGATCCTTCCGAGACGTACGACGACCGGGATCGATTTGATTTCCGTCAATCTTCTTCTTCAGAATGAAACAGATCCTGTCGTTTGGCGCGGCCCGGTGATTTCCGGCTTGATAAATCAGTTTTGGTCTCAGGTTTTTTGGACTGACGTTGATTATATGTTTATCGATATGCCTCCGGGGACGGGCGACGTTCCGCTTACAGTATTCCAGAGTATACCGGTCGACGGTATCATCGTAGTTTCTACTCCTCAGGATCTTGTATCCATGATCGTTGAAAAGGCGGTCAAAATGGCGCGCCTTATGGACGTCCCGGTACTTGGACTTGTCGAGAATATGAGTTTCGTAAGGTGTCCCGATTGCGGGAAAGAGATCGATATCTTCGGTGCATCCCGCGCTGATGAAGTTTGTCAACGGCTTAACGTTCCGCTCATCGCGCGTCTTCCCGTCGATCCCGCGTTTGCATCACTTTGTGACCGCGGTACGATCGAACTGTACGAAAACGAAATCGTCGAAAAAGTTGCCGATAAAATCGAAGAAATTCTTCCGATAACGGTAAATAAATAAAAAAATCATTCAGGAGGATATACAATGAAAAAGCAGATGACATCGGTTCCTTTTCATGAAACAGAGGAACAGCGTGCCGCACTTGAGGCGGTCATCGAGAAGCACCGCGGCGAAGGCGGCGCTTTGATGCCGACTCTTCAGGAAGCGCAGGACATTTACGGCTACCTTCCCACGGAGGTACAGATCCGTATCGCTCACGGTCTCGGAATGCCCGTATCGGAGGTGTTCGGAGTCGCTACGTTTTATTCGCAGTTTCTTCTCAATCCGAAAGGAGAGCATCCGATCAGCGTCTGCCTCGGTACCGCATGCTACGTCAAGGGTTCGGGAACCGTAATGGAAAAACTTGAATCTCTTCTCGGTATCAAGAGCGGAGGTATCACCGAGGATCTTAAATTTTCTCTCGACGCCACCAGATGTATCGGTGCCTGCGGTCTTGCTCCCGTCATGATGATCGGTGAGGATGTTTACGGAAGACTCGATCCGAACCAGATCAAGGGAATCCTCGAAAAATATTGAGAGGAACCGTATGAAAATACGAGAACTGAAGGAGCTTTTGTCCGCCGAACTGATGACGGACGATACTGCGCTCCTTGACGGCGAAGTCTTTAACGCCTGCTGCAGCGATATGATGAGCGACGTTCTTGCTTTTGTAAAAGATCAAGGCGTATTGCTAACCGGTCTTGTCAACGAACAAGTCATAAGGACCGCTAATATGATGGATATGGTTTGTATCGTTTTTGTCAGAGATAAAATGCCGACGGCAGAAATGATTCGTCTTGCCGAGGCCTGCGACATCGTTGTGATGAGATCCGCCTATCGCGCATATGAGGCTTGCGGTAAACTTTATACTTCCGGCCTCGTCGCGCGTGAACTTCATGATTGAGCCATGGCGGAAAACGTTGTATTTCACTTCGACGTAGACGGTGAGGATTTCTCCTCAGCCGGAGGCGCTTCGGTAACGGTCAAAAAAAAGCTTAGGCAGCTTGGTATAGCTCCGGAATACATAAGACGCGTCGCTATCGCTATGTACGAGGGTGAGATCAATATGGTCATCCACGCAAACGGCGGTTCTGCAGACGTTATCGTTTCCGATGACGAGATAAAGATCGTGTTGACCGATACCGGTCCGGGCATTCCCGACGTCTCTCTTGCGATGCAGGAAGGTTATTCCACCGCGCGCGACAACATCAGATCTCTCGGCTTCGGAGCCGGAATGGGTCTTCCGAACATGAAAAAATACACCGACACTATGGAGATCGACACGGAACTCGGACGCGGAACCACGATCACGATGACTGTGAAGATCGCCTGAGCCCCGGGGAAAGGAGGCGGAGAGTGCAGGAATACAAGCATTCTGTTTCTCTTGATGTAAAAAAGTGTAAGGGCTGCACCACCTGCCTTAAAAGGTGTCCGACCGAGGCTATAAGGATCAGAGACGGTCATGCGGCGATCAACTCCAAGCGCTGCATAGACTGCGGCGAGTGCATCAAAGTCTGTCCGCACAAAGCCAAGCGCGCAACGCACGACGGACTTGAAACTCTTTCCGATTTCAAAGTCAAAGTAGCGCTGCCTGCTCCCGCCCTTTACGGTCAGTTCGATAATATGGAGAGTATCGATTATATTATCGAAGGACTTTACCGTCTCGGTTTCGATTACGTTTTCGAGGTCGCCGGAGCGGCTGAGATGGTCTCCGCTTATACGCGTATCTATCTCGGGAAACCCGGAGTCAGAAAACCTGTTATCAGCTCTGCCTGCCCGGTCATCACAAGGATGATCAACATAAACTTCCCGTATCTTTCCGACAACATTATGCCTATTCTCCCTCCGATTGAAGTCGCGGCGGCTGTCGCCCGTGACCGTATGAGGAAAATGAGGCCCGACGTCGCTCCGGATGATATCGGTATCTACTTTATCTCTCCATGTACTGCGAAGGTCAGTTACGTAAAGAACGGATTCGCCGGTTCCAAGAACAACGTTGACCGCGTTCTTTCGATGCGGGATCTGTACTTCCGTCTTATCGACGTTATGGACGGGATAGACGTCCCGGAGCACTCAGCCTCATCCGGACTGATCGGTGTCGGATGGGCGTCGACCGGCGGAGAATCCTCGGCGGTTTTCAATGATAAATATCTCGCTGCGGACGGGATAGAAAACTGCATCAAGGTTCTGGAGCAGATCGAGAACGACGATTTTACCGATCTTGATTTCATCGAACTCAACGCCTGCAACGGCGGATGCGTGGGCGGCGCGATGACCGTCGCCAATCATATATCGCTCAGGCGCGTCTGCAGACTCTGAAGAGATATCTTCCGGTTTCTCCGAACAGACCGCGTGAAACGGATGTTCCGGAACGTTTCTTTGTTGACGAAAATGTAAGGTTCGATCCCGGAATGCTTCTTTCCGACGACAGGAACGAGGCGATGAGAATGATGGCAGAGATCGAATCGATCGCTTCCGACCTCCCCGGACTTGACTGCGGATCATGCGGCGCTCCCACTTGTATGGCGTTCGCCGAGGATATCGTCAAGAACGAGACCAACGCCGACGAGTGTACGGTCATAATGAGGGAGATGTTCCACGAATATCTTGAACGCCACAAGGATACAACTCTCGCGGACGCATTCCGTGAGTTCCGCGGGCGTTCCGCTAAGGAAAAGGACGGTTCTTCGGAACCCGATGCTTCAAAATGAAACTTTCAGACGTTATTGACTCTCTCTCCCTGACTGTCGTCACAGGTGCTGCCGACGGGTGTTTCGAGGGTGTATATGCGGGCGATTTTCTTTCCCGCGCGATGAGCAGGGTGGGGGCAGGTGATCTTTGGATTACGATAATGAACAACGTCAACGTGATCGCCGTGGCTTCACTTACAGACGCTTCCGCGGTACTTCTTGCCGAGGACGTTTCGCTTATGCCCGACGCACTTGATGCGGCCCGCGAAAAAGACGTTACCGTACTTTCCTCGGGAATGTCGGTTTACGAACTTTGTGTAGCCTTGGGCAAATTCGGGACGTTCTCATGAGTGAATACCGTTACGATCTTCACGTTCATTCTTGCTTGTCTCCATGCGCCGATGACGATATGACTCCAGCCAATATCGCGGGTATGGCGTCCCTTAACGGAATTACGCTTCTTGCGCTTACGGATCACAATTCCGCTAAAAATTGCCCCGCGTTTTTTGAACATTGCAAAAGATACGGTATCGTCCCCGTACCGGGAATGGAACTCACCACATCCGAAGACGTTCACGTTATTTGTCTTTTCCCGACGCTTGAAGCCGCACTTGAGATGGATCGTATCGCGGAAGAAAAACTGATCAAAGTCAAAAACCGCCCTGAGATATTCGGCAGACAGATCGTTGTGGACGTAAACGACGAGCCTGTATCTGAGGTCGAAGATTTGATAATAAACGCAACGTCACTCGACCTTAACGCCGCCTGCGATACCGTTCTGTCTCTCGGAGGAGTAGCATATCCCGCGCATATCGACAGACAGGCAAACGGCATCGTATCTATCCTCGGGACTTTTCCGGATGTTCCTGCATTTAGCGCATACGAGCTGAACGAAGGAGGCAATACCGAAGAATACGTCGGCAGATTCCCGATACTCTCGGGACTCAGGCGTGTCGTATCGTCGGACGCTCACCGTCTTTGGGACCTTTCCGACGGCAGCGAGTCGTTCGATCTTTGCGACGACCCGTATTCATCCGATCTTGTTCGCCGCAGTCTTATCGACTATCTGCTTGGGAGGTGACGGTCAGCGTGGAAGAGTTTTCACTATACGTTCTGGATATAGTTATGAATTCCGTCAGAGCGGGCGCCGAAAACATCGACGTTACTCTTGACGACCGCGCGGGTCTTCTCACTTTCACGGTGAAGGACGACGGATGCGGTATGACAAAGGATCAGCTTGAACGGCTGACGGATCCTTTTTTCACCACTCGAAAGACGCGCGGAGTCGGACTCGGCGTTCCGTTTCTGAAAATGCTCGCGGAACAAACCGGCGGAGATGTTGACGTCTCATCCGTCGCTGTCTCGGATTCACCGGAGAGTCACGGAACGACGCTTGTCGCGACGTTTCATTCCGACCACATCGACTTCATTCCGATGGGCGATATCAAAGACACTTTCGTTACGCTCATTCAGGGTAATCCCGGCGTCAACTTCACGTTCGTCCACATAAAAGACGGAGGGGAAGTGAGACTTTCATGCAGAGAACTCAGATCGGTTCTCGGAGATGACGTCCCTCTCTCGAACGCTGAAGTGCTCGCCTGGATCCGCGGATATCTCGCGGAAGCTTACGACGAAATAAAATAATAATTTATTATTTTAAATAAACACTTAAGGAAGGAAAGCAGCAGTATGAAATCAATCGAGGAATTGATGGCAATCAAAGAAAAGATGCAGAACAAGGTCTCTCTGAGGAACAGCGCTGGCGATGACGTCAGAGTCGTAGTCGGTATGGCGACCTGCGGGATCGCCGCCGGAGCGCGTCCGGTTCTCAACGCTTTCGTTGAGGGTGTCAGTGAAGCCGGCCTCTCGGACCGCGTCATGGTCACTCAGACGGGATGCATCGGTATTTGCCAGTACGAGCCGGTCGTTGAGATCTATGAAAAGGACAAGGAAAAAGTCACTTACGTAAAGATGAACGCCGACAAGGCGAAGGAAGTTATCGAGCGCCATCTTAAAGGCGGTAAACCTATCGCTGAGTACACCATCGGCGCGGCGACTAAATAACAAGGAGGACAGGTCGATATGTTTCGTATTCATGCACTTGTTTGCGGAGGAACGGGATGTACTTCCTCCGGCAGCGTAAAGGTCAGAGAAGCCCTTGAGGCTGAGATCAAAGCGAAAGGTCTCGAGGAAGAGGTCAAAATAGTCCAGACGGGCTGCTTCGGACTCTGCGCTCTCGGTCCCGTAATGATCATTTATCCCGAGGGGACTTTCTACAGTATGGTCAAACCCGAGGACATTCCCGAGATCGTCGAGGAACATTTTCTCAAAGGCCGCCCGGTCCAGCGCCTTATCTACAAAGATAAACAGGAAGACGCCCCTCACGCTTCATCCCTCAACGACACAGCTTTTTATAAGAAGCAGAAGAGAGTCGCTCTTCGTAACTGCGGAGTCATCAATCCTGAGAATATCGACGAGTATATCGCTATGGACGGATACTTCGCCATCGCGAAAGTACTCAAGGAAATGACCCCGGACGACGTCATCGACGTCATGAACAGATCCGGTCTTCGCGGACGCGGCGGCGGCGGATTCCCCACCGGAAGAAAGTGGTCTTTTGCCAAGGCGAGCGTGTCCGATAAGAAATACGTCGTATGTAACGCCGACGAGGGCGACCCCGGCGCGTTCATGGACCGTTCCGTCCTTGAAGGGGACCCGCACGCTGTTCTCGAAGCCATGGCGATCGCCGGTTACGCTATCGGGGCAGACGAGGGTTGGATATACGTCAGAGCAGAGTATCCGATCGCCGTTCGCCGTCTCAACATAGCTATTGAACAGGCGAGAGAATACGGTCTGCTCGGCAAGGATATTCTCGGTACCGGTTTCAACTTTGACATCCACATCCGTCTCGGCGCGGGCGCTTTCGTCTGCGGTGAGGAGACGGCTCTTCTGACTTCCATTGAAGGCAACAGAGGCGAGCCGAGACCCCGTCCGCCGTTCCCGGCGGTCAAAGGTTTGTTCGGCAAACCTACGATTATCAACAACGTTGAGACGTACGCCAACATCCCTCAGATCATCCTGAAGGGACCCGAGTGGTTTGCTTCTATGGGTACCGAAACCTCCAAGGGTACCAAAGTTTTCGCGCTCGGCGGCAAGATCACCAATACCGGACTCGTCGAGATCCCGATGGGCACGACCCTCCGCGAGATCGTCGAGGAGATCGGCGGAGGCGTTCCGAACGGCAAGAAATTCAAAGCTGCTCAGACCGGCGGCCCTTCCGGCGGATGCATCCCCGCATCTCTCATCGACACTCCGATCGACTACGATAACCTCATAAAGATCGGTTCGATGATGGGTTCCGGCGGACTTATCGTAATGGACGAGGATACCTGTATGGTCGACCTCGCCAAGTTCTTCCTCGAATTTACCGTCGACGAATCCTGCGGGAAGTGCGCGCCCTGCCGTATCGGTATGGTCAGAATGCTTGAGATCCTCAAGAAGATCACATCCGGAAACGGAGAAATGGAAGACCTCGACAAACTCGAAGAACTCGGCAACTATATCAAGAGCGCGTCGCTCTGCGGACTCGGTCAGACTGCTCCTAATCCCGTACTGTCCACGCTTCGCTACTTCCGCGAAGAGTATGAAGCACACATAAAAGAGAAGAGATGCCCGGCCGGCGTTTGCAAGAGTCTTCTCGCTTACAAGATCGATACCGAGAAGTGCAAAAAGTGTCATATGTGCGCTAAGGTCTGCCCGGCAGGCGCTATTAAGGGCGAGGTCAAGGAGATCCACTCCATCGACCCGACCAAGTGCGTAAAGTGCGGCGCTTGTTACGACACGTGTAAGTTCGGCGCGATCATCAAGAAATAAGAGGGGTAACAGATATGGATATGATCAATGTAAAAATCAATAACGTCGAATACTCCGTCCCTGCAGGCAGTACCGTTCTTGAAGCAGCAAAATACGCGGGTATCGAAATTCCCACGCTTTGTTATCTCAAGGACATTAATGAGATCGGCGCCTGCCGTCTTTGCCTCGTTGAAGTCAAGGGAGCGAGGGGTCTTGTCACCTCTTGCGTGTACCCCGTGAACGAGGGAATGGAGATATTCACAAATACAGAGCGCGTCCGTCAGGCGAGAAAGATGAACATCCAGCTTGTTCTTTCCTCTCACAGAAAGGACTGCCTCTCCTGTATCCGCTCCACTACCTGTGAACTTCAGCGCCTTGCCAACGAGTTTGGGGTGGACGAGCATTATTTCAATTCCGACGGTAAGAAAGCGGATATCGACGATTCTTCTCCTTCAATTATCCGCGACAACAGCAAGTGCATCCTCTGCCGCAGATGCGTCGCCGTCTGTAATAAGGTCCAGTCGATCGGCGCGATCGGCGCGCAGAACAGAGGTTACGACACGTCGATCGGAAGCCAGTTTGAACTTCCTCTCGCGGATACCACCTGCATCAACTGCGGTCAGTGTATCGTAGCATGCCCGGTGGGCGCCCTTTACGAGAAAGACGACACCGATCGTATCAACGCCGCTATTTCCGATCCGACCAAACACGTTGCTATCTGCTGCGCTCCTTCAGTTCGCGCTCAGATCGGTGAGTGTTTCGGCCTTGAACCCGGTACAGACGTCGAGGGCAAGATGGTCGCTGCCCTCAAACGTCTCGGCTTCGACGGCGTATACGACATGAACTTCACGGCTGACCTCACTATCATGGAAGAGGCGAACGAGTTCATTGAAAGACTGCAGAACGGCGGCAAACTTCCGCTCATCACTTCCTGCTCGCCCGGCTGGATCAAGTTCTGCGAACATTACTTCCCGGACATGACCGAGAATCTTTCAACCTGCAAATCGCCTCAGCAGATGTTCGGCGCCGTCTATAAGACCTACTTCGCCGAAAAGATGGGTATAGACCCGAAAGATATCGTTTTTGTTTCCGCTATTCCTTGTACTGCAAAGAAGTTTGAGGTCACTCGCGACGATCAGGACGCCGACGGTATTCCCGGAGTGGACATCGCGGTAACGACCCGCGAACTCGGCAGGATGATCAATGCCGCGGGTATCGACTTCAAGAATCTTCCCGATGAGAAGTTCGACACTCCGATCGATATCGGTTCCGGCGCCGGCGTGATCTTCGGCGCTACCGGAGGCGTTATGGAGGCTGCTCTCAGGACCGCTGCCGAAGTCGTTCTCGGCAAGCCGCTTGAAAAAATCGATTTCGATGAAGTCCGCGGTACCGAAGGCATCAAATTCGCGACCTACAAACTCGGTGATCTTGAACTCAACGTGGCGGTCGCATCCGGCACCGGCAACGCGAGAAAGCTTCTCAACGGCGTCAAGGACGGTACCTACAACGTTCAGTTCATCGAGATCATGGCGTGCCCCGGCGGATGCGTCAACGGAGGCGGTCAGCCGACTCAGCCCTTCTCGGTTCGCTCAAACGTCGATCTCCGCGCCGTGAGAGCGGGCGTCCTTTACAACGCCGACAAGAAGATGGATCTCAGAAAGTCGCATGAGAACTCCATAATCAAGAAGATATATGAGGAGTATCTTGAAAAGCCCGGCAGCCACCGCGCTCACGAACTTCTCCATACTTCATACGTAAAACGCGGACAGTAAAGGGTCCGAAATCACCCCTTTCCGACAGGTCGGAAAGGGGTGATTTATTGTTTTTAAGCTCGAAATTACGTTTCAATTTTTATTTACAAATAATAAAAAAAATGGTATAATAACAAGAGTTATTTTTGAATGAAATTTTACGGATCCCGGAGTAAGATTTATGGTATTTTCCACGCCGTTTTTCATATTCTTGTTTCTTGCGCTGCTTTTTCCCTGTTACTATCTTCTGAAGTCGACCGCAGCGAGAAAAGCGGTGCTTGTGGCGTTCTCTCTCATATTCTATGCATTCGGAGAACCTGTCCTGATCGCTTTGATGCTTTTGATGATAGCGGTAAACTATCTGGGCGGTCTCCTTGTCGCTTCATGCCGCACTTTGCGCGGCGCGCGTGCCTGGCTTATAGTTTCTGTCGCCGTCGATCTCGGGATCCTATGCGTTTTCAAATATTCCGGATTGTTTGTTGAAACCCTGAATTCTGTTTTCCACATCGGAATTCCCGTTCCCTCTGTCAGGATGCCTATCGGCATCAGTTTTTACACGTTCCAGGCAATGTCATACGTCATCGACGTTTACCGTGGTGACGTCCGTCCTCAGAGAAAAATATTCAATCTGCTTCTTTACGTTTCGTTTTTTGCCCAGCTCATCGCGGGTCCTATCGTCAGATATAAGGATATTGAGAGTCAGCTCGACGACAGAAGGGTGCGCCTTTACGATCTGAACGACGGCGTTTTCCGTTTTTCGGTCGGCCTCGCGAAAAAAATCGTTATCGCCGACCAGTGCGCCGTTGCTATCAACGCGCTTTACGGGATTTCGAACGTTACTTTCGCCGCGCGTTGGGCGGGCGCATTCTTTTACGCCCTTCAGATATATTTTGACTTTTCCGGGTATTCCGATATGGCGATCGGACTC
>JAFWTH010000043.1 GCA_017518975.1 Clostridia bacterium
GTCTGCAAAGTCGGTACACAGTTCTATCATGTCGGAATGAAGTGTGATCATGGTATTCTCGTCAAACCTGTAGTTTTCAATCTGCTTTCTTGACCTCTCTGCCGGAACGATTTTCATCTCGGCAAGCAAGCGATAAACCTCGTCTTTTTTCTCCTCGCGTTTCCCCACAGCCAGATACTCCGATTTCTAATTTTAGATACTGTTTTTATTCTGTGCGAAAAAAACGGAATAATACAATAAACCTCGCAGGCTCAATCAAGGGGCGGCGTCGCACATAAAAACTTTATTGGAACACCCTGCTGCAAAAATTTTCTCTCATATTCCGTCATCACGTTCTCTGCTCTGATTTTTTCATAAGTTTGATCGGAATGAAGGTCTTTCGTCATAAATTCGACCTTCCATCCCTCAGAATCGAGAGAATCAAGTGAAAATTCAAACAGTCCGTCATTATCGGTCTTAAAATGAAGTTTACCGTTGTTGTTCAGTATAGAAGCGTATTGTTTTAAATAGGATGGATGAGTCAGCCTGCGCGATGCGTATCCTTTTTTCGGCCATGGATCGCTGAAATTCAGATAAACGCCTTCAAACGAGCCCGCAGGCGCTGCTTGAAGAAAATCTTCGGCTCGACCGATGAAAAAACGAACGTTTCCGGCTGATTCAGGAGGGATATCCATTTTCTCACCTTTTAAAACATTACCGTCAGGTGTTATCCACTCTCCGTGATCGCCAAGTTTTCCGAGATTTCTCGAACCGGCATATTTTTCAACTGCTATAAGCGCGACGTCCGGAACGCGTTCAACGGCGATATATCCGAAATCAGGTTCCCTTCTTGCAAGCTCTGTGATGAAATCGCCTTTACCGCACCCTATTTCAAGGCGCAGCGAAGAGACGTCACAAAACCGCGCAGACTCCGAAAGTGAGGAAACGTTATCGCTGAAGATCAACAGAGACGAAAGGTTTATCAATCTGTTCGCTCCGTTTTTCTTTTTTCTGTTACGCATACTTGATATATACTCCGTTTTTTGATATTATATTATAAAATCATATATTTCCAAAACTATTATAACACAGTAAAAGCAATCATTCCATACTTTTCCTTTTGAAGGGGGCAGATCGCGTGAACAAGACGGAATATCTCATCGCTCTCGGAAGAGCGCTCATGCGAAGAGGGATGACAAAAGAGTCCGCTGAAACGAATATGAGGATCCTTTCCTTTTCTTTCAACGAGGAAAGTCTCGCCGGAAGAAGCGACGAGGACATCAAACACGAAATTGAACGTCTTGCCGACGGTGTAACACTTGTTCTGTCGAATGAAACGTCAAATAATGATAACGGGCAAATTACTGATAAAGGAGCGGTCCCTTCTTCTGCGCCCGGTTCCGTTCTTCCTGAGTACGTGAGTCCCGACAGCGTAGTCCCGGTTGATTTCAACGCTGAAAATGTTCCGCGTGGAGACGACATAAATGAGCTTGTCGGAAGAACAAAATCCAGGCGTATCAGGGATGAAAAACCGATCCCGGCCACTTCGGGAGCGATCTCGGGAGCCAAAGCAAAAGTTGCTCTCTTAATCGCTTTTTACGCTCTGACCGTGATACTTCGTGTCATATGCGTCATTCTGCTTATCGCGGTCACCGTTTCGGGCGTTGCGCTTTTTGCGATCGGAATGGTTTACGGAGTATCACAACTATTCTCTTTCAAAGGCGCCGCATTATTCGAAATGGGTCTCTCCTTAATAATAGGCGGAGTTTTCATTGCCATAGGGGTTATGCTCTACAACTCAATCGGCAATTTTATTCCAAGACTTCAGAACTGGATCAAAAAAAGGATCCGCAACGTTAAGTCCCGGATCAAAGACGCCAAAAGAAGGATGGAGAAAAGGAGGAGCGGAAAATGAAACCCGCATCGATCATAGTTCTGATTATTGCCGCTCTTCTTGTGATTTGCGGCGTCGTACTCTGTCTGATAGGCTCATCAGCCGCAAAAAAAGACGGAATGGATCTATTCCCTCAGATTAAAGACGGACAGCCTTACATCAAACAGGAATTTTCGCCCGACAAGATTTCAAAAATCGAACTATCAATCAGCAATGCGACGATAAACGTAACGGGTGGTGAAATAAATTCATATATTGAATTCATCAATTACAATCCCAATCTTTACGACCTTGACGTAACGTCGCAGGCGATCAGTTTCAGCGAATCGGAGAATTTGAGATCTCTTTTTAACATCTGGGAAAACGGGTTCGGATTCAAGGGATACCGAAATTTTCTTAATCCGCGTTCACTCAAAGCAAACGGAGATAAATCGATAAATATCCACCTCGGAGATTCTTCCCTGATTTCTTCCGTTTCGATCAAGGGTAAAAACGTCGTTCTTATCGTCAACAACGTTCAGATAAAGAAAGAAATCAAAATTAACGCCGACTCGCTCAAGATCGACGCTTCCGGGCTGACGGCCGGTTCCGGTATTTACTTATACTCTTCATCTTTCGACGGAAAATTCGAGTCTGTAGCTTGCGGGCTTTTGAAATCGGAAACTGATTCGGCTAAAATCTCTTCACAGTCATCTGATATCCGCCAGATAGACCTGAGGACGGAATCGGGAGTCATTGATATTGAAAACATATTTCGAGGTGACGGTGAGGCGGAATTCGACATCTCGACGAAATCCGGGACGATCACTGTCGACGGAGAAAAAATCGACGGATTGAACTATTCGGTAAAATCGAGCGCTGATGAAATACAGTTTTCATATAAGATCAAGACAGGAACCGCTAACGTGAATTACACAAACAGGATAGAAGAAACTCCAGAAACGGAAGATACGTCGGAAACGGAAAACGTCGGCGGATAAAAAAAGTCGGGCGCGGTGAAATCGTTCA
>JAFWTH010000044.1 GCA_017518975.1 Clostridia bacterium
ATTGAAAACTGCTTTCTTTCCCAATTGACATTATATGAATAATATGTTAAAATTCGATATCATACAGTAGTTTTTCGCGCTGAAAAGCGGTGGCACCGCGCGTGAGCGGACGTAACGCGATCACCGATGCGGCTCCGGCTGCGCTCTTTTTTATTAATTGCGACTGCGTCGCGGGAAGGTTGTTAATTTATGAAGTCGAATCTCAAAAGAATATTTGCATTTTTAATGTGCGTTATTATGATAAGCGTCGCAGCGGTTATGACGTTTGCCCTCAGTAACGAACAAATCATTTACAATTATCTGGTTAATGATATGGGGTTGAACAATGCCGTCGCTTGCGGAATTCTTGCAAATATTCAAAAAGAGTCCAATTTCAACCCAAATGCAGGTGGAGATAAAGGAACAAGTTACGGAATTTGTCAATGGCACGGTTCCAGATGGGACAGAATGAAAACCTACTGTTCAAATAATGGTTTTGATTGGAAATCTTTGACCGGACAATTAAACTATTTGAAGTATGAATTAAAAGACATTTACTGGAAAAATTATAACTACTTACTGACAATCCCAAATACAGCAGACGGAGCATACACTGCAGGTCATTTCTTTAGTTTGGAATTTGAAAAACCCGCAAGTGGTGAAACGGGTGCAGTCGCAAGGGGTAATCTGGCAAAAAATACATACTGGCCCAAATATGCTCCTCCCGCTCCGAAAACATATGCAATAACATTCGACGGAAACGGTGGAAGTTACGGACCAGTATATGTAGGAAAAACGCATGGTGTAACTCTTATCCTTCCGACAGAAATCCCGACCAGGACAGGCTACACGTTTCTCTACTGGAGCACAAGCCCCTCAGCTTCGTCCGGTACGCATTACTCCCCCGGCTCGTCGTTCACAACTAATGCGGACACCACACTTTATGCCATTTGGACCGCAGCTTCGTATTCGATAATAATAAACACAGACGGCGGAACCTCGTCCGGGTATTCAAGCGGAACGTACACTTACGGTCAAAAAATCTACCTCGGCACCCCGACAAAAAGCGGATATAAATTTGCCGGATGGAGTATAGAATTCTCAGGTTACGGTCACAATCTTGAACCGTGGGGTTTTCCATACACAATGGACCCATCGTTCAAAAGCAAGACTCCGCAACAATATAGCTTTGACGTCTATGACAACTCAGGTAACGGAAACGTCACTTTGACGAGAGTTTCAAGAACGTCTGACTGTCCGACGTCAAGCAGTTATATGTATCAGATCAAAACGACCGGCACAGCAAAGCCGGGACTCGGAGGTTTCTATAGTTATACTAACTCGTATTCCGGCGGAGTATTCTATCATATGTTCATCGCAAAAATTCCCGAGGGATACACCGCAAACTACGCGTCGAACAAAATAGGCGACGGATCCGTTATGGAATGGATAACGGACAACAAGGGGACGGGAAAGTTCCGCACGTATATATATAAGGTCAGGTGCGGGACATCCGGAACGTTCAGTTCCTTCGGTTACGTCTATCTCGACGGACCGGCGGCAAGTTCTTCAAGCCCCGTGACCTGGTATCTCGGGTATTCCGAAGTATTCAACGCAACAGGAGTATCGGCGAGCGGATCCTCATACACCGTCGGATCGGGCAACGCGACCATCCGCGCTCATTGGGAAGCTCTGTGCGACTCCGAAAGCCATTCCTTCGGCGCATGGAAGCTCAAGACTGCTGCGACCTGTACGTCAAAGGGAACTGAAGAAAGAGTATGTACGCGCTGCGGAAAGGCCGAAACGCGCAGCACCTCGTCTCTCGGACATAACTACGTCGAATACGTCATCAAACCCGCGTGCAAAGCGAAGGGATACACGAGACACAAGTGTTCAAGGTGCGGCGACAGTTACGTTGACACGTACGTGGACGCGCTCGGCCACGCATTCGGCAAATGGACCGTAAAGACCGCGGCGACCTGTACCTCAAAGGGAACGGAAGAAAGAGTATGCTCGCGCTGCGGAAATACCGAAACGCGCGATATTCCGGCTCCGGGTCATAACTACGTCGATTACGTCATCAAACCCACGTGCAAAGCGAAGGGATACACGAGACACAAGTGCTCAAGGTGCGGCGACAATTACGTTGACACGTACGTGAACGCGCTCGGTCACTCGTTCGGTTCCGACGGCAACGCCGCGAAGTGTTCAGTCTGCGGAGCGCCTAATCCGAACTACGATCCGTCCTTGGACTTCAAAGACGTCCCCGCGAACGCTCCCTACGCCGAGGCAGTCGCCTGGGCGGTCGCAAACGACGTCGCTTCCGGCACCTCTGCGACGACGTTCTCTCCGAACGATGGATGCACGCGCGGACAGGTCGTGTCGTTCCTGTGGCGCGCGGCGGGCGCTCCCGAGCCGGACATGACCCGGAACCCCTTCAGCGACGTGAAGCCGGGCGCATACTACTACAAGCCGGTCATGTGGGCGGTGGAAAACCACGTGACGTCCGGCACGAGCGCGACGACGTTCTCTCCGAACAGCGTTTGCACGAGAGCGCAGATCGTAACGTTCCTGTGGAACGCGAAAGGAATGCCGACGCCGACGGCGTCTTCAAATCCTTTCAAGGACGTTAAATCAACCGATTACTTCTACAACGCCGTCATGTGGGCGGTCGGCAAGGGAGTCACGGCGGGTACTGACAGCACCCATTTCTCGCCGAACGTTAC
>JAFWTH010000045.1 GCA_017518975.1 Clostridia bacterium
CCTCTGAAACAGAGAAAAACGAAGGCGACCCTTTGACGCTCGAAAGTTTTTTCGCGTCCGTCGTCCTGTCAAGATGAAGATTTACCTCGCGGAGCGACGCAAGCGGACGGATCGACAGGGCTTTCTTTTTCGCTCCCTCCGTCATCGCGCAATCAGCGAGCATTTCTCTGATTTTATTGAATTCGAGTATTTTTAAAGTTTTCTCATTCATCCGTATATCCGTACCTTATAATGTTTCTGTAATATTCAAGCGATTTGAAACTGTGTTCGATATGTGAAGCAGGTACTTTTCGCACGAATATGCAAACGCTTCTTTCTCTTCCCCGGGTATCGAAAATGAAAGATATCTTTTGATCGGCGCGCTCACCGCGTACCTCATCGCCTCAAGAGACGAGGGCGTTATTTTGATAAAGATCGGGGATATCCCCTCGTCGGTCTCTTTCAGTCCGGAAACGTATTCTTTCGAGCAATCGGGGCACAGCAGCCTTCCGTTCATCACGTCAAGATACGTACCGTGCCGAAGGGAGACCGTCCCGCATACTCCGCACGCATTAAGGTCGGGGGTAAAGCCGGAAACGGAAGCAGCTCTGATCTCGAACGCGGCTTTCAGAAGACTCAGATCCGCGTCTTTCTTCTCAGACAAGGCGTAGAGAGTATTCAGAGTAAGTCTCAGAAGATCGTCATCCGCCACTTCCTCCAGCGCAAGATAGTCTACTACCTCACAGATGTACGTTGCCAACGCAAGTCTTTCAATATCGTATCTGATACCGAAAAAGCACTCTATCGTCTCGCTTTCTGCGATATAGAAGTATTTCTTCGTTTTTTTAAGTATAAAACTACTGTATGAAAACAATTGACACGACGCCATATGGCGGCTTTTAAGACTTGCAACCCCTTTGCCGGATACGGTAACCTTTCCTCTTTCGGGAGTGAGAAGAGTCAGAAGCTTGTCCGCCTCGGACGTCCGGACCTCACGTATAACAAGTCCCCTGGTCTCAAACTGTTCCGTGCAGCTCACTCCTTTCGACTCGACTCTCTGTCAGTCAATATCTTTCGCGTTGTATCCGAGAGACCCCAACATATAATCGCTGTCCCTCCAGTTTTCTTTTACTTTAACCCACAGATCAAGAAACACTTTTACTCCGAAGAACTCCTCGAGATCCTCACGCGCGAACGTCCCGACCTTTTTCAGGGTCTCGCCCCGTTTTCCGACAATTATACCCTTGTGAGAGTTCTTTTCGCAGTAAATATTCGCTCGGATCCTGATCATGTCGCCCTCTTCGCTGAATTCCTCAATGGCAACGGCAATCCCGTGAGGGATCTCGTCGTTCAGAACGCGAAGGAGTTTTTCTCTTATCACCTCCGACGCGATCTGTCTCTCGTGCTGATCGGTAAGATCGTCGCTTTCGAACATCCACTCTCCGGGTGCAAGGAAACGCTCTGCCTCTCCTATCACCTCTTCAACATTTTTCCCCGTTTTGGCCGCGGTCGGAACGACGGCGTCAAAATCGTGAAGCGAGGCGTACGAGGCGATAGTCTCGGCAAGTTTTTCGCGTCTCACAAGGTCGATTTTATTAAGAACGAGGATCGAGGAAAGTCCGGATTCTTTTATCTGCTTTATAAGTTTTTCCTCGATCTCGCCGGGCGCGTATCCTGCGTCTGCGATAAGGATCACTCCGTCAGCGGAACGTACCGAACTCCGAAGAGATTTCATCATGTAATCCCCGAGACGGTTCCGCGCTCTGTGAACTCCCGGAGTATCGAGGAAGACGAACTGATCTTCTCCTTTAGTGAGGATACCTGCTATCCGGTTTCTCGTCGTTTGGGGCTTGGACGAAACGATCGAGACTTTCTCCCCGAGCATTGAATTCATGAGCGTCGATTTACCGACGTTCGGACGCCCTATTATCGCGATAAACGCTGTCCTTTTCATTATTTCACCTTGATTCCCTTCATGATCTCCCGCTGACGGGCGAACATCTTCTCCTCATCCTCAGCCGACGTCTCATGATCGTATCCGAGAAGATGAAGGACAGAGTGCACGGTCAGAAATGACGCCTCTCTCAAAAAAGAGTGCCCGATTTCATTTGCCTGAGCAGCTACCCGTTCAAGCGATAAAACGACGTCGCCCAACACGACGTCTTCACCTTTTTCGGGGACGTCCCCGTCTTTCATGGAATACATCGGAAAAGAAAGGACATCGGTCGGGGCGTCCTTTTCGCGGTATTCCCTGTTGAGGACTCTAATCCCATCATCGTCGGTAAACGTTACGGACAGTTCGGAATTACCGCCGAACCCTTCCTCGACGAGAGTACGTTGAGCGGCTTTTTTTATCGCTCTTTTCAAAGAGCGTCCGGTTTTGACCGCGCTCTGATCGTCACGGAACAATACTTTTAACTTCATATCCTGATTCTCCGGTCAATTCCTTCTGAATTTATAGTTTTTCTTTTCGTTTTTTTCCGCTTCTCGTACGCGTCTCTCTCTGTCGTATTTATCATACGCCATAATGATCTTCTGAACAAGACGATGGCGAACTACGTCCCGGTCGGAAAACTCGAAAATCCCGATATCGTCAACGTCTTTCAGGATCCTTACTGCCGCCGCGAGTCCGCTCTTCTGACCGAACGGAAGATCCGTCTGCGTAAGGTCGCCTGTTACTACAATTTTTGAATTGTTTCCGAGACGCGTGAGAAACATTTTCATCTGTTCGGGAGTAGTGTTCTGTGCCTCATCAAGAATGATGAACGAATCGTCGAGCGTACGGCCTCTCATATACGCGAGGGGAGCTATCTCGATCATCATTTTATCGATCATCCGCAGACAGTTCTCGGGTCCGAGCATTTCATAAAGCGCGTCGTACAGAGGACGAAGGTACGGATCTATCTTGCTCTGCAGATCTCCCGGCAGGAAGCCGAGTCTTTCTCCCGCTTCGACTGCAGGACGCGTCAGGATGATCCTCGACACTTCTCGCTTGCGAAGCGCTCTGACAGCCATCATAACGGCAAGATAAGTTTTACCGGTACCGGCGGGACCGACTCCGAGAACGACCGTATTCTTCTCGATTAACTCGATATATTTTCTCTGGCCAACGGTCTTCGCTTTGATCGGTTTTCCCTTTGCGGTTATGAAAAGACAGCCGTCGTCAAACGCGAGAAGCTCGTCCTCCCTGCCGTCCTTGACCATATTTACAATATAATCGACGTTCTGGTCGGTCAGCTCGTCTTCAAACGAGGCGATTTTTTTCAGATAAGAAACGACTTGTCCCGCCGCCCTGACGTTCTCCTCGTCTCCTTCAATCATTATCCCATCGCCGCCATCAGACGACTGACGGTTAAACAGTCTCACGGAAAACTCATTTTCAATACGGGAGGCGTTTTTGTCAAAGTTCCCGAATAATTTACCTGTCAGGGATGGGTCTGCAATTTTAATGATTTTCTGAGCCATTTAAACGACCTCTTTTTTGAGCGGATCTCATTCGACCCGGAATTCAAGTATTTCGGCAATATCGGCAAGGACAAGAAGTCTGCACGACAAAGTTACTCCATTATCGTCAACATTACATTCAGTCTTCTTCCTGAGCAATTCTCCGTCGCCGACGAGCAGTTCCGTTTCGTATCTCAATTCGGAAAAAGCCTCTTCGATCGCTTCCCGGGGCGTTCTTTCAACCGCTGCCCGTACGTATTCGTTCCGCCTCGTTTTTTCGATCCAGACGGGAAGAGGAACAGTACCGAAAAGAAAGACCCTTTCCTCCGATTCTATTTTATCATAACTGTCATATTCTTTTCCACCGTTTGAGAAAAGATTTATCTTTTTTTTGAAAAATTTTACCGTATATTCTTCCCTTGCGTTTCCTGTGTACAGTTTTTGTAAAGAACGGAACTCGGAACGTATCGTTACGCTTCTTTCGACCTCTGCGAGCACTTCGCCGGACGGATATGAAAAACGCATGCTTCCGTCACGCACCGGCACGACGCCTGAAACGAGAAGCTGCCCTTTTTTCACCACGTCGCCGGAAGACCTGACCGGATACCCTCCTTCCACGCGAAACTCGACGAGTCTCCCGTCCTCAGTTGCCTTAATGTTAGAATAAACTCCTTTTTCACGTTTTTCACTTTCTCCGAATTTCGTCTCTCTCATCTGAACGTCGGCAACCGTTCCGCTGACGTTGACGGAAATCCACGCTATCTCGGGATGATACGCCATTATACGCGAGTGCAGCGCATCGAAATCGACGGCGGGAATATACGTCCCGTATGTAAATCCGGATTCTTCAAGGATTTCAATAACCGTGTTTGCGGGCGTCGTTTCATTTCCCGAAACCGTAATATCCCAGACAATGTGAGACGAAAGAAAGTTGACCGCGAAAAACAAAAGGGCGCCGAGGATCAGTCCGGGACGGTGAAGAAAATACCTGATCGCCGGGATCGCCCCCCGGTACGTCCCCGCAACATAGGGAATCCCGTTTCCCGACAGGACCCTGCTGCACGCCCTGACGTCATTTCCGTAAACAACGAATCGAAACGCCCCGGCGCAAGGCTTTATCGAGCGAAATTTGATTCCCTCCCGCATGAGGATTTCCACAGCGCGCGTGCGGAGTTCAACGTCAACGGAAAACGTCCGGCGTCCCGTTAACCATCTGAAAAGCCCGCCGAACATAGTCACACCCTGTCAAACGATACCGAAGCGATCTCTCCCTTGACACGCATGCAACCGCTTCTGAACTCTGACAAAAGAAGTCCCGACCCGCGGACCGTGACCGTGACCGAACCGGAATCGAAACTCACCGTTTCATCACCGTATTCAAGAATAGTAAGGCATCCGCTGACGTAGCATTCGCCGTTTCCCAGGATCTCCACGTCCGGTATTCCGCGTACGACGTCGGAAGGAAACTCGGCGGCATCTGCAAAAGCCCGTTTCGTTTTTCGGATGAGTCTTGATATTGAAGGCAAATAATCACCCCAAACGTCATATCATTTACAAGACAAATCTATGACGGTACGGAACGCCAAATGACAAAAAGAAAGATACGTCTGCAGACTGCGATAATTCTACCGGCAGTGTTTTTTCTCTGTTTCTCGATATTTAAATATCCCGTCGAATGCACGCGCTGCGTTGATGAAACTTTGAAAACGCTTTACAATAGCGTTATCCCGATTCTGTTCCCGTTTATGACGATTTCCGAAATCCTGACGGTTCTCCGAATGACGGGCCACATTGAAAAAACCGTCGGACGTTTATTTCAGAAGCTTTACCGCATCCCGCAATGCGTATCAGGCGCGTTTGCGCTCGGTGCGTTATCCTCATATCCGATAGGAGCCGTTACTGTAACGGAACTTTATAAGGACGGTTCGCTCACACGGAATGAAGCAGAAACAGCGGCGGCGCTCGCTTCGGTCACCGGACCGTCCTTTCCTGCCGCGGTCGTCGGGACGCTGTTTCTCGGAAACGGACGAACAGGTTGGTTGATCTATCTTGTACAGCTTTTCGTTCCTCTCGTCCTCGGGGTGCCTTTTTGCCGTTTTTTCTGCAAAAAAAGGACGGGCGCTTCACGAATCAAAAAGGAAAAGAAGCAAGCAGACGTATTGTCTGTAATTACCGAAGCCGTTTCCTCATCCTCCATCAGATGCGTCGCCGTCTGCGGAACCGTTGTTATTTTCACGCTGTTCAGCGAAAGACTGATTGCTCTGACAGGAGTCACGGGAACCGCAAAAGCGATCATTAACTCCCTATTTGAGTTTTCCGGGGGATGCCGCAACGCTTCTCTCCTCCCGGGTGCGCTCGGGACAGGCATCTGTGCGTTCTCCGTCTCGTTCGGAGGTTTGTCCGTTATCGTTCAAAGCGCGGCTGCAATGAAAAAAGAGGGACTTTCCGCATCAAAACTCGCAGTATTCAAATTTGTTTGCGGAACGATATCCGGCGCGGTTGTTTCTTCACTTACATACATTTTTGATATATTCGAACCGAGCGTCTCCGCAGTACGGGCGTTTTCGTATGTCGGAGGCCAGGACCCGTTTCATGCCGCCGCACTGATCGCACTTTTCTCAGGGATCATATTGAGAATAAGATACTTGATTTTAAGGTCGCGTTAAGATATAATATAGTCGAAATAAAGCTTGATGAGGTCTGGTGAATGAAACACAAGGGTGAAATTGACGACAGAATCTGTAAATTCTGTGAAAAATCGAACGAGATCCCTCTCACCGGGAATATGCTCTGCCCGAGGAAAGGTATCGTCGATCCGCTTTACGTATGCGGACAGTTCAAATACGACCCTTTCAAGAGGATTCCTAAAAGACCGAAACCGGATACAGACAGACTTGAGATGATTTCTCTTGACGATTGAACGGAGGACAAAGAATTGATTATTCAACTCGAAGAGGCGAAATATAAACTCACGGGATTCAGAGATAATATCAAAGAACTCGGCTCCGCACTGAGGATCGATCAGTTAAAAACCGACGTTGCCGCTCTGGAAGAAGAGACCCTGTCGGCGGATTTCTGGTCAGATCAGGAGAAGTCGGGAAAAACGCTCAGACGCATAAAGCAGATGAAGGACAAAATCGAATCCTACGAAAAACTCGAGGCGAAACTTGAGGATACGATCGCGCTTGCAGAGCTTGCCATTGAGGAGAACGACGAGTCATTTATCGAAGAAGTGGAATCAAGCGTCGTCGAGATAGAAAAAGAAGAGGAAAAGCAGCGCATAGAGATCCTTCTCTCAGGCGAATACGACAGGAACAACGCGATAGTCAGTTTTCATCCCGGAGCCGGGGGGACCGAAGCGCAGGATTGGGCGCAGATGCTTTACCGTATGTACACGAGATGGGGCGAGCGCCACGGATACAACGTAAAACTCGTCGACTGGCTCGACGGAGACGAAGCCGGATTGAAATCGGCGACTATAGTTATCGAGGGCGAAAACGCTTACGGATATCTGAAAAGCGAGAACGGAGTCCACAGACTTGTCCGGATCTCTCCCTTTGACGCATCCGGAAGAAGGCACACTTCTTTTGCATCTGTCGAGGTAATGCCGGAGTTCGACGACGATGATTCGATCGTCATTAATGATGAGGATCTCGAAATTACCGCTCACCGTTCGAGCGGTGCGGGCGGGCAGCATATCAACAAAACGGACTCCGCTATCAGGATCGTCCATATCCCGACCGGGATCGTCGTAGGATGCCAGACCGAGAGAAGCCAGCTTCAGAATAAAGAAACCGCGCTCAAAATGTTGAAATCGAAACTTCTGGAGATCAAAGAGCGCGAGAAACTCGAGAAAATCGACGATATCAAGGGCGTCAAAACGAACATCGAATGGGGCAACCAGATACGCTCATACGTTTTTATGCCCTATACCCTTGCAAAAGACACGAGAACGGGATATGAAGACGGAAACATCCAGGCGGTAATGGACGGAGAGATCGACGGTTTTATCAACGCATATCTTAAGATGAATGCCGCTAAATAATATGAGAAAAGAAGAGAAAAATCGCGAAGCATCGGTTCTTTTTGAGGGAATGACATCTCTGCGTGCGGTTATCAACTCCTACGAAAGAGGCGGAAGACGGATCCTTCGCGTCCTTTACGATGAAACGAAAAGAAGCTCCAAATCGCGTGAGCTTTCTTTTCTTTTAACGATGAGTGAAAAATACTCTTTCGACGTTATCCCCGTCACCCCTGACCGTATAGCCGAACTCGCCGTCGGAAATTCGCACGGAGGAATAATCGCCGAGTGTACCGAACGGGTAATTCCGGAAATTGACAGGGAGAGAATAAAAAAAGACGGTTTTTACGTTATGATCGAGGGGATCGAGGATCCGTACAATTTCGGATACGCCGTGCGCTCTCTGTACGCTGCGGGCGCCGACGGGATCGTGCTTCCGGGCAGGAACTGGATGAGCGCGGCGGGCGTAGTTTGCAGGTCATCCGCCGGGGCGTCCGAGTTGATAGATGTTTTCAAATGCGACGATCCGCTCTTTGTTTGCAGAACTTTTAAAGAGACCGGATACAAAACGGTCTGCGCAGGAATAAGGGATTCGATCTCGATTTACGATGCGGACCTCTCAAAACCGCTCTTGCTCATCGTCGGTGGAGAAAAGCGCGGAATATCAAGATCGACTCTTGACGCTGCCGATCAGACGGTAAGGATCGACTACGGACGTGAATTCCGCGGCTCGCTGTCAACGGCCTCCGCCGTAACGGTACTTGCGTTTGAGGTCATGAGACAAAACAAATAATACACCCCCTCGTATGCCGAAACGGCAAACGAGGGGGTTAATATTAACGGGTAACTTCCCTTTTATTACGCGCACTCCGTATTATTCCGACAAGCGATGAAACAATAACGACCGATTCGTACAGGATTCCTCCGTATGATGCGACGAGGACGTCGTAGAGAATAACGAGCGGCGACGAGACGAGAATGCTTTTTCTCATATTCTGCGGGTCGCGGAAGGACATCCCGACCGTATTGACCATCATCCCGATTATAACGAAGACCGACGGATACCCCTGCCACGAAAGAACGCCGACTATTCCCATGATAACGGTAAAGAACACCGTTACGAACGGGTCTTTAAGGATCCACTTCCCCTTGAAGTAATACGTAACGTTACGGATAAGGCAGAGAACGTTCAACGCAAAGCCGGACATCGCTCCGATCATCAGATAATGGAGCGAAAAAACTGCGCAGGCTGAAATCTGAAACAGAAGAACGGTCTTTGACGATCTCATCTGATATGAGATGAAACCAAGGATCACGGCGAGTATTCCGAATCCCTGACCGATATAATAAACGACTGAACCCGCGCCCACTTTCAAACTCCTGTTGTATTTTTAATTTCGAATGACTCGTATACGTGTTTTCCGACTGTAAGCGGATAACATCCGCATCCGTCGAACTTGTACCCGAGCGGAGGGAAAACGGATCCGTATATGAGTCCGGAAACCGAAATATTCAAAACTATACTGTTGTTCGCTTTATTTCTCTCCACCGCGACTCTTATCTCACCTCCGGGCGCTTTGTACGATGCCTCGGCAAAATCGACGCCCGACGGGACCGTCGGAAGAACATTGATATTATTATATCCGTCAGCCGGAACTCGCGGCGAACCGCCGTCAATGACTCCTTTGAGATCCTCCTCGGCTTTCGGATTGACCCTGATCCCGCATATATACGACATGAAAAACGCGGAAATGTCGCCGAGAAAATGATGATTGCGGGAATTGATCCTCTCATTTTCAAGCAGAAAGTCTTCGGCAAGAGTCGTATCGCCTCTACGAACCATATCGCCGTACGACGGCCCATCGGGTCTTCTGATCATCTCATGAGCGAGATCGACGTACCCGTAATCCGATAAGACACGAAAGAGTACGCGGACCCCGAGGACGCCCGTATCAAGATATCCGCCGTTGCGCTCGATCATTCCCGCAAGCTGATCGACCGCGCGTTTCTTTTCATCATCGTTAAAAATGCCGTAATAAACGCACATTGCCTGAGACGTCTGACAGTTCCCCGCTGCAAGCGCGTTTTCGTGATCTATCAGATTATTACGGATCGCGTCTCTGAAAGATCTCGCAGTGCAGAGACAGAAATCCGCCATTTCCCTGTCGCCGAGGACACGGTAAAGCGCGGCGGCTTTATTGCAAAAATCAAAGCACATCACCGTATCCGTCAATTCAAGCGGAGCTTTGATCGTATCATGCGGAGCGACCCAGTCTCCGAGTCCTATAGCGACGAGACCTTTCTCATTCCTTCTCCTGAGAATGTACGGAATATAACGGAACAAGGCAGATCGGACAGCGGAAGCCGCTCTCACATCTCCCCTCATCTCCCAAAGGCGGTATGGGATCTCGACGAGCACGGCGTCCCACGCGGGACCGTTCCAGCTGTCAAAACCCCAATCAGTCGCTGATGGAACGGTACCCGGCATTGCGCCGGCGTCGTTTTGCGCAAGCGCCACGTTATTCATCCATTCCGTAAGAATGTCGTCGCAATTGAGATTCATCAGTAAATGGACTGAAGAAACGGCGGCGTCTGCCGTCCACCCGTGCTTTTCGCGGTGAGGACAGTCGGTCGGAATGTGGAACATATTCGAGTGAGTTGCTTCCCTCGTCATAAGCTGGAGTCTGTTCAATACCGGATCGGAACAGTGAAACGTTCCCCGTTCATCCATCTCCGTGCTCATATGATCAAACGAGAGAAGATCGTGATTCGCTTCTTCTTTCGTAATACCGGTTATCTTGATATATCTGCATCCTTCATACGTAAAGGACGGAGTGTAAGTGAATTCTCCTCCGCGGCAGGTATAGTCGACCGTCTGATGCGTGTAGCCAAGTCCGACAGAGGGATCAAGTATCCGGAGAGGCGCAGTGAGCAACTTCCCGTCCGACAACAATTCGGCAAACTCCAGGACGAGTCTTCTCCCCTCCTCAAAGTCGCCCCGGATCGTAACAAGGCCGGCGCCGTTGACGCCGAAATCGTATATAAAACCGTCTCCGTCACTGAAGACAGCGACCGGTTTCAGCGTTCGTCTCTTTTTAATCGGAGGAAAACCTGCGATACGGTGATCGCCTCTCGGCATTTCGCATCTTTCGGCAAAGCGCCAACCGGAATCGTCGAAACCGGGGTCAAGCCAACCCTCGGTCTCTTTTTCAAGGCGAGCGTCGTATCTTTCTCCGATCCGAAGATCATTGAAAAGGATCGGAGACGAATGAACTTTGACTGAGTTGTCAGCTTCAATCGTTTCGACCGATCCGTCTTCTTTCGTGACTTCAAGGACGAACGCGGCGCACGGTTCCCCGACGAAACGTGATTCCGCGAGATGCACGTTTCCGAGAGGATTCCTCATTCCGTTCCCCAGAATGAAAGCGATAACGTTCTCACCGCTCTCAAATCTGTCCGTAACGTCGTATCGGTCAAAGTAGACGAGTTTATCGGTATTTGACGTATACGGAGATAAATGGCCTCTGGTGATCTCTTCACCGTTTATAAAAAGCCGATAATAACCGAGACCCGAAAAAAGAAGAGACGCCTTTTTGGGTTTTTCCCGAAGAAACAGTTTCTTTCTCATAAGCGGAGCGGAGTAATACGTTTTATAATCGCTTATTCCGAAACCCGAACAAATAAAGTTTCTTGTAATGAGAGCCATTCCGACCTCCGAATCTGAACGTTCCAAACTGTATTATACAGATAATAGCGTTATTTGTAAAGATACGGATGTTTTTTTGAAAAACGGAAGTACAGTTCACCGTACAACAACCTTTTTACCGTTTGTTTTATTGCAACGGGATAACTAAAATGATATAATCAAATCAGAAAAGTATACTTTGACGACAGGAGCCGGTTATGAGATTTATCAAACTCGTTTCAATCACCCTTTTATTTGCGCTGACACTCGGTCTTACTTCCGTTTACGGAGTTTACGCGAAAGACGGGAAACTTCCGTTCGACGACGTGAAAGAAGAAGCGTGGTATTACGAATACGTGAAGTACGTTTATGAAAACGATCTTATGCAGGGCGTTTCGGAAACGAAGTTCTCTCCCGGAGGCAAGCTGACGCGGGCGATGTTCATCACGATCATCGGACGTCTTGTCGGCGCCGAGGGAAACGGTAAAACGGGATTTTCGGATACGTCCGACAACTCCTGGTACTCCCCGTACGTTTCATGGGCTGCGGGGCTCGGAGTAGTCAACGGTTATCCGGACGGAACGTTCCGACCCGGCGATCCCATAACGAGAGAACAGCTCGCAACGTGTGTCTCGCGTCTGTTGAACGCGCTTGATCTCAACACGGTGAGATCGGGAGGCATTTTCTACTTCAACGACGCGGGAAAGATCTCCGATTACGCAAAAGCGCCTATCGATTCGCTCAAGAAGATCGGTATTTTCGTCGGAGACCGGGAAATGAACTTCAACCCCAAGGGACTGACGACGAGAGCCGAAGCGGCGACCGTTATCAAAAGACTGAAAGAATCGATCGACCGTGCGTGGCAGGGATACGAACCCGACCCTGAGGGAGACAAGCCGCTGATCTACGGAGCGTCATATCTTTTTGAAAACGGCTCGATCTGTGCGGGAGGTATGGCTCACAAACTCGACGGAAGCGGTGAATATCCCCTGCTCCGCGCCTATATGGACGACCCGTCGGCATACAGAGCTTACGTTGAAGCGAATACAGTCGGTATTTCGATAAACTACGGTGAGATCGACGTTTCGGCGACTCCGTACGTCAAAATATGCTTTTCATATGACGGTATGGATGAAACCGCTCTGAGAGCGGTATACAACGTGAACAGAACGGTGAAAGAAACGTCGGGGTTCCTGCAGGAACTCACCGTTTCAGGCGGAAATGACGAGGACGGGATGAGAACCGCGTATATCGATCTCAAAGAAGTGAGCGCCGCTCATTCCAACGTCGACTATTCAAAACAGATCGCCAATCTTCTTTTCGTGCCATGCGGCGAGGAACAATCCCACGACGGGAGTTTCGTTATCAGATATATCGGGTTCTTCAAGACGGACGAAGAAGCAAAAGCGTTCACGTCGTCCTCGGACGGTGAAATATCCGATTATCTCAAAAACTATCACCTCGCGACGGATCTCGACTGGCGCGAATACACCGCGGAGGATAAAGCGTATTTTGACAAACTGCTCAAAGACAGGATCGCCGCAATAAAGAACTCTCCGTCGGAGCTTACGCCCGAGACGGTGACCGCGCGAGGCGGAAAATGCTATTACGTTTCCTCGATAAACGGCGACGACAAGAACGACGGGTTGTCTCCCGAGACCGCGTGGAAGAGCCCTATGGCTCTGTTCAAGTATTACCCGGGATCGGACACATACGTTGCTAAGACGAGAAAAGGCGACGGAGTTTTCTTTGAAAGAGGAAGCGTGTTTTATCCGGAACGATACCATGAGAATTCCGTCAGCGCGCTGACGTGTACCGCGGGCGTCGACTACGGCGCGTACGGCGAAGGACCGAAGCCGTTGTTCACCTGCGCTCTTGATTTTTCCGAATACGGAAACGTAGGCAACTGGGTGGCGACCGGATATCCGAACGTCTGGAAGATCGATAATATCGACCCCAAAATCGGCGTTTTGTACGACGGTACCGAAGTTGAGGGTTACTGGCAAGGGGAACGGTCTGAAATCGCGAACATGTACTTTGACGAGGGTCGGTATGTAGGCCTCAGGATAGCGGCACAGGGAGATCTGCAGACTTTCGGCGAAGGGATAAAGTCGTGCGACAGGGGTATGTACTACAACGGTTTTGAGTGGTACGAGGCTCAGGAACGTGATATGACGGATCCCGGGACAACACTTCTTCATAATCTTGAATTCTTCCACGACTATGAGACCGGATCGCTCTATCTTTACTTTGATAAAGGAAACCCCGCCGATTATTTTCACGACATAAAAGCCGGGAGAAACGGTACGGCTGCGTGGGGCGCTAACGATTTACATGTCGACAATCTGGCGTTCGTGTACGCCGGACCGTACTGCGTCAGATCCGGAGGCACCAACGTTACGTTTACAAACTGCGAGATAGGTTGCGCACACGGGGCTCTTTCATCCGTAGAAAGCGGTATCGAAATTTACGGAAAGTCCGACGGCGTTTATATGATAAACAACTATATCCACGACGTAGGAGACGGCGCACTGACAAGCCAGGGAGGCGGCGAACCCGGCAACCCGAACCAGATACACAACGTAAATTATATCGGAAACGTGATGGTCGCGTGCGGTCACGGGGCGGAAATTTGGAACGGTCTTTCCGACCTCGATGAAAACGGCGTTTCCGCTTCCAAAATCACCGACTGTCTTGTCAAGGATAACCTCATCGCTTACGACGGTTTCGGAGTAAGAGAAAAACAGGCGAAAGGATCATTCGGTACAGGAGAGGCGATCTGCGGAAGCGTCGGAGGAGAGCTTGAAAGATGTAGGATCGAGGGCAACGTCTTCCTGTACGGCATGGGTTCGATTTACTGCGCTTACATGGCGACGTACGAACAGCCGCGCGGGTGGGAGTCGCTCGGAAACACATACGTCGCGGACGGCGATTTTTACAGTATCGGATTCAGTTATGAAACGATAAACTATATAAACCACGGAATGTGGAAACGTGCACGCATCTATTTCCCGTATTCTGAGGAAGGACTTGCCTGGTATACCGCGCAGGGAATCGATCCAAAGGGAGTTTTTTACCACTATGAATCGGACGACCCGCACCAGACGATAGGTACAGGTCTTTTCGACGATACGATCGGTTCCGGGTACTTCTATATGACCGGGTATCTCGCGGAACACGGTGAATAGGTTTTCAGAGGATGATCGGATCAGTCTGTATACAAGGAGTAAAAAAATGAAGTATGAAAACGGGAAAATGAACGGGATCCGGATCGCATATATCGGAGGCGGGTCCCGTGGATGGGCGTGGGGACTTATGAGCGATCTCGTTTACACGGAAGACATTTCGGGAGAAGTCCGGCTTTACGATATAGATATTGAAGCCGCGAGGAAAAACGAGATCATCGGTAATATGCATAATTCCCTGCCGGAAGGGAAAAGCGTCTGGACTTACCGTGCGGTCAACACACCCGCGGAGGCGCTTTCAGGCGCCGACTTCGTCGTCATTTCAATTCTCCCCGGCACGTTTGAGGACATGGCGTCCGACGTTCACGAGCCTGAAAAATACGGCATTTATCAATCGGTCGGAGACACGACCGGCCCCGGCGGGATAGTTCGCGCGATGAGAACCGTTCCGATGTTTGAGGATATCGCCGAGAATATCAGGAAATACGCGCCGGGCGCATGGGTCATTAACTACACCAACCCCATGTCGATCTGCACGCGCACGCTTTACAGGGTCTTTCCGGGGATCAAAGCGTTCGGCTGCTGTCACGAGGTTTTCGGAACGCAGGAATTCCTCGCCCAGATCCTGAAGGATAAGTTCGGGATCAAGGAAAGAGTACCGCGTGAAGATATAAAAACCAACGTGATCGGAGTCAATCACTTCACGTGGATCACAAAAGCGAGCTGGAGAGGCGTCGATCTGTTCCCCGTCTATGCGGAATACTGCCGCGCGAATCCCGACGGAACACCCGAAGGTATAACGCAATCGATTGATCTCAACAATCATTTCGCCACGGCTGAAAAGGTAAAAATGGATCTTTTCAAACGCTACGGTCTTATCGCCGCAGCGGGAGACAGACACCTTGCCGAATTCTGCGAGGGAAAATGGTATCTCGATAATCCCGAAAGAGTCAGAGAAATGAGATTCGCGCTGACTCCCGTGAGCTGGCGACTCGAAGATCTTAATGAACGGCTCGAAAAAAGCGAGGGACTGCTTTCGGGAAAAACGCCTCTTGAACTGCACCTCTCAGGCGAAGACGGAATACGTCAGATCCGTTCGCTATGCGGTCTTGAAGATATCGTAACAAACGTCAACATCCCGAACAACGGGCAGATCCCGAATCTGCCGCGCGGGGCCGTCGTTGAAACGAACGCCAGGTTCTCTTCCGACAATATCGACCCCGTCATGGCGGGAGACGTCCCGACAAATATTTATCCGCTTATCGCGCGCGCCTGCGGGCAGCAGGAAGCGCTGAACGAGGCGATCGCGGAAAGAAACGTCGATGCCGTTTTTGAAGTATTTGCAAACGATCCTCTAGTCACGTGTTCGCTCGCCGACGCGAGAAAACTGTTCGATACTATGTGCGAGAACACTAAAAAGTATCTGTCTTCATTCGGACTGTAACGGAGAACCGGAAATGCGTAAGTGGATAGAGGAAGCGACAAAGAATCGGATCCCACCGCTCGGTCACAGGGACAGTTATTTTCTCGGGAGCGGAGCGGTCGGGATCTCGGGGTATCCCGACGGCGAGATCGATTTTGCAATCGGTCCGGACTATACGTGTCCGAACTATATCGAGTCAGAAACCGTATCCCTTTTCGGACACGGCGATATCAGATTTGAGATGTCGCGTCTTCGCGGATGCGGTACGTTCTTCGGGGCGTCATACTGTGACGGTCTTCGCTTCACGGTCACGGACGCCGCCCGTCCCGGATCTCTATCCGTTCTCAGACTTCTGACAGTCGAAAACGAAAGGATGAAGCCCGCCGTTCTGACCATCAGGATCAGAATTAAAGCGGACAAAAACGCTCTTATCCCCGGCGACGGTTCATTTGAGATCGTAAAAGAACCCGGAGAATACTGTTTCGGCGCGAAAGAAACGAAAAACTGGGCGGAAAGACGTCTTCGGATAAGCGTCCCCGGATCGGAATATATTCCTGAGAAATACGGATGTTCTCTGAAAATAAGCGTTCGTCTTAAACCGGGAGATTTGATATCAATCCCCGTTTGGCATGACTTCGCGTATGGGAAAGGATACGATAGAGTGCGTATTTCTCCGCCTGAATACGTCAGAAAAGCGGCGGAAGAATGGGGAGAATGGCTGAACAAAGGCGAGTACCCGCGCAGGATCGGGGATATCAGGCTTCGGGACATCGTCGAATCGCTTCTGCTCACCGTCAGGATGCAGCAAAACAGGGACGGCGGGATGATAGCGGGGATCAGAAAATACGCCAACTCGTACGTCAGAGACACAAACGGAGGCGCGAGGATGCTCCTCGCCTGCGGTCATACGGACGAAGTGGGGCTGCTTCTGCTCAATATACACACACGTTGGGAGAAGGCGGGTTTTATTCCCAACTGGTGGTCGATGGGGTCCGATACGTTCATAGGCGAATCGTTCAATAACAACGCTTCGGAAGTCACCGCTTACTATATTCTGCTCTTCCGCGACTATTTAGCACACGGAGGCGACGCATCACTCGCGGAACGCGTCTTTCCCTCAGTCAAATGGGCAGCGGACAAACAGGTAAGATTCCTGAAGGTCTGCGACTTCTTAATGGATTTCAACGGGGATGAGACGGAACAGTACTGCAGCGCGAGAGACGGAGAAGAATACGGACTCTTCGGAAACTGCCATTCGTCGAACCGGCTCGGGTTTGAGCCTTGTAAACCTTCGTTCGCATCGACCGCCGCTGCGGCGGGATCTCTCGAATGGTTCGGAAACTTTTCGGGAATGAATGAATACGTTGAGATCGCCGGGAAGGTTTACGACGGGCTCGATCGTTTTAATTATCGCGGACATCACAGTTGGACGATCGACGACAGTAAAACTGAAGACGTTTTCGACTGTCCGCGCAAAACGGTACTGACGAACTCCCTCCTTCTCCCGTTGTGGCTCGGGATCCGTTTGCCGGGTAACGCGGAGCGGAATGACGCGTTATACGCCGTAAGCTTCAGAAGAACCGATACGGGATATATACCGAACTCTCCAGGCGTTATCGAGGGCTTCTGCGGACATACGTTGGGGCTTGCTTTATTCGATATGCTCAAGCTGGAAGACAAAACGGCTGACGAGCTCGCCGACACCATCACGTATTCCGGAATTCTCGGGCAATACGGGACGGTAAGCGAATTTTACGGACCGGGGGGAGTTCCGAACGGTCACGGAAATCGCCCGTTCGAGGGCGGGATAGTTGGCGAAGCGCTTGTTGAATATGTGAAAAAGAATCAGAAATAAAATACGTCGGGAATACGAAAGGTATTCCCGACGCTTTATTTCATTAAGCATTACCGGCGTTACATCTTTTCCTCCGGCTCGTCGGCCGACGTTTCCTGATTCTTTATCAGGGTCAGCGTATCGGTTATCGAGGATATCACTTTTTTGTTGCGGATCGCCACAAAGAATCCTGCAAGAGATTTGACGATCAATACCACACTGACAGCCTGCATAGCTGCAACTCCCGTTTTCTGAGAGAAAACGATAAACATAATCCCCAATACTACCGAGGCAACAGACAGAATGAGTGAAAACACGTAAAACTTATAAACTCGCTCTTTTTTCGCGGAAGTCGCGGAAATTATACTCAAAACCCCGTCGACGATAAGAACCACACCGATTATTATATTATTGACGTGGACGGCGACGTCACGCCTTATAAACAGGAAAACAGAAACCGCAAGAATGAGTGAATAGAAAACAAGCATCACGATTTTGCCTGACGAACGAGTCTTTATATGAAAGTCTTCAATTCTGTCCGTAAAAGCGTCCATGCGTTTGTCGGCGTCACGGGCGTATTCCCGGACCGCGGTATCTTTCTTCAAAACATCTTCTAACGTTGCGTCTTTAATCTTTCCGTCAATGTATTCTTTTATAAGTCCTCCCGCCTTTTGTTTTCCTTTTGCGGCTTTATCATTATCCGTAAGAACAAAGGTGATCGAAACCAAAGCGTAAATGATCAACAAAACAGAGAGGATCATAGAGTCAAACATCATTGACTGCATGGGCGTAAACAAGTGCATGACCCCTGTAAACAATCCCGTACCCGAAACGACAAGATTGTTCGTCATAACCAAAGAGAAAGCGCCGAGGCCCCATTTAAGGATGCCTCTGATCTTTTTCTTCAAAGAAATCTCTCCTTTCAGTTCGTTTTGAGCGTTTAAAGTTTTACTCAAGCAGAAACTCTTTCAGTTTCCTGATCTGGTCTTTCTCTATTCCGAGCGAGAGAAGATGTGATTCCATAAGTTCCGCGTGATCTGCGGCGCCCGGGTACCTCTCCCGGAGCAGCGCGAGAAAGCGCTCTCTGTATCCGTGGAGTTCCCAGTTCCGGTGATCGCAGGTAGACAGGGTCGTGATGCCGAAATCAAGTTTGACGTCGGAATAGGAAACCCCGAGGAGGAAGAGGAGAAACGCGGCGAGCGTCCCCGTTCTGTCCGCTCCCGCGTAACAGTGAAAATAGATCGGATAATTCTCAAAATCAAGAAGAACGTCAAACACCGCCTTGAGGCGAGCGGAACCATCCTCTTCAAGAATGCCGCACCACGTGTCGAGCGGTGCGACGATATGCCTGATCCCGAACCACTCGCCGTGACGGACGTCCCCGTCGAGCGATTCTTCCCTAAGATCGAGATCAGTCCTGACGGCGAGTTCGTGCGCCAGCGCCGCTCTCCCCTCGTCGGTCAGATTGTGGTCTTTTTCCCCCTCAACGCTTTCTATCTCGACTCCTCTGTAAAGGAGGCCCTGACGGACGCGCCGCCCGTGCTTCGTCATCCACCCGCCGAGGTCGCGAACGTTTGATCCGCCGGACAGATAGATCGGTCTGAGAACGTCGGGCGCGACGAATAAGCGCCTGATCTCGCTCTTTCCGCCGTCTTCGGTCACGACCTGCCAGAAATAATCCCGCCCCGTTTTGAAGTTAGTGACGGCGCAGCAGAATACCGAGCCGTCGCCTTCACCCGCAACGGGAAATATCCTTCCGATGGTGACGGTCTCGGGTCCGGACATATCCGGATTCTCTGAAACGCGAATATCGTTTACTCTCACGGGATCGTCGCACGACCAACGGAAGAATACTGCGGAGGGATACGTGAGATTAGTTCTGGCGGCGATAAAGATCTCGTTCTGCGGCTGCGCGATGAAATCCGTTACGCTCTCGTCAAATTCTCCGCGGTCGAGCGAACCTGACATATGTCGTCTTATATATTCTCTGTGAGCGGGACTGAGTACAGATATCTGCGCTCCGTCTTCGGGAAAAATAAGTCTGATCATCTTTTTCGGTTTCTGAAATGTACTCCAATCAAAGATAAGAACGGCTTGTGACACGTTCTGATAAAAATATTATACTTTATAAATGTGGTTTTTTCAATAAAAACGGTTACTGTTCCTCTCGTTGCTCGGTATACTTTATCTACGGTTTCTAATCCCGGACAGGGCTCGTCCGCTAACGGCGTTGAAGACGCCGTTAGCGGGATAAGAAATATCATTCGGGCTGCGCCCGTCTGATATTTCTTACGCTGAAGACGTGAAGTCTTCGCGTTGCGAGCCTTAACATAAACAACTTCGCGTTTACGCGAAGTTGTTTACCTTACAGGTTCTCGCCCTCTTGTATGATGAAAAAGAAAAAAGAGACGCACAGCGTCTCTTTTTTCTTTCTCCCCGGACAGGGCTCGATTCGCCAAATCTCGCTTCGCGAGATGTTGGCATAAAGTATTCCTCACGGTGTTCGGAATACTTTACCTACAGGTTCTTCGCCCTTCAGGGCGAGAAGAGAAAAAGAGAGAAGCCCGTTTGGGCTTCTTTCTTTTTCTCCCCGGACAGGGCTCGAATCGCCAAATCTCGCTTCGCGAGATGTTGGCATAAAGTATCCCTCGCGTTGCTCGGTATACTTTACCTTACAGGTTCTTCGCCTTGTTTTCTGTCCGGGGGAAATGGAAAAAGCGCCTTATCGGCGCTTTTCCATTTCTCCCCGGACAGGGCTCGAACCTGTAACCCTCCGGTTAACAGCCGGATGCTCTGCAAATTGAGGC